>AGAU01000193.1 GCA_000224765.2 SAR324 cluster bacterium JCVI-SC AAA005 | reverse complement strand
GGCACGAGAACTTGAACCAGCACGGGCGCTGCGTTCTGAACTGCGATGCTGAAGGGTCAGTGTGAGGGAGGCCTTCTCTACAAACTCTCCCTCTTTGGGAACCGGAGCACAGGTGCTCAATAGAAGAGAAAGTAAAATTAGCCACAAACTACAGAGATGAAATGGGAATCTCTGTTTTGTTGTGGTCATAGATTTAAGCATAGTGAATACATTATTTGCTAATTGTTAAGATAGTAACGGCTTCTGAAAAATTAAGTTCTAACGGTTGATTATCATAAAAATTTCGCGATTTCTGCACAAAATGAGCTCACTATAGCTCAGCAATCAAGAAGTGATTTTAAATTGATTACGAATTTTTGGTTGTGGGCAAAGCGAGTTGGGTTGATTATCCGCGATGCCGTGGATCAAAGGCATCGCGCACTCCTTCACCGATGAATACGAGTAGGCTGAGCATCAAGGCCAATACCAAAAAACCGGAGAGGCCTAGCCAAGGAGCGTGGATATTGGCTTTTCCCTGAGCAAGCAGTTCACCTAGAGATGGTGAACCAACTGGGAGGCCAAACCCCAGGAAGTCGAGCGAGGTCAGCGTGGTGATTGAGTTGTTGAGCAGAAAGGGTAGGAAGGTAAGGGTAGCGACCATTGCGTTAGGAAGGATATGACGACGCATAATCGTGGCGTTGCTCAATCCAAGGGCTTGGGCGGCCCGGACATATTCCAGATTCCGGCCCCTTAGAAACTCTGCCCGCACGACCCCGACAAGTCCCATCCAACTGAACAGGAGCATGATGCCGAGCAGCCACCAGAAATTGGGTTCCACGAAGCTCGAGAGGATGATCAATAAAAATAACACTGGTAGTCCAGACCATACCTCAATAAAGCGTTGACCACCCAAATCGACCCAACCTCCGTAGTAGCCTTGGAGGGCCCCAAAAGCTACCCCAATTATCGAACTGAAGATCGTCAAGCAGAGTCCAAACAGGACCGAGATGCGAAAGCCGTAGATCAAGCGCGCCATCACGTCCCGTCCCTGGTCGTCGGTTCCAAGCCAGTTTTCAGTGGAAGGAGGGGCTGGAGCAGGGACACTAAGGCTGTAGTTGATCGTGTCATAGCTGTAGCGAATCATTGGCCAGAGAATCCAACCCTTTTCTTCGATCAGATCCTTGACAAAGGGGTCAGTATATTCAGCTTCGGTCGCAAATTCTCCGCCAAATTGAGTCTCGGAATACTCCACTAAAAAAGGTGTGTAAAACTCTCCGTCAAAGCTAATCAATAGCGGTTTGTCATTGGAAATTAGTTCCGCTAGTAAGCTGAAAAAGAAGAGAAAGAGGAAGAACCAGAGTGACCAGTAGCTCCTTCGGTTAGCTCTGAAAGCCCTCAGCCGTCTTTGGTTGATTGGATTGGAGAGAAAGGAAGAAGCCATGAATGTTTGCCATAGGAATCCAATACACGTCGAGCAAGCATCAAACTGCCGACAAAAGTAACACCTAATTTTTCAGAACATGTGTGATCGCGTTCAGGGTAGCCCCCTAAGTAATCACATCATCCATTAGACATACCTGATCAGGAAGATCTATGAAATGAGCATCCAGCTCATTTTGCACATTCTTTCGCTGTAGTTCAATATTCAAGGCGGTAGCTTGACTGAATCCTTGGGTTTTTCAGGCAATATGGTAGGCTTTGAAAAGTCTCAAATTTGATTTATGTTGCTGTATTTCCAGTTTCAGCAATTGATACTGTTTGAACTGAAGCTGACGCAAACTAGTGATAGAAAGAGGTATAGGGACCAGTTGTCCAACTGTCTCAATTTTCTACAATATCAGTCCTTCACGAAAAATGTTCCCCAGCAATTTGCGGAGCCTGGTTTGCTTTTAGAACTTGAGGCCTAGCAAAGACTTTCGCATCAAATCTTGATAACGCATGACGCTTTGACATTTGTAAAGATGTTAGAATGGAAAATTCTTGCTGGCCAAACGACTTCAAAATGTGGTCAATGTGGGTTACATGAAGCCCAGACAGTGGGTCCTGATCTAAAAAAAATGCTGACCTCGGACAAACAGTACAGGGGGGGTGGTAAAGTGCTCCTAAATAGCTCCTCGAAACATCTTGCTACACTACCATCATTGAGAGGGGAGCTAACTGCTTGGATCCAGACAGCTTTCAGATGTAGTTGGCCAATTTATCTTCCAACTTTCCATCGATTGCTGAAGTTGAATCACTGAGCACTGTGTTGCCTGAGTTAGCACTTTGGTTGTTCAAGGGCAACAAACCATGGATCGCTGGACGATCACGCCAAAAGCCAAGCATCAGAAAATATCCTGTCAATCCTCCAATCAACAGCAGACTAAACTCTCCCCACTGTGACGTCAAACCCAGGTCCAATCCAACCAGAGCCCCCGGAATGACCGCCAATCCAGGGTAACGTTCAGCCCGTTCACCGCCGGCCAGCAGCAAAGTGAAAGCCCCAATAAATAAACCTAAAATAGCAGCCAAGATCAGAATTTGTAGAAAAGCCATGTTGTCTTTTGGATGAAGGTTTGAATGAATCTCAAAGTCCCATTTTCAGCAATAGTTAGCGGTCAAGCTAGATCGTCAAATTCAGGGGGGGCCGCATATGCGTGGTACTCTACCAAAGACTCTTGCAACAATCGATCACCAACCTCGAGGGTTTCTTTCTCCAATTTGGCCACCACCACCCTGTATGGAGTGTTGCGCTCTACAAAGATCAGGTAGAAAGGAAGCCATTCGCCAGTGATTTGGTAAATGCCCTGACGGTACCAGGCGGCCTGAAATGCATAGTGCCACTGTGTATTAGCCTCTGTGGTGGTCCGATAGGAAAATTTGAGATCCGCGATGAAGGCTTTCTCCGGACAGAACAAGTCCAGTCGGCCCTTACAGCGCAAGCTGTTCTCAGGGGCTTCCCAGAAAAGGGAGACTTCCTTGAGACTGTTTTCCAACATCCAACTGGCCTTAGGATGGGTATTGACCGCATTTTGCGCATTCATCAATATATCCCAAATGTTGGTGGGCAGCATTATTGGATGAGATTTTTCACTAGATGAACCTTGCTCTGGTTCCAGTTTTTTTAACTTTCTGAGCGAAATTCCTTGAGCAAGTCGCTGATAATCCCTTTCAAATCTTTCAGGTTCGAGCATGAGACAGTGGCCTGCATTTCCGATCAAGACACCGTGTGAGTTATAATATTTCCCAGGACGGAAAATCTGCTTGAGGGTCGACTGATTCAACCCTCGGGCTTGTTGATATTGCTCAAAAGGCATCTCCTCAAAAATACCAGTTTGAAATTCTGCTTCCTCCATCATCGGTATGATTCCACTGTTGGGCAAGAGCAAACCAGGTTACGGTCTCCAAAGGCGTTGTCGATTCGATTGACCGTAGGCCAGAATTTTTGGACCTGCATGCCTGGCAGGGGATAGGCTGCGATTTCTCGACTGTAAGGATGGGGCCAGACCTCAGCGGTCAGGTTCAATTGAGTGTGCGGAGCATTGACCAACGGGTTATCCTCCAAAGGCCAGTTCCCCTCTTCCACTTGGCGGACTTCTTCTCGGATCTTGAGCATTGCATCACAGAAACGATCCAGCTCTTCTTTGGATTCACTTTCTGTAGGCTCAATCATCAAGGTTCCAGCAACAGGCCAGGACATGGTGGGTGCGTGAAATCCATAATCCATTAGTCGCTTTGCGATGTCTTCCTCAGAGATTCCAGAATTGCTCTTCAGTGGTCGGATGTCCAGGATACACTCATGTGCTAAGCGGCCGTTGCGACCACGATAGAGGATTGGATAAGCACCACTCAGTCGCTCCGCCATATAGTTTGCATTTAGGATAGCAACCTGAGAGGCGGTGCGCAAGTTCGCTCCCCCCATCATGCGAATGTACATCCAGGAGATTGGCAGGATGCTTGGACTTCCCCAAGGTGCAGCAGAAACAGCCCCACCTGTTCGATTTTCGGCGACCTCTATTATGGAGTGATTCGGCAGATATGGTGCTAGGTGAGAACGGACTCCAATTGGGCCCATTCCAGGGCCCCCACCTCCATGTGGAATGCAGAAGGTCTTGTGCAGATTAAAGTGCATCACATCTGGCCCAAATTGACCCGGTTGGGCAACACCTACCAGTGCATTCAGGTTAGCTCCGTCCATGTAGACTTGTCCACCATAGCCTCGGATAGTTTCACAGATACTGCAGATTTCTTCTTCAAAAACCCCATGAGTTGAAGGATAGGTCACCATCAAAGCCGCTAATTCGCCAGCGTGTGCTTCAGCTTTTTGGCGAAGATCATTGACGTCTACATTTCCTTGGGAGTCGCAGTTGACTACCAATACTCTCATTCCCGCCATCTGGGCACTAGCTGGATTGGTTCCATGGGCAGAGCTGGGAATCAGACAGATGTGACGATGTGCTTCTCCACGAGAAATATGATAGTTGCGGATTGTCAGCAATCCTGCATACTCACCTTGAGCTCCGGAGTTGGGCTGCATGGAAATGGCATCAAAACCGGTCAATTGGATTAGCCAATCTTCCAGTTGATGAATCATTTTCTGCATTCCTTGCGCCTGCTCCACGGGCACAAATGGATGAAGAGACCCTACACTTTTCCAGGTCACTGGGATCATTTCAGCGCTGGCGTTCAATTTCATTGTGCAGGAACCCAACGGAATCATGGCCCGATTCAGTGCCAGATCCTTCTCCTCCAGCCTTCTGAGGTAGCGCATCAATTCTGTTTCGGAGTGGTATCGGTGAAAAACAGGATGACTCAAGAAATCAGATTCTCTTCGTAAGTTTTCTGGAATGCCGACACCAGAAGAGTTAACTTTACTGAGTAATGCATCTAAATCCGCTTCTACTCCAAAAACTCTGAGAAGCTTGCTGACATCTTCTGGTGTCGTTGTTTCGTCCAGACTGACTCCGAGGTGGCCGGCATCGACCAGACGAAGATTTATCTTAGCTTCATGTGCCCTTTGAAGAATTTCTGGCTGTTGTGTTTTGGTATCGATGCAAAGAGTATCAAAAAACTGATCATTCGATACAAAGCCTCCCTGATCTAGACCTTCTCGAAGTAGTACAGTAAGGGTATGAGTCCTTCGCGCGATTTTTTTGAGACCTTCGGGGCCATGATAAATTGCATAAAAAGCTGCGATGACAGCGAGCAGAACTTGTGCTGTACAGATATTGCTGGTGGCTTTTTCGCGGCGGATGTGCTGTTCACGGGTCTGCAAAGCCATGCGTAAGGCAAGCTTACCCTGCCGATCTTGAGAAACACCGATCAATCTTCCGGGCAAAGATCTTTTCAAGGTGTCACGAGTTGCCAGAAAGGCAGCATGTGGTCCGCCGTATCCCATGGGTACCCCAAACCGTTGGGCACTGCCAAAGACAATATCAGCACCCATCTCTCCTGGTGGTTTCAGGAGCGTTAGGCTGAGCAAGTCCGTAGCCATAGCGACCACGACTTCTTGCTGGTGCATGGCCGCGATCCATTCTGACCAATTAGTAAATGCCCCAAATGTATTGGGATACTGTAATAAGGCTCCAAAATAGTCCCCACTTGGTATTTTTAATGGATCTCCAACCACCAAGTGAATGTTCATCGGTTTTGCTCGGGTCTGAAGAAGATCGAGGGTCTGTAAGTGCACGTTGCAATCGACAAAAAACTGGTTACTTTTTTTCTTGGAGTGGCGTTTACATAGTGTCATCGCTTCGGCAGCTGCAGTTGCTTCATCCAGCAGTGAGGCATTGGCTACCTCCATTGCTGTGAGATCCAAGACCATCTGCTGAAAATTGAGCAGGGCTTCCAGTCTTCCTTGGGCAATCTCCGCCTGGTAGGGGGTATAAGCGGTGTACCATCCAGGATTTTCCAACAAGTTCCGACGAATTACGGCGGGTAGGTGTGTTCCATAGTAGCCCTGACCAAGAAAACTCTGCCAAAGTTGGTTGGCCTCCATCATCAATTTCAACTCATTCAGCGCCTGCTCTTCACTTGCGGGGTTTAGTTCAAGCTTACTTTGCTGCTGAAGAATGTTATAAGGAACGGTTTTTTCTAGCAAATCCTCAAGAGATTTTAATTCAAGGAACTGAAGCATTGCTTGTTGCTGAGCTTGATTGGGCCCAATGTGGCGGTGGACAAAATCTGCAAATGGGTGCAGATGATTTGTTTCTTTGAGCAAGCTGGATGGTGTAGGCATGAAAAATTCAAGTGAAATTAAAAGTTTAGTGAAGTAGCTTGAAATCAATTAATGAATCATGACAAATTTGGACCATTGCTGCAAGGTTGGTACTAGCAAATCTGACGATCTTGAAAGCCTTTTGGAATTTGCTAAAAATTCTGATCATTAATTTTCGTTTTCAGTAAACAGGAAAAATAGTTACTATTTGGAAATCAATTTGCAGTTGATTTTTATTTAGTCAAAAATCATGGCTCAGATGCTTACCATCCCGGAGGTGGTCAACTTACTCCGGGTGCCAGAAACAACGATTCGTCGCTGGATTCAGCAAGGGGAATTCCCTTGTACGATCCGGAACGGCAAGCCGCTCATTTATCAGGCTACACTGATTTCCTGGGCAGAAGCCAAGCATCTCCGCTTGGGTTCATCTTCATTGGGAAAAAAAGGGAATCTGGTCTCAGATAATCTGATGACTGCCTTGGAATTGGGAGGCACTCATTATGGGCTTGTTGGTGAAGATCGAGATGATGTTCTACGGCAACTGCCTGAACAGTTAAAACTTAATAAGATCTCCCCAAAAAAATTGGGAACACTCCTGTTGGAGCGTGAAAACCAGTCATCAACTGCTCTAGGCAAAGGAGTAGCGGTTCCTCACCCTCGTTATCCACTACCCATCTCGAAATCCCAATCTCGCGTAGATGTGTTCTTTCTTCCCACAGCTGTCGAATGGGACGCACCAGACGGACAACCCGTTAAAATACTTTTTCTTTTGCTCAGCGCCGAATCTTCTCACCATCTTAAGATCCTTTCACAAATAGCTGGTCTGCTGCGGCAAGCAGGCGTCGAGGACTTTCTGCACCAGGCACCCGCACAAGATGAACTCTTGGACTACATTCAAACAAAAACTTCACACTGATCTTCAAACTCTCCTACCGAGTTCGCCCCTTGGAGAGGGCGAAAGACTGTCACATTTTCGAGCTCATTCTGCCCGTGAAACTGTTGTGATGATGCTTTGTGCACTGATCATTGGAGCTGGTAGTGGGGTCTTGGCAGTTAGCCTGAACTGGGGTGTGCATTTCCTGCAGGAATCTATTCTCTTTCTACCTGACCTTGGACAGATCCTGATGCCTGCGCTAGGAGCAGGTTTAGCTGTTTTCATGATTCGAAATCTGTTGAGAGATCCTTCAGGACACGGAGTTCCTGAGGTGATTCATGCTGTATTACATGACGCGAGAAATCTGAAAAAAAGAATGATTTTTTCTCGGTTTTTCGGAAGCCTATTAACTGTTGGGACCGGGAATTCCGCTGGACTGGAAGGTCCCACAGTTTGTATTGGGGCTGCTTGGGGGGCTGTAATTGCTCGCTGGTTGAACACAAATGAGCGCCGCAGCAAACTACTACTTGGTTACGGAGTGGCAGGTGCGGTTGCTGCGATATTCAATGCGCCCTTGACAGGCCTAATTTTTACATTAGAGATCATTCTTGGGGAGTGGTCGGTATTGACTGTATTGCCCTCGATCATCGCTGCGGTGACTGCGACAGAGTTTAGTCGTGTCCTGATGGGCAATAAGATTACATTCACGCACGAGTTTGAGTTCTTCGACCCTACTTCCTTGGTTGCGTGCGTTTTGCTCGGGATATTGACAGGCTTCGTCTCAATTGCATTTTCCAGAAGCCTCAGTTGGTCGGAGAAAAAATTTCATAAAGTAGGTAGTCCTTGGGCTAGGGCTGCTCTTGGAGGTGCAATTATTGGGGGAATGGCATATCTCAATCCATCAGTGCTTGGTGAGGGCTATAATATCACGCAGGAGTTCTTGGCGCAGATAGACCAGCGTACTGTGGAATGGGTCCTTTTATTCATCATGTTGAAATTCATCGCCTGTTGCGTGACTCTTGGTTCCGGGGGGGTAGGAGGTGTATTTGCTCCCAGCCTCGTGTTGGGTAGTGCGGTGGGTATGTCTTTCGGCTTAATATTAGGATTGACTGGCTGGGATGGTGTGGCTGAACCTGCAGCATTTGCTCTGGTTGGTATGGCAGGAATGGTGACTGGTGTGATGCATGGGCCTCTGACAGGGGTTTTTCTGGTCATGGAATCCACAGGGGGATACTCGCTGATTCTTCCCTTGATGTTAACCGCTAGTAGCGCCATGGTGACAAGTTCATTTTTGGAAGTGGGTTCTGTTTACACTCGAAATTTGATCTTCAAAGGCGATCTTGTCAAAAGAGGGTCCGACCAACATCTGTTACGATCACTGTCTAGGGATTTTCAGGATTTACTGGATCACGATTTCCTAACAGTCCGAGATAGCACCCTCTTGGGGGAGTTTGTTGAGGTCTTTAAAAATGCTCATCGGAATTACTTTCCGGTACTTGAGGCAGATTCTGATCGTTGCATCGGAATTATTTTTTTGGATGACATCCGCTCCTATCTATTCGATGCCCATCTCTACAATATAGTTTCCATGGGTTCAATCATGCGCTCTTTACCAATCATTTCCACGAATGAATCTATTGAAGAAGCTCTAGATAAATTTGAACTAAGCGGAGCCTGGGCGTTGCCGGTAATGGATGGCAAGGAGAGATTCCTGGGAATGCTTTCGAAATCAACCTTGTTTGATCATTATCGCAGGGAGTTGCAAATCACAGTTTGAAATCAACTCCAAAGATGCAGTGTCCCGATCCCTGGCCAATAAATTTCTCCTTTCCAAGGGTTTAGCCCAAATTCCAGAGCAAACCATTGAAAGCGAAGCCCCTCTTCGAATCCAATAGAAACTCCAAAAATTCCCCATAAAGTCAGCTGCAATCCGCTTCCGCCTGTCGTGGATTGTATCCAACAACCCAAAGGAAAGTCCTTACCAACAGCAGTTGAAGGCAATGTTACTTGAATTTCTGGGACTTTTCGAAGCACATCTGCTGTAAAGGTATTGCTGTTTGGACCAGGCCAGACGCGATAGAATTCACTCGCAGGATAGCTGGCGATTGCGTTCTCAACTTTCTTAATTAATTTTTCAGTTCCTTGACCACGTACCTGACCGTAAAGCTTTGGAGGATTCCCGAACCATGCTCGGTTTGGCAGGCCAATTGATTCAGAAACCACGGGCATACCCCGAAAGTGTCGCCAGCCGATCACATCATATCGGCGAAAATTGGCGTCTCCAGCTTGTTTGATCGCAATCCACGTATGGACTGCAAAAGCTCCACGCCAGTTATATGCTCTTGCTCCGTAGATTTGAATGACTGCTTCATCCTCTCTTGCTTTCGCATTAGGAATAGCAACTACTCCTGAAGAGCTTCTACTCCAGTGGGTGTCCAAATTTAAATCAGAGAACTTCCATATCCACAACGGGCCAGTCAAGAGCAAGGGAGTCAATAAGAAAAAGCAAAGGAGCAACAAGCGAGTAGCTCTCCAAATTCGTTGATACCTGATGTGAATCATTTGCGGGAGAAGATTAGTTATCCTCCATTGTATGAAAAACTAAGGGCGAATGACTTCCATACCAGGAGGAACCTCAAAAGTAAAAAAACCATCAGAAAATTTGACGTTGTAACTCAGTGCTTCAAATTCGATGATTCTTACTGAACCGCTGTTGTCCTTCAGGAGCAATGCTTCCAGATCTCCTGATTCGCTATCCACACCAAGCTGCAAAAACTCGATTACACTTTGTTCTCGGTTGGGAACCAGTTCCAAAACTTTCCAGGATTTATCAGGACTTAGTAATGATTTCTGCATCCTGCGCTGGGTGAAGTCATCAGTCAATTCACCAACACCGAGAAGGAACGCTAGGGCAGTCCCATCTGTCACAACAGACAACTCCTGAATAGTCACGTTTTCCAGCAAAGGATCATATAACCAGAGAGTGACTCCATCAGTTACAAGTAGCTGAGGATCTGGTTCTTGGTACTCCCAGCGCATTTTTCCTGGACGTTGATATGCAATGCTTCCAGAGGCACTTGCTTGCCTAGCTTCACTTTCAACAATTGTAGTTTGCTGGAAATTACCTTGGAAACTCTGCATTTTTAGGTAGCGTTCTTGAACTCGCTCCAAAGTAATGGCTTGGAGAAAATAAGGATATGAGAAAATTGAAAACAGAATAATGAAAAATTTTGTCATATTTCAGGGTCGCTTAAATTCTTGAAAGGCAGATGTTCCCAGCACCATGTTAGAGGTCCTCTCCAATTTTGATGACTCAATTGAATTTGATACACTCCCCATAATCCTATCATAATAGGAGGAACCCAGAGAACGAATGCTTTCATCGGTTCTTTTCCAATGGTCAGCTCCTTTGAGAAAGACCATAAAATGTAATGAATGATGATCAAGGCTAGAGCTTGGAGGTAAGCATTAGATCGTCCTCTTCTTGGGTCTACTATCCCAATGGTCAGTGCCGCCAAAGCAAAGGCGAGGCAAGCCAATGGTGTCGTAAGTCTGAGTTGGAGTTCCCTCTGACGCGTTTGCGCCCCAAAATTTCCCTCTGCTTGAATTAAATCCATGGTGGAAACTCCCCAGACTTTGCGAGTTGGAGAACCATCCAACTGAGGAGGACGAAACTGGTATTGGAATTTCTCGAAATCCATTGTTCGATACCCACCTTCAGTATTTCCAAAGTGCATAGTACCCTGCCTCAATTTTAGAAGGATGTCCTGCTCCCTCTCCCTGATAAGGAGTTGTCCTGTTGAGGAAAGTGAAACCATTGAACCTGGATGGAATTCCGTGTCTGAAATAAAAATCCCCTCCAATTCCTCATTCGGAGATTTACTTTCCACGTAAAGGACTTTGCCAGGGAAATCATAGTTAAGTACTCCAGGACGAATTGTTTTCGCTGTTTGAGATCTCAATAACCTTAGGGTTTCCTCTTCATAAGCAGAATATCCTGCTGGTTGCATCCATAGTGTGATTCCCAGGTCCAGAATGGTTGCTAGCAATCCAAAGATTGCAACGGGCACGGTGAATTGCCACGGACTTAAACCGGAAGCACCCATAGCGGTAAGTTCCAGATCGTTAGATAATCGAACCAGGACAACCACAACTGAAATAACAACTGCAATAGGCAGAGTGACTGATAAAAACTGCGGTAGTCTGTAGAGTAACATCAGTGAGACACTTTCTACGGGAACACCTCTGGAGACGATCAGGTTGATGAGCTTGTAAACCGTATCCATCGAAAGGATGAAGGTCAGGATAAAGGTGGCAAGCAGAAAAGGTGGGATGAGTTGAAGAAAAAGAGAGCGAGCCAGCATCAGATTAATTTGTAGCCAGTAAGTCTTTCAGTTGCCAGGCCACCTGCAGGGCTCGCCGACCATCCTTGGCTGAAACTTGAGGGCTATTATCCTGTTCTATACACTCCAAAAAATCAGCAATTTCAGCAAGTAGATCGTCGCCACGCTCTAACTGAAGGGTCTCTGGTTGGAGATCTTTAGGGCTTAGCTCGCTAAGGAAATTCACTTGTAGTT
The DNA here is from genome assembly GCA_000224765.2 of SAR324 cluster bacterium JCVI-SC AAA005. Classification (GTDB taxonomy): domain Bacteria; phylum SAR324; class SAR324; order SAR324; family NAC60-12; genus JCVI-SCAAA005. The sequence continues at coordinate 101,656 of AGAU01000193.1, read as the reverse complement.
TCCGAGCCTGCCCTGTTCCAAAATCCAAAGAGAGATAGAGGCCGTTTTGAAAGATGCGCATCTTTCGTTCTGCTTTGTCAGAAACACGGCTGGCTGTCAAACTAGCTACGCAACCATCTGGAAAGACCAGCCTAGCGTGAGCTAGATCTGTGAGGGGTGTTAGGATAGAGACCCCCGTGCAATCTACTTTGATGGGTAGTTCCCCAGTTACAGCAAGCACAAGATCAATGTCATGAATCATCAAATCTAAAATCACATCGACATCAGTGCCTCTTTTTGGGAAGGGGGCAATCCTGAGATTTTCGATGAACTTTGGTTGTTGGATAGATTCACGGAATTCTTTGAAGACAACGTTGTAGCGTTGAACATGACCAATCTGCAGTACAAGTTGCTGGTGACTCGCCAACTTTTCTAAGTCCTCTGCTTCAGCCAAAGTACTTGCAATTGGTTTTTCGAGGAGAACATGAACTCCTGCCTCCAGAAACGGCCTTGTGATTTGATGATGATGTACTGTCGGTACAACGATACTGACAGCATCTACTTTACCAAGCAAATCCTCATGATTTTTGAAAGCTCTCGTTCCTGTCTCCTTTGCCACAACATTTGCCCTGGTGAAATCGCTATCTGCGACACCCACTAATTCCGAATTAGCCAGCTGAGCATATTTTTGGGCATGGAATCGCCCCAGGTACCCTACTCCAATAACAGCAGTTCTGAGCATTCACTTACTCTTTAACGCATTTTTGGTTCGTTCAAAAAACGACCGACTGGGTTGAGAACGTCAATATTCTCACAAGTGATGCGAAATACAGAAATGATAGGAACGGAGAGAATCATACCAACAGGGCCCCATAACCACCCCCAAAAAATAAGAGCAAGCACGACAATCAATGGGCTCATTCCTAAACTATCACCCATCACTTTTGGCTCAAGCACATTGCCTACAAATACTTGTGTTGATATGAGAAGAACCATGATGGCTAATGGCTCCGCCAGTGTTTCAAATTGGACGAAAGAAATTATGATTGGTGGAATAGTCGCCAACACAGAGCCAAAAGAGGGGATGAAATTTAGTAGAAATGTCAAGAGTCCCCAGAAGAGTGCGAAATCGACCCCAAAAAAAAGTAGAAATCCAGCAACCACAATTCCTGTGAGTGCTGAAATTCCAGTTTTGATGTTCAAGTAGTTTGCAATCTGTTGATTGATGGAATGAATTACTCCAATTGCTCGAGAGGCACCGCTACGGTGAGAAAAAGAATTTTCTAATCTTCGGATAAAGCTCTCCCGTTCAAATAGCAGATATACAAGGTAAAGTAGTACGAGAAACAGGTTCGTGAGGAACTCGACAAAGTTCCCTAATCCTTGCCCTAAAATTTGGGCAATCGCTCCTGCATTGATGTGATCGGCCCACTGAATTTTTGTCAGTTGTTCTTGGATCACTGATGGAGGAATACTGAGGGCATCTGCAGCATCAAAGAGCATCACTTGTATTCGCATCTGGTAGCGAGGTAAGTTAGCTGTTAGCGCATTGACGCTATTGTAGACCAATTGCCCGACAAGGTACAGAATCAGAGCAGTGCTGAGTAGGACGAGGAGAACTCTAAGACCGGTTGGAAAACGGAAACGGATCAGAAGTTTCTGAAGTGGTTCTGCAAGATAGGCTAGAAAAAGTGCTACAAAAAAAGGGATCAGAATCCCTGAAAGAGTTTGGAGGATAAACCCACAAGCAATTACGAAAAGCCCACCCGCAAAGAATGTTAGCAAGCCAATAGTGGTCTCGACGGAAGAGGGTAGTTTACTTTTCATGTGACATATTCAGGGTGCAGTTCCACTCCAGAATTAATTATTTTGTGCATTTTATTTCGCCAGATGATGCCTTCTGAAGCCCAGCGAATCAAAATCTTCGCAAATTCACGACCAAAGCCAAGAATCCTGCCAACGTTCATCAAGAAGTCAATCTCGCGTGTACTAATTACATCGTCAGCAGTTGTGATCAAAGCTAACTCGATAAAAATTTTGACCTCTAGTTCTCGTGTTGCCAGAGGAAACTTGTCCAACTTTGGAAGCTTTTGGTCCTTGACCGCCTGAACAAGTGAATCAACCTGGGTTTTCGAACTCAGGAAGGATAAAGCCTGTTCAAGATAACTCAGTTCGCTAGGGTCAATATTTCCATCTGCAACAATTGCATGGCAAACTGCTACTGCAAACCAAGTTTTCTGTTGTTCGTTCAGGATTTCTGGCTGTAGGCCAGTTAACATTTGTGCACTCATTTGATTTTGCAGGCTAAAGGGTTTTCATGCACTCTCAGGCTGTTTCGCCGGAAAGTTTTTTGAGATCCTCAGTTATGCGTAATGGCAGTTCTCTTTTTTCAGAACGGCTGAGAAGTGCGGTATCTACCGGGGTTCCGACGTGAACAGAAAGGTGTTTGCCAGCATTAATCTTGAAGCCACTTGGTGACATGACAGTTTCAGTACCACGTAATCCAATGGGAATAATCACCGCATCGGTTTGCCTGGCAAGGAGAAAGCCACCCTTACGAAGGGGCTGTATTTTTCCATCCGGGCTTCTTGTCCCCTCTGGTGCCAGCCAAATCAAAACACCGTGTTCCATCAATTCTTTGGCTCTGGCCAAAGACTTCATTGAGTTTTTTGGATCATTCCGATCAATTGGAACAAATTCAGCTGCTATCATACCTTGACCCCAAATGGGCACCTTAAATAACTCCTGTTTGCCAATCATTCTGACAGTTCCGGGAATTGCTGCCAAGACCAACGGAATGTCAAAATAACTTCGATGATTGCTCATCAGGACGTAGCGTTTACCGGGTTCAATAGACCAAGGTTTTTCATAATGAACGGCGTACTTTACGTCGGCATATTTAAGCAAGCGTTGCGCCCATAGTTTGACTCGGGGGCTGATCACCTCTCTTCCGGCTTTTCTCAGTGAAACATCGACCATGGTCAGGAACGATAACCAGAGAGTACAACAGATTGCCCTAAGCAGAATTACTGTTGATGTAAACGGATCGGTTTCATGATTTGTCAGGGTTTCAGAGGGGCTCTTGGAGGGTTTTACTGCGGAGGTTTTTAGGTCTTTCATCTTTGAAACAAGCTCCTGGGGTCATTCTGAAACTGTTTAGGCTGAAGACAATGTTGACTCTGAAACAAAGCTTATTCACTGTAGATGTCTTTGGTTAAAGTACAAGTTCGCCTATCCTGTCCTCAAATCATTTAATGTTAGCATGGAACAGCTCTTTTCCCATTATGTTCTTGATACAAATGTCTTACTGTATGATCCTGACTCAATTTATGCTTTTCCAAATTCTCAAATCATTATCCCCTTACATGTAATAGAGGAAATTGATCGGTTCAAGAGCGTGATGAGTGCGACAGGTAGTAATGCCCGAAATATTTCCCAGGTTCTGGATCAATGTCGAAAACTGGGAAATCTCTCAACAGGAATTCATCTCTCGAATGATAGTGAATTGGTGATTTCCATGAGTACCCCAGATAACATTGATTTTCCCGAAGAATTAAATCTGGATAGAGCAAGTAACAGAACCTTGCTAGTTGCGTGGAAACTGCTGCATCAGCAACAGGAAGTCACCCTGGTTACTTTGGACACAAATGTTCGGGTCAAGGCGAATGTGCTCGGAATCCCGACGATCAATTATGATGGCCGCCACCAGGATGAACCCTACCAAGGCCTAACACGATTGGAACTTTCTGGGACTGAGTTGAGTCAATTTCGCGATCGTAATATTCTCTCTGGAGATCAAGATTTTCTATCTAATGAGGGAATTTTACTGCTGAATAAAGACAGGCAGGATGATGTAGAGATGGCGATTTTTGACAGCAAGATCGGGCATCTTCGTCCTTTTCATCATGATGACGGTGTTTGGGGAATCTTGCCAAGAAATCCGGAACAGCACTTTGCTCTCGAGTTACTTTTGGATCCAGAAATTCCCATCGTGACCTTAAGTGGAAAAGCCGGAACAGGAAAGACTTTGTTGGCATTAGCCGTTGGACTACACATGATGTTGATGGAGAATCGATACACACGAATGATTGTTTCCCGTCCAATCTTTCCAATGGGCCGTGATATTGGCTACTTGCCGGGCGATCTAAACGAGAAATTAGATCCTTGGATGCAGCCTATTTTCGATAATTTGGAACTGTTAGTTAGTAACTCTGGTCGAAAGGGTACAAAAGGCTATCAGGAATTGATCGATCAGGGCTTCATTAGTGTTGAGCCACTTACCTATATCAGAGGTCGAAGTATTCCAAGACAGTACATGATTGTTGATGAGGCACAAAACCTCACTCCACACGAAATGAAAACGATCGTGACCAGAGCCGGTGAAGACACGAAAATTGTCTTAACCGGTGATCCGCACCAAATTGACAACCCATATGTGAATGAGGGCTCAAACGGTTTAAATACACTTGTCGAGAAGCTTAAAAAGTATTCTCTGGCAGGGCACGTGACACTGGTTCATGGGGAGCGTTCACCACTAGCAGATTTAGCAGCAAACGTACTTTAGTCTTTCAGCGGATGGAGAGGCCGTGTCCATTTGGACACGGTTGCTTTATTGAATTAGGCAGCTGCTTCTTCGGCAACAGGCATTTTTTGGGGTGAGAGAGAGATTTTTTCAGGTAGCTTGACCTGGTGATCTCGACTGAACTGATAATCTTTGAAAATATGTTCTGCTGTTAACATCTGATAGATTCCGTCCTGTAGTTGGTGGGTTGTGTCTTTCAGACGATAAACGTAATGCCCACAGGTCCATATCTTAAAGTTTCTCATTTGGGTACACAAGCATGTTTTGTCTTCCACTACCAGTTTCCCACCTTCTTTCTGAGTTCGTTCTAATTCTCGGTTGTAGGCATCTACATAGGCACAATGCCCATCACTATCAAGAATGTAGCCGAAAGCTTCGCAGTTTGGGCGGATTCCCTGACCTATCCCGGGTGAATTGGTCAACATTCTCATTGGATAGCCAGTCGGAGAAACTTGGTTGACCGCTACGTCTTTTTCGATGGCTTCGAAATATTTTTGCTTTGCCTTATCGGGTAGACCACACTCTTCGGAAACAGTGAATCTGGTTGCAACTTGGACAGCAGCAGCCCCCAGTTCCATATATTCTACTGCATCTGAACCGGTAAAAATTCCACCAGCGGGTATGACGGGAATATCGATGTCGTTATCTTTCAGAAATTTCACTACTTCAATAAAAATGGTCTTGAGATCATACTCAGCCCAATCCATTCCAAATCCTAGGTGACCACCAGCTAGAGGTCCCTCAACAACAATGTAGTCTGGCATGCGATCAAGCTTAGCTGCTCGCTTCAGAAATGGACGTAGAGCTCGAACAGATGAAACAATGATTCCCAAAAATGTGTCCCGGAATCGAGGATGATCACTGACCAAGGCCATGGTACCTAAATGGAGTCCAGCGCTAAGTGTGATACCATCTACCCCAGCGTTCATGGCTCCAACCATTCTTGCCTGGAGTGTTCCCCGAGGATTATTCATTGACAACTTTTCCATGCAATTCACGAAAATCATTCCGTTGCCACGTTTGGCATTCATCGTGTTACTGACGTGCAGAAAACCTGCTTCTTCGATCATTTTTAGGTCAAATTGAACCTCAGATTTGTCGGTGCTGGAAGAGTTCGCCTTGTACTTCTGATATTTTTGTTGCACGTAGTTGGTTTTATATCTTCGGTCTGTAACGGTAGGGACCATCGCATCAGAGATGTGGCCGATGCCCCCAAGGCGAGCCACTTCAAGAGCTAATGAAGCTGTTGAAATGTCAACACCCATACCACCGGTCATGATCGGGACATACTCCTTTTGACGCAGTTTCCAGCGAAAATCGTCAACCATCTTCATCATTAGCTTTGCTCCAGAGTAAAATTCCAAGGATTAATTTGCAGCGCTTATCCCGGAGAATGGGGGGTGGGAATCAGAGCGAGGCGCTTTCTGCGAACCGAGAAAATAAATTTATCAAAGCATTTGCTTGAATATTTTCATCCCTAAAGGATGAGAAAAAGTTTCTTTCAAGAAAAGAACCAATAATGATTAAACACTAACGTTCCAGCCGGGCTAAGGAAAGCACAAATTTAAAAGTCTTATTTTCTTGCACCGGAAGTACTAGGATTTTGAATGAACCAAACAGCACGATTGCTTGAAACGCTAAAACATTATCTGAAGATTCAAGGAATCACTTATCGCATTCTTGCGCAACGTCTCAAATTGAGTGAATCCAGCGTGAAAAGGTTATTTTCGGACCAATCTCTTAGCCTTAAGCGCCTGGAAAAGATTTGTTCTGTACTGGGACTAGATCTCTATGAGTTAGTCAAACTCAGTCGGGAGCAACAACCTCTCGTTCATTCATTCAATGATATGCAGGAAAAGGCTCTGCTGAGTCAGCCTAGTTTATTGGTTTTGCTTGTTTTATTCGTCAATGGTTGGACAACAGAAGAACTTGTTGAAGAATTTAAGCTGGAAGAAGTTGAACTCAGAGTACAACTGCGTCAATTGGAACAATTGAAGCTTATTGAATGGTTACCACAAGATCGTACTCGCTTGTGTTTTGAGCGAAGTGTTCTTTGGCAGAGGAACAGTCCTCTCTGGCAAATTTGGGGCCGAACAAACATGCAAGAATTTTTCAATGATGAATTTGATCAAAGCAAAGAGCGCTGGCATTTTGCTGCTCCACAACTATCTGCAGATTCCAGAAAGTTGATCTTGAGTGAACTTGATAGGCTTATGCAGACATTGCGGGAGTTACAGGACATTGATGCTGCTTTACCTGCGGATGAACGAGAGCCAACAGGATTTTTGCTAGCTTACCGACCCTGGATTCCACCTCTGTTGGATAGTTTGCAGTCACAAAGAAAAGACTTGGCTTCTAAAAAGACAGCAATGCCAAAGCCATAAACTCTTTTAAGATCAGTGTATTAAAAATATTGCACTAACCTTCAAGACTGAAAAAAATTTGCTCTCTTTGGACAGATGTTCTAGCCATATCAGAGCGATACTAGGGCAACTGCGGATCGATTGCGAACACTTATGCTCCTCCTAGGTTTTCTATGTATGTGACGGATCAAATTAATTCAAGCGAATCTGAAGGGGCTTTCAACGAATTCGTTGAAGAACAATTGGAAAACCTCGTCGACGCTATTCTGACAGAGGGGGATCTGGAGAACTTTGGCGAACGGGGAAGTGATATCCTTGTAGAAATGGACGACATCGTTGCCCCTACCTTCGTCTATGGTGATGAGGGAGAAAGTGTTGGAGGTAGCGGTGGTGGGGGACCAGGTAGCGGAGGAGGAAAAATTCGATTTAACGTTCCCTTTCAGTACTTGATGGAAAGAGTCGCTAGATCCCTAAAGCTGCCCCATCTCATCAAGCAAGGGCAAGGAAAAATCAAGGAAGTCTCTTACGAATTCAAAACCTTCGCTCCCTCAGGGATTGTTCTCGATAAGAAGCGGACATTCAAACGCGCTCTTCGTACGAGCATTGGTATGAAAGTCTACGCTCCCCAAGAAGAGCGCTATGAGTTTCAATTCATGCGACGAGATCGTCGTTTCAAAGTGCCAGAGCGAGTTGAGAAACCTCGATTCAAGGCAGTAGTTTTCTACATGGGGGATATTTCCTATTCAACATACGGAGAACGTCTTCGCCTTGAAAAACGGTTGGTCAATTTTATCCAAAACTGGATCGATTACAATTATGGCGCAAAGAATGTCGATCATCGATTTTTCGTCCACGACGCAGAAGCCTACGAGGTACAGGCGGAACAGTTTTACCAAGTAGGAAATTCGGGGGGCACGCATGCAGCTCCGGTTTATCAACTGATTCACCGAATCGCAACAAACGAATACGATCCAGCATCTACAAATTTTTATGGCTTCTATTTCGGTGATGGCGAACTATTTGATGATGATGCAAAAGAAATAGTCAAAATTCTGGAAGAGCATCTGCGCCCAATCTTTAACCGGGTTGGGGTTGTAGAAGTTAAACCAGGTCGCTTAAGTCTGCTGAATCGGCAAATTGCAACACAATTTTATCGTGACTCAATTATTCGGTTTGGAGAACTGAACGATAAACTTGAAACCATTGAAATAATCAAAAAGCTTTTCGCTGAACACTGAGAACTAGGGAAGCCCAATGCGTGCAGTCCAAACAGATCCAGAAATTTATGAATTGGAACAGCGAGTAGTTCACCATGCAAAAGCATTTGAACGAACGCTGCCAGAGATGCGATTCTTTATTCTGGATAGCTTGGAGTTTATGTCTCTCCTTGAAAAATATGTCTATCCTGTGAGCCCTTTAAACATTTGGGAAGGCAAACGGATGGTAACTCGCAAGCACCGAGTAGAGACCGGACAGGAAGCGAGCATCTACTTCGAGGTAGTTCAAACGGGAAACCCATCCTACGCCTACTTGAACAGCACGAATTCTCCAATGATGCAGGCTTCAGTGATGGCACATGTTGTAGGGCACTGCGAATTTTCGGAACTGAACGTTCTTAAGGACTCTAATCCGGATCGCACTGAGTGGGTGATCTATCTTTCTCGCAAGGTGGATCGGGCTCGTCAGCAAATGGGAGAGATCAACTACTCCCAATTCTGGAACGCTTGTGAATCTTTTGTTCCTATGATTGCCCCTCATTCGCAGTTCAATTTGGCTAGGACCGTAGAAACAGAAGTGTCCCATCAGCAGGAGACAGATACCTACGTCCCCGAAGAAAAACCTATCCCTCGATTAACGCCCTCTTTCGGTACTCTTGATAGCCTTATGCGAAATGTCAGCCCCGAAACGACTTGGCAAAGGGAGATGCAAGCCAAGCAGCGTCAGGAAACCATCAGCCGTAAAGGGTTCAAGCTGAAGGTCCCCTGTCAGGATGTAATGGGTTTTCTGTGTCGTCATGCTCCAGCAAGTCAGAGTGAACGAGCTGTTTTGGATTACATTTACTCAGTCCACTCAACCCATGATTTCGTAATCAGAACGCAGATCATGAATGAAGGCTGGGCGATGTACTGGGAAAAGAAAATTATGACTGAACTGTTCAAAGAACAATCAGTCAAAGGGATTATTGACTATGCTCGTGTTTTCTCAGGTGTCTGCTATCCACGTCCTTATTACATGCGGAATCCGTATCATCTCGGTTTCTACCTTTGGACCCACATTGAGGAACTTTACCAAGACGGGAAAGTAAGCTTGGATTTTCATGAGGAGATAAGCCAGGATGTCAAAGACCGTTGGAAACAACCTACGGTCAAGACTCCGATTCAGCATATGGAGCATCTTGTCAAAACAGTTACAGACTATGAGTTCCTCCGTCGATTTCTAACTCCAGAATTGGTGCATGAGTTTCATTTGAACAGATTCAGTAAACATCTGGCGCAACAACTTAGGATCCCACCTGATAGTATTGTCCAGGAGGATCGCCACAACGTCTGGATTGATCCAGAGCCGATTAAGAATGAGATGCTGAATTTCTTTACTCATTTCCATCGTCCGAGGATTTATCTGATCGATACTGATTTTCAGGATGGAGGCTTGTTACTTTACCACCGAGACGATGGTCGTCGCCTCCGAAAGGATTGGATAAAACCCACTCTGAAGAATCTGAACTTGATTTGGAAAGCCCCCGTATATCTGCTCTCTCGCAATTGGCTTTATTCCTTTTCAGCAAACCTCTTCAAAGAAACCGTTGTTACGGCAGTTCGCTTTGAAAGCATTCTGGAACGAATGCGAAACTCGGAAAAACCATTCCGTATCTAGCACATGGAGTTAGTATGGCCGAATTACCGTTGAAATTGCGCGACTTGTTGGGATATCGGCGAAAGAATACAATTCATTTCTCTGACTTCATTAGAAACTTACTCGATGAACCTGTAATCCACCTACAAACCTCTTCCTCAATTATTTCTGCTGCTATCAAGTATTTTGGTCACGAAATTGTGATTCGGAGTGGTGAACCAGTCATCAGCTATAACGTTTTCAGGGATCCTTTCAACAATGGTATAAATGCGGTATTTGGTCAGGAATTCTGCATCAAGCAGGTACTGGATATCATTGAATCAGCAGACAAAGAGGTTGGACCAAATCGGGGGATTATTCTAGTAGGCCCCCCGGCCTCTGGAAAAACAAATGTTGTGGACCTGATCATTCGTGCTTTAGAGGAATTCACCAAGCAGGTTTCAGTAAGACTCTATACCTTCTTTTTTCGTTTAGAAAACGAAGATGGCAGCCGCTGCGTGGAAGTACACTCTTCTTTTCATCATAATCCTCTGCTGCTCTTCCCAACCTTGATGCAGAAGGCTGATGGGAGTCTAAGTCGGCCCCGGCAAGAACTTTTTGATCATATTAACCAGCAACAAGGAGAACGAACACTACTGATCCCAAGTTTCTACCAAAATGCCAATCTTGATAAAAAGACCCTAGATATTCTGGAAGAACTTCTCAGTAATCCAAAAAATGAGGGGATGAGTCTCTTTGAGATTCTAGAAAAGTATGTTCGAGTGGAAGAAATTGAGCTTTCCGGTGCTCAGGCTCATGGAATTTCCAATATCGATGACATGCAGAATTTGCGAGTCCGCGTCAGCCCACAGGATCTGAGTGTGGAAGATATGGGAATTGTCAATGAGCACTTACCAGGCAAGTCTTTGAGGTATTATGAGGGGTCAATCATTGGATCCAATCGAGGAATTCTCCATATCCATGACGCCTTTGGAGTCAGTGGAGAGCAGATTCGTGAGAGTGATTATAAGCCCTTATTAATGTTGCTTGGCAGCGGTAGGGTTTCGGTTGAATCGACACAAACCGCAGTGGATAGTACTGTAATACTTACAACCAATATTGAGGAAATGGAACTGCTGGACCACCAACTGACTTCCTCAAAATTGTTGGACCGCATAGAGAAGGTCCCCGTCAACTATCTTTTGGATGCGAGCAGCGAAACAGATATTCTCCGTAGGGATCTGGCAAATATGCGCGAGAAGTATGACGTTGATCCAAATCTTCTTAGGATCGCCTCTTACTACTCAGTGATGACAAGACTTTTGCCGCCAATTCGAAAGAAATTTCCTTCAAGTTGGAGCCAACGGAAAATCGAACTCTATCTAAACATCACTCCCGAGCAAAAGCTCTTCATCTATTCAGCATATGCTGAGGACCCAGTCAACACCATTAAAAAGCTCCCACATTGGCACCCTTTCCGAAACGAGGCAATGCGACTAGGTTTGAATCTTAGTGATGAGCAAAGTTTTCGGGAGCAGATCTCTCACCACCCTGAATCGGTGAACCTGCGTGATTCAGGGCTTTTCAGTGAGGAAGACCTACGATTAATTGACGATGAATTTATGCGGGATTTGTGGAAGGAACACTATCCTAACGAAGGGCGAAATGGGATTTCGATCCGACAGTTGCAAAATGTGATGCGAAACACGATGGCAAGTTCAGATGGACTGAAAGTGCATGTGGGCATTTTTCTAAGCCAACTGAACCGTATCATCATAGAAGGCCCAGATTTACATCATTGGTTGGAGATCGATACACGTTACACACGCAAGCGGAAGCCTATACTAGATCGAAGTGTTGGGCGCTATGACTTGCACGAAGGAGAAGGAGACTACGGAGACTTCCAGGGATTAGTTGAAGTAGTTCGAGCTATTTACTTTCACATCATTCGCAAAGAAATCACAGTTTGTACTGTGGATCGAGATCCCCATCAAATTGAAGCCGACCTGAGAAGATACCTGCAATACGCATTGTTGGCTCGTGCACAAAGGAACAGAGCTTTTGCCCACGTGATGGTACCTCGCTTTACCTTCATTGATCCAAACAGTGGAATGAAAGTAGACGAGCCTGATTACAACTACATGAAGAGCATGGAGAGAGTAATAGATCCGGGAATGGACGAAGAGTTGTTCCGGCAGATGATCGCGCAAAAGTTCTTAGATCTGCAATCTAGTGGAGATTTAGTGCTGGAGGGAAATCGCACGATCATCAACTCAAGAAATGATAACCTGCTCAACTGCTTTGCACAAGAGTACTCTAGAGCACTCTCCCACCGCAAAATCGAGGAGGAAATCAACCCAGAGGTACTACATAATGCCTTCTTCCATAAGTTGAACGACCATAATCATTACATGAGCATTGATCCAAGGGTACAGAAGCTTGTTGAGACAATCATCACCAACATGCATCAACGGTTTGGCTACTCCCGAAGCATTGCGCTGACCACAATCGTTTACTCCTTGAGAAAAGATATTGTAAATTTCAATGCAATCCTGAGTTGATGCATTTTAGAAGAGTCGGCTTCCATTGGGAACGACTCTTTCAGGTTTTGTCAACACTACAGCTCCCTGTTCGTCTGGGAAACCCGTCACCAAGCACTCTGACAGAAAAGGCCCAATCTGCTTTGGTGGAAAATTTACGACGCCAACGACCTGTCTACCAAGTAGGTCTTCCATTTGGTAATGTTGTGTGATCTGGGCACTTGAGCGCTTCACCCCTAATTCTTCTCCAAAATCAACCCAGAGTTTCCAGGCTGGTTTATGGGCCTCGGCAAAGGGTTGCACATCAACAATGGTCCCAACTCTAAGGTCCACCTTCATAAATTCTGTCCAAGATAGATCGCTCATGTCTTCGCTATTTTATTGCCAAAAAGAGTTTGCCATTCTTCGGGTTTCATATGGTTGGCATCCACTCTTCTATATTGTTGCCCGATCTCATAGGCTTTTTTGACAGTGGGTCGGCTACCAATCAGGTTTAGATAGTCAGCCACGTATGGATACATTGATAAATCCTGCTTCTGCCTCTCCCAGCTGATTGCCCAAGGATAGATCGCCATATCTGCAATGGAATAGGTTCCAGCAACAAAGTCACGATCTCGGAGTCGATTATTCAGGACTCTGTAGAGACGGCTAGTTTCTTGAGTGTATCGTTCCTGAGCATACGGTACCTGCTCTGGGGCATAGATGTTAAAATGATGATTCTGTCCCAGCATTGGACCAAAGTGCGCAACCTGCCAAGTTAACCACTGCTCCACTTCCCAGGCTTCTCGAACTCTTTGAGGATAAAATCTCTCGGTCTTTTGAGCGAGATAGCGCAAGATCGCACCTGATTCAAACAAGGAGAGAGGCCCCTCTCCATCCTCAGGCTCGGTATCCACAATTGCGGGCATCTTGTTATTTGGAGAAATCTTTAGGAACTCGCTTTCAAATTGATCACCTTTGAGAATGTCAACAGGATGAATTCTGTAATCGAGCTTGGTTTCTTCAAGAAAAATGGTGATTTTGTGCCCATTAGGGGTAGGGAAATAATAGAGTTGGATCATCTAGATTTATCCGATTACAAGAGACCGTTTGTAAGAGTTTGCGGAGGTGCTTTCTTCCACTCCCACCAAGCCTTGGTCAATAGCCCAACCAATACAAGTCCGCCACCAAGAATTCCCAACTTACCAGGTAATTCTTGTAAGAATATCCAAGCTAACAGGATGCCGAATACACTTTCTAGAAGCATGATCATGCTTGTCTCAGGTGCACTGATGTAGCGTGGACCAGATTGAATTCCGATGTAAGCCATCGGGAGACAAATCCCCCCCAGCAACAACAACCAGCGCAAATTTTCCCATGGTGGCAAAGTAGCACCGCCGAGTAAGCCAGATCCAAGACTGAGAAGGAAACAGGCAGGAACAAGAACGGGGGTCACATCCAAGGGAGCCCGATAACGCGCGCCTAAAAAATTAATTGCGGTCGCCAGCGCAGCACCAAGCGCCATCAATAGTCCAAACGTACTTGAACCAGATTCACCCATCGCAGCACTATCCATGACAATCAAGGTGGACCCAACAATGCTGATCCCGATCAAAACCCAGGTCAAGCGGTTGATTTTTTCTCCAAGCACCAGCCAACTTAGCACCCCTGCAATAACAGGAGTGGTATTGAGCAATAACAGGACGTGGGCAACTTGAGCATGCTGAATTGCTAAAACAAAACAAGTTGAGCCGCCGATCAAACCGACCATCACGACCCAGCCTGGTCGGCCAACCTGTCGCACCTGCTTCCACCATTCGAATTGGTAGCGAAAACCTGTGAACAGCGCGAGTCCCATACCTTGAAATAAGCTGCGCCAAAACAGCTGTATTTCCAGGGGCTGATCAGCTAACCGAATCAACAGGGAGTCTGGTGAGATGAACAGAACCCCCATTGTGACTAGAAGGAATCCTCGGATTCGGTGAGGAGATTGATCAGTCAATGAGTTTTCTGTCTTCCAGTAGTAGAAACTGATTCTGAAAGGCAGAAAAGAATGGCCAAAAATTCTCGTTCAAAGGTAGACCAAAACAAGTACACCTGAGTAGGAATAGAGTTGAAGCCCCAGAGGTACCTGCGCTAATTCAAAAGCTCCAAAGTAACCAATGATCGGGAAGGAACCAAGACGTTGATGTATCTGCTTGAGATCAACATCATCTTCACCATAGAGCTGACGCCCACGTGCAGCACAGTTGAAATAGATTCCAAAAGCAGGTGTTTCTGGCAAAGTATCCCAAATTCGATGCAACATGATTTCTAGATCCTCTTCTGCAGCTATACGATTACGTAGGGCAAATGAAACAACGCTCCCTTCCTTCACCAACTCGGGGACTTCTAAGCCTTGGCTGACTACATCAATTCCAGTGAGATGTCTTATGATCGTAGATTCTCCAACAAACTGGGGTTCTTGAACATTTAATGGAAAGCTAAGCATCAGTTGTTGAGCAGCACTTTCGATATCATTGAATCCAAGTTCCACAGACGCCTGTACGTAGGATTCTAGGGCTGAGTGTCCGTCCAATTCGATAATCTGGTTGTTTTCTACTTTTGTAATGAACATTGGTTCCCCAATCACAAGGGCAGATTGGGTTACTCCTACTTGGTAACGAAATTCTCCTACCAATGTCATCCCAGTGATGCCATGCTCAACGATTTCATCCTGTCCCAATTGGACAGAGCGATTCCAAGCACCATCGTCACTAGAACCTGCACCAAAAACTTGCGGCTGATTGCTTGTATAGCGCAGGGTATTGATAAAATTATGGGGAGTTTGCTGATAGGCATCAGGGAAGAAAAGGAAAAGAGGTTCCTCACTTTGCAGCCCTTCAAGAAATTCGCGAAGTTGGTGAGCCACACTTGGCGAATGTTCTCGACGCTGACAGGTTGTGAGGGCATTGGTTCTGATTTCTGGAGTCTGGGCCAGTAAGATTACCAGACCTGGTTCCCCGTAAATTTCTCCACTTTCAGAAAGTACACCACTTGCACTGCAACCAGCCCATTGGGTTCCGGGCGTGTTTTGAACCAGGATTTGTCGAATATTTTCAGCATGGTCCAGATGCTTTGCTGAGAAAAAGACCAACCCCCAATCCACAAAGCCCTGAACCTTTATGCGGGCTTCTTGGAGAGCTTCTTCGACTGCCTGAACGGAGTTAGATTTACGGGAACTTCCTGTCCCGATAGCGCTCATGAACTAAAATCTCCAGTGACTTCGCCGTTCAGCAATGATTGGTTTCGAGTCAGAATGTGCTTCAAATAGAGTTCTCAGTCTCGATGCTGAGGAATCACAGCTGCAGAATGCATATGAGTTATTTATGTTTTTTTGAGTATGGAAGAATAAAACTAACAAAAAGTGTTTTCAAAGGCCATGAATTTCCTAAACTAACCGATCTCTTCTGCAACAAGATGGAGATCAATTCACCAGCCTAATTTTCACAAGATAAATTATGGAAAAAGTGATTAAGCCGGAAAAGGAGTGGAGAAATCAACTGACCTCAGAGGAATTTTACGTTTGTCGCCAAAAAGGCACTGAACGAGCTTTCACAGGGACTTATAATCAATATAAAAAACCTGGAACCTACGTTTGCACCTGTTGTGGTCAGTCATTGTTTGATGCAACCGATAAGTTTGATTCTGGCACAGGATGGCCAAGTTTCAGCAAACCAATTCATCCAGATGCTGTGGCAACTGAAGTGGACCGAAGTCATTTTATGGTTCGAACTGAGGTACTTTGTGCTCGTTGTGACGCACATCTGGGCCATGTCTTTGAAGATGGCCCAGCGCCAACAGGTCTCCGCTTCTGTATGAACTCAATCTCACTGAAACATCAGCCACCTCAATCGTATGAAAAAGAATGATCCCTGATCGATCCTCTGTAGGCTTACTTCACGGTCTGGCCTGTGATTCATACCTCTGGGAAACGACTGAGGGTTATCTACAAAGAGCTAATTTTGAAGTTCACCAGCCTATTATGCGAAATCAAGATTCCATCTCCAAAATGGCAAAGTTTGTTTTGGATGAGGTCGAGGGGAACTTTATTCTTGGGGGACTTTCAATGGGTGGGTATGTCGCCTTTGAAATTTGGAGACAAGCTCCGGAACGTGTTAAGGCCATTATTCTCTGCGATACAAAGCATCGACTAGACAATCCAGAAAGAGTAAAAGCACGTGAACAAACAATGCAACTGGTACAAAAGGGAAAGTTTGATCAGATGGCTAGGCTTTTTCACAAAATGCTAACAGCCCCTGATTATCTAGACGATGTTGAGAAATCAGAGAGGTTGATGGCGATGATCTATCGGACTTCACCCAAAGAATATTTAAGGCAGCAAACCGCAATTTTTAATCGTCCCGATAGTACCGAAACCTTGGCAACGATTGTCTGTCCTACCCTGATTATATGTGGGGAACTTGATCAAATCACTCCTCCTGCTGTTCATGAGGAAATGGCCGGGAAATTACCCAGCGCACAACTTGAAATCATCTCAGGGGCTGGGCATCTATCCACCCTGGAAGCTGGTGAAACGGTAGGGCCAGTCATATGTAACTGGTTACTGGGATTAGCCGACTGATCAAAATTTTTCTTATGGCTGAATGGTTCTGAAAATCGAAGAATTATTATATAAATTAACGAAGTTTTTGTTAATTGAGTTCATGTGAGGCTGTGAGTTACAAAAACCAAAGGTTCCTTGACTTGGCTCTAGCTTGGGCGTAGTGCTGATTTCCTTGTTGGCAATTTGCCTGCTTGAATAGTGAAGAGTTTTATCAAATGCGTGCTTAGGGTCATCTTTTCACAAAGGAGCCAGAAATGTTGAAGCAATTGATCATCGAACTTTACGATGAATAAGCACACCGGTTTGCCACGGCGTCATCTACTGGAGAGATTGGTCTAGTTGGCTGGAGGAACTACAACTGCACTAGCCTTTTTACCAGTGTCGAAAATATGTCATTGCCTAGGTGGTGGCAGAGCAGGATATGTGACTGACTAATGGAAATGTTGAAATTCCAACCCAAATACCCCAATCTAAACTTACATCACAAAACAAAAGAACGCAGGAGAACTTTCCGAGGTGATAAATTGCTTCACGAATATTTAAGTGTACCAAGAAATTTAACTCCAACGGTATTTCCAGATTGAGTATCGAGACGATTAGAAGTTTGCGATGATCTGATTTGGAAAGAAGCAGAAGAGAAAAAAGCTTTTAATTCGCCAATTTTTTCTGAGTGCTCGCAAGTTTTTGCGGGTATTTGCTATCACTACACACTTGATCACAACCATCTTCACCCATTTAATCGCTACCTTAAAGCAAGGGGAGTTCGCAAAATAAATTTTCATTCCTGCTTCCCTAGACGTTCTAGAGATCATTTTCCAGATCAAACAACTTCTGTTTACTGCTCTCCACTTTAGGATTTTCTAGTTCGGATTAGATGCTGAAGGCCTGATCTGGGAAAATTAGAACTTTTCAAAAATCTTTGATCAACTTCCTTATTATTATCGTTCAAAAATCCAATGGTGGACACCTACCGGGATCTACGGCAGACTATGCTTTATCGGTTCATTGTTTGCCTTATTAATTCGAGTCGTCTAACACCAGCCTTTGATGTACAGTAAACTCTCTCAATCTTATCAATTTTGGATAACTTTGGCCCTAGTTGTTACTGTCCATCTACTTGTAATATTTTTAGCACTGATGGATTATCAAACGATGGGTCCAGCCTCCTCGAAAAAGGATGTGACGGAAACAGAGTTGGTGGAATCAGATTCCCCTTGCGATGGAAAAGATTTAACTGGCAAGAAAAAAGAAGTAGTCGGAGATCGGGTGAACCTGAGAGTCGGACCTGGAACCAAGTTTGAGAAGGTTACCTACGTAAATCCCAACGATTCAGATCAAGAATTGGTGGCGAGGTTGGAATCCGGTATGAGGGTTTTAGAGCAGTGTATCTCAGGTGATTGGGCAAGAGTGATGGTTGATCGACCAGCCCGTTACAAAGAAAGCCACCAAGGCTGGGTCGCTCGAGAGTACTTACGTTAAAAATTTGTACACTTCAGATGTAATCAGGCTCTTTAACACCATAGATTCCGCAAAGTCTTCTGAATTCTTCCTCCAGATAAGCTGGGATTGGGATACCAAGCTCTGATCTTTCCTCCTTGACCCGCCACTCACGATCTCCAGGTGCCATAACAGCCATTCCTTCATGCGCTGGCAAGGAACGTAGTTCGTGTAAATAGTTCTGCATCAATTCCATAAAAGAGGCACGGGAGACAAATAGATCCGGCTTAAGAACCATAAAAAATTGGCCAAGATGCCTGGGGATTGACATATCGTCAGAGTTCATCTTTAAGATTTGTGAGCAAAAAGGCATACCCGTTAGAGGTGAACAAAGGACTTCAGTCATCCCACCCAGAGCTGCACCTTTGTAGCTGTAGTCGTTGCCACCAAAGGACTTGAGCGCAACAGCATCTTTGTGATTATTCGTTGGTTCCCCGTTTTTATCGACGGCAACATTGTCCGGTAATGATCGGCCTTGAGCTCCATAATCGGCTACACGATTCCAAGGAACGCAGCTTGTAGCCATGTCTATCAGGTAAGGCGTATCATTGTCTAATGGTGCTGCGAATGCGATCGGGTTTGTGCCATGGAAGGGCTTTTTCGATCCATAAGGCAAAACTAGAGTGTCGGTATTGGAGAAACCAAAGGCCAGGAATCCCTCATTTGCTGCTTCTTCAACGTAACTACCTAGAGCTCCGAGATGCGAGGAGTGAATTACTGAAATCATACTGATCCCGTAAGTTTTGGCTCTTTGAATTCCCTCCTCAATTGCGCGATAAGATGCATAATGTCCGAAGCCGTTGCCTGCATTAACCTCAACTGCAACTGGTGTTACTTCCCTCACTTCTAATTTTGATTTTCCATTGACACGGCCTCCTCGAACAACTTTTTCATAGTGTGGTAATAATCGTACACCATGGCTATCCACACCTTTTACAGAAGCTGAGCAAAGAGCTTTGGCAACCGCTGAAGCTGTCTCACTTCGGGTTTCTGCTTTTTCCAGAACAGTTGTCAGGAACTGGTTTAGTTCCTCCATGGAGGAACGCTTCATTTGATTTTCCCAGTCTCGAATCGCACTCATCGAATGTCTCTGTTGATTAAGCTATTACAGTTTGCCGCAGCACTAAACGGATCCCATTCTCCGTTAGTTCTTGAAGGACTGAGGTAAGTTGCTGAGAAAATATAGTATGATTTGCTAGGTCGCTGCCGAATATTTCCTCTACTTGCAGTAATTGTTTAACGTATTCTGAAGCTTTTTCACTATTCAACTGACTATTAAGGAAACCAGTGTCTTTGGCAAGCTGTTGCAGCTTCGGAGTCAAGGGGTCCTGTACCTCAAAACTATCCCCATTCTCATGAATTCCCGTCACATATCGCATCCAGCCTGCAATGGCGAGCAGGATTCTTTTTGGAAGTCGATTGGAAGCAATATGATCACGGAGGGTGCCTAATAATCTTTGAGGAAGCTTCTGAGAGCCATCCATCGCAATTTGATATAGGCGATGATGGAGTTCTGGGTTTTGATAGCGTGCCATAAGGTCATGGGCATAGACCTGAAGATCAATCCCTGCGGGCATACGGAGAGTTGGAATGATCTCATCCTGCCACATTTCAAGAAGGAGCTTCTGAAAATCAGAATCATTAGCGGCATCAGCAACATACGCATGGCCTGCCATAAAGCCTAAATAGGCCAGAGTCGAGTGTGTGCCATTAAGCATCCTTAATTTCATATGCTCGAATGGTGTTACATCGTCAACCATGGTTACCCCAACTTCTTCCCAAGCCGGACGACCTGCGCAGAAATTGTCCTCCAGAATCCATTGAGAAAAACCCTCAGTGACTACCACTCCCTGATCTTCTAAGCCAAGTTCCTGTTGGACTCTTTGACGGTCCTTCTCTGTAGTCGAAGGTACGATTCGGTCAACCATTGAGCTTGGGCAGGAAACGTGATTTTCGATCCAGTTTGCAAGTTCAGCGTCACGAAGTTTTGAAAATTCGATAAGCAATCCTCTCAGCACTTTGCCGTTGCTCGGCAGGTTGTCACAACTAATTATGCTGAACGGGCCTAAATCCTGTCTCCAACGCCGATAAAGTGCCTCACAAAGATAACCCAAGGCGGAACTGGGTTGATGTGTGTTTTCGAGATCAGCTATTACTTGAGGGTGTTTCTGGTTTAAACGACCCGTTGCTGGATCGTGACAGTAGCCCTTTTCGGTGACTGTTAAGGAAACAATTTTGGTTTCTGGGTGACAAAGCCGATTGAGAACAGCTGCTGGGCTCTCAGGAGCGCAAAGGACCTCGCGGATGGCTCCAATGACTTCCATACGCTGACCGCTGCGATCATTCTCCATCAAAGTGTAGAATCCATCTTGAGGAGCCAATTGATCTCGCACATTTGGGCTCCGAAGACTTATCCCGGAGATAGACCAGTTTCCATGGTGTTGGCTTAGTAACTTTTCAGTATACCAAGCCTGGTGAGCGCGATGAAATGCGCCGATACCCAGATGAACAATACCAATCCCACAGGATTCTCGGGGGTAGCGATTACCAAATTTTTCTTGCAGTGCTACCGCGCGACTCATTTTTCCTCATTGAATCGATAAGCTTTCTTTACGAGCCGGTAGGCGAAATCAATCGCAACTTCCCTAGCTTCTTCCTCACTCATTCGATGTTCACAGACAAGCTCAGCGAGATAGCGGCAGTCAATTCGTCGAGCTAAATCGTGTCTAGCAGGGATTGACATGAAAGCTCGTGTGTCATCATTGAAACCAACGGTGTTGTAAAAACCTGTGGTTTCGTTTGTTTGTCTTCGGAAGCGTAACATCCCTTCTGGGCTGTCATAGAACCACCAGGCAGGGCCAAGTTTGAGGATGGGATAGTGTCCAGCGAGTGGAGCCAACTCTCGGCTGTAGCTAGTCTCATCCAAAGTGAACAGGATCATACTGAGTCGAGGTTCATTGCCAAATTTGTTTAGTAGTGGTCTCAGTCCATTGACATAATCAGTTGCCATTGGAATATCCGCTCCTTTGTCACGGCCAAAACGTTCGAAGAGCGGTTGATTATGATTGCGGAAAGAACCTGGATGCAACTGAACAACAAGATCATCTTCCAGACTCATCCTCACCGTTTCCGTCATCATTTGTCCACGGAATTGGTCTGCTTCTACAGTACTGAGTTCCCCTGCTAGTCCTCCTGACAAAAGCCGCTCACATTCGGCTCGAGAAAGATCTGCTGTAGTCGCAGTTGGGTGCCCGTGATCTGTGGAGGTGGCTCCCATCGACTTGAAATATTCTCTTCGCTGTTGCAAAGCCTTCAGGTAACCATCCCAGGTATTAGTATTTTCTCCAGTAATTTCAGCTAACTTCCCAACATTTTCAGCAAAGCCCTCA
Source organism: SAR324 cluster bacterium JCVI-SC AAA005 (assembly GCA_000224765.2). Classification (GTDB taxonomy): domain Bacteria; phylum SAR324; class SAR324; order SAR324; family NAC60-12; genus JCVI-SCAAA005. Next base: position 79,889 of record AGAU01000193.1, on the reverse strand, counting down.
AACTCAGGATCAACAACTGGATCTGGACGGAAGGCAGTAATGACATTCCCCTGCCAGCCCGAATCTTTTATAGTTTGATGGTGAGTCAGGAGATCTAAAGGAGATTCGGTTGTTGCCAAGATCTCGATTTGAAAGCGGTCGAACAAGGCACGTGGACGAAAAGCTTCGCTTGATAATTTTGCGTTCACTTCGTCGTAAATTTGATCGGCATTTTCTGACAGCATAGGAACTTCGATTCCTAGAACCTCATGTAGGGCGTGATCGAACCAAATCTTGGAGGGGGTCCCACGAAATAGATAATAATGTTCAGTAAATATTCGCCAAATTTTCCTATGATCTGTCTCTGTAGGTGAACCATCACGACTCGGAATTCCTAAGTCTGTAAGGGAAATCCCTTGGCTATAGAGCATTCGGAATAAGTAGTGATCAGGAATCAGGAATAGTTCTGTCGCGTCACCAAAATTTTGGTTTAGAGCAAACCAACTTGGATCGGTATGACCATGTGGACTAACGATGGGTAGATCCCGGACTTCATCATAAAGTCTTCGCGCAACATTGCGTTGGGATGGATCTGAACTGAACAGTCTATCTGGGTGATTAAATGGCGAAGAGGGTTTCATTAGTATCGCTCCATTTGAGTTTCTGCGTGTTTACATTTGTATCTTCAATGAATTTTGAGGATCTGCGTGCCAAGTTGAACGGATGCTAGGCTCCATCGATCATTGGTATATTCCCAGTTTAATAATTCAGCAGGATCTCCCATATGTTGTGTGGTTGGCCATCCCAGTAGTTGTCTTGGTTGGATGGATGCCCAGCGAATTCCTTGTTCAAGTGAGATGTTGTACCAACTTATGACATTTTGCAGACATTCCAGTAGAGTTGCCGCTGAACCAGCAAGATTCTGAGTCCCAAAGAGATGCACAACACCTTCTGGTTTGGACTGAATCTTTGTAGCACCTAAATAATAGGTTCCAGGAACTGTCCCAGAAGCTGCCGTTCCATCACTAACTAAGATGGTTCGGTCTGAACCCTTGGCTTTGATATAAACGCTAAGTACATGAGGTTTTTGATGAAAGCCATCCGCAATAAAACTAGCAGAAAGACTTTCCTCAGCAAGTTGGCTCAGTATCGGATTGTCAACTTTTGATAATAACTGGGCAACCCCATTGCCCAAGTGTGTTGATAACGATGCCCCAGCATCTACTGCTTTTCGGATGTCTTCGTGTGAGGCGTTTGTATGACCAAGGGATACGCGGACTCCACTTGCAACACATTTGGCAATCAATTCAAGGACACCGGGCATCTCTGGAGCCACAGTCAGAAGCTTGATTCGACCTCCTGCTGCAACTTGCCAGCTCGCAAACTTTTCCCAAGATGGCTTTCGACCCATGAACTGAGAAGGGTGGCAACCTGCAAAACCTTGGGCTGGGTTGAGAAAAGGCCCCTCTAGGTGGTATCCCTTCACCATCAACTGTGCAATAGGAGAGAACGCCCGTGCCCTCTCTAATGCTTCAAAGTTTTGATACAGATCACCCTGGTCAGCAGTGATCAAGGTTGGAAGTACGTTGGTTACCCCAGTTCTCAGGAGAGCCTGCATCGATCGATGAAATTCTTCGGGATTTAAGTTGGGATTGTTAAAATCAATGCCAGCAAAACCATTGAGCTGGATATCACATAACCCAAGGGTTCGCACTCTGTCAGATGGAACTGTATTATAAACAGTTTGAAGGGACTCTTTCAGGGCCCCTTGCGTGTCGATGTGAACTTTTTGGTCAGGTGAAAAAAGCATGTTTTATGTAAGATCAGATTGGCTCAGAGACCCCAGACAATGCTAGCTCGGCTTGCCGATGACAGGCCACGAAGTGATTAGGTTGGACTTCTTCCAAGTCTGGTACTTGTTGCCGACACAAATCAGTGGCAAAGGAGCATCTGGGATGGAAATGGCAACCACTAGGGGGGTTGGACGGACTAGGCACATCTCCCTCCAAGGGTTGCATCTTTGAGCGAATTCTGGGATCCGCAATCGGTACGGCAGATAGCAAAGCTGCGGTATAAGGGTGCTTTGGGGCAAGGAAAAGCTCATTCGTTGGAGACATTTCTACGATCCGGCCTACATACATTACGGCCACACGATCGCTAATGTGCCGGACGACACTCAAATCATGCGCAACAAACAGGTAAGTCAGCTTCAACTTTTTCTGGAGATCCAGCAATAAATTGAGTACTTGAGCTTGTACTGAAACATCCAGAGCAGAGACTGGCTCATCGGCTACGACCAGACGAGGATTTAGTGCCAGGGCGCGGGCAATCACGATTCTTTGCCGTTGACCTCCACTAAACGCATGTGGAAATCGACGCATATATTCTGGCCTTAGACCCACAAGACGAAGCAGATCAGCTACTCGGTCGCTTCGTTCTTTACGATTGGTGACACCGTTAACCAATAGAGGTTCACCGACAAGATCCAGTAAGTTCATTCGAGGGTTGAGAGAGGCAAATGGGTCTTGAAAGATCATCTGCATCTCTCGACGTAGGGGTCTCAGTTGGTCACTGGATAGTTGTGTCACATCGACCAACTGTCCATCAGCTTGCCGATAATGGATTTCACCAGATGTTGGATTGATGGCACGCAGCAGACAGCGGGAAGTTGTTGTTTTTCCACAGCCACTTTCACCTACAAGTCCTAAGGTCTCTCCTAGATTTAAATGAAATGTAACCCCGTCAACGGATCGTACTTGGCCGACTACGCTTTTAAAAAGACCCTTACGAATAGGAAAATATTTTTTTAGCTCCTTAACATCTAACAAGCGCTCAGGAGGCATTGGTATATTGGCTGTCAATCTTGATTGGGCCAGTTCAGCAGGCATTGACCTCCTCTTCATGAAGGAAGCAACTTACTGATTGGTGTTTGTTGATCGCTTTGAGTACAGGTGTTTGATTGGTACACCTCTGTTGAGGGAGAGCTTCTTGACAGCGGGCTACAAAGGGACAGCCGGTACGCTTTTGAAAAGGGTGAGGAATTGATCCTGAAATCGTTGGAAGACGACTGCGATTCTTGGTGTGAACGGTTGGGATAGACCTCAGTAGAGCCCGCGTGTAGGGATGTTGAGGATTATGGAAAATTTGATCAACTGGGCCACTCTCCATCACCTTGCCTAGGTACATCACCACGACATCATCAGCGAGTTGGGCGATCACTCCAAGGTCATGGGTGATGAAAATAATTGATGTCTGATGTTCCTGTTGTAGCTTACGCAGTAGGCTCAGAACTTGAGCTTGCGTAGTGACATCAATAGCGGTGGTGGGTTCATCAGCTATAAGGAGCAGCGGATCGCAGGTAAGAGCCATCCCGATCATTGCGCGTTGACGAAGCCCGCCACTAAGTTCCCAGGAATAGCGATCCATTGCGCTTTCTGGATTTGGGAATCCAACTTCTTTGAGACGAGTCACAGCAATCTTTTTTGCTTCTTCATCACTGACTGGTTGATGGAGTTGAATCACCTCTATCAATTGATTGCCAATCGTATGCACCGGACTGAAAGCAGCCATGGGTTCTTGGGGAATCAGTGCGATCTCATTCCCTCGAAGGGCCCTAAGTTGAGCACCTTTAGCCGGTAACTGAACGAGATCAATCATGTCATTAGAGGAATTACCCAGAATTTTTGACCGGAAGCGAATGGCACCGTTTGCAATTCTGCCAGGTTCTTCGATCAAACGTAGAACTGACTTGATTGTAACACTTTTGCCGCAGCCACTTTCACCAACAATCCCTAAAACCTTCCCTGAATATACATCAAAGCTCACACCATCAACAGCTTTGACGGTTCCCTCATCGAGCTCAAAAACAGTCTGCAGATCGCGGACTTCCAGCAAAGGTTGATTTGTCATTTGTATTCTCAACTGTAAGGGTCTGCAGCATCACGCAAGCCATCCCCCAGGATGTTGAGCGCAAGAACGGTAAAGATGACAGCCAAGCCAGGAAGCAGCAACCATGGAGCCAGGGCAATCGACTGAAGATTCTGTGCTTCTTGTAGGAGTACACCCCAACTAATAGCAGGTGGACGTAGACCCAGGCCCAAGAAGCTCAAAAATGTTTCGTTAATGATCATTACGGGAATCGCCAGAGTACTGGTGGCAATGATGTGACTAGTGAAGGTGGGCAGCATGTGTCGGAAGATAATACGAATTTGGCTGCAACCTGAAAGTTTTGCAGCCATTACAAAGTCTTCTTCTCTCAATGACAAAAACCTACCGCGAACCTCTCGGCCGAGTGTTGTCCAGCCCAACAGAGAGAGAATGAGAGTGATAGCAAAGTACGTCTGTTCGACCGTCCAGTCTCTAGGCAAGGCAGCAGTCAAAGCCATCCAGATGGGAATAGGTGGCAGCGACTGAAGGATCTCGATCAACCTTTGAATGACTAAGTCGGGCCAGCCTCCGTAATATCCCGAGATTCCACCGAGCAGGATTCCAAGAAAAATACTTAGCCCAACTGCGACCAGCCCGATTGAAAGTGAAACTCTAGTTCCATGCATCAGTCGAGACCATTGATCACGGCCTAGACGATCGGTCCCGAGTAAGTGGAAGGAATTTCGAGCAGACGGTTTTTCAACACCAAAGAGGTGCAGATCTGTTGTGAAAAGCCCAAAAACCTCGTATTCATAACCACCTGTGAAAAAACGAAGTGGTAAAATTCTTTTCTCATCGACACCCCATTCCATCTTAAGCGTTGTCTTATTCCGTTTCCCTTTAAGCGGTTTAACATGGACTTGTAAGCTTCCATCGTGGAAAAAAGATATTCCCTGAGGCGGCATGAAGGATTCACGAGCGCTCGATTTGTTGGGATCTTGGATACTGAAGAAATCAGGAAACAAGGCAATCAGAATGATTCCAAGCAACACAAATGCACTTATTAGGGCTAACCGATGCTTCTTGAAACGCCACCAGACAAGCTTCCAATTAGGAGCTATGTCAAAAGCCTCATCCTGAATGTTTTCGTTGACTTTATTGCTCAAGGTAATTTGAGAAGTCATCTGTAGGCTCGTGCAAATTGATTCATATGGGCATCCCTGCTTTGCCCCAATTGACCTTCATTTCCTCAGATTTTCTCCAGGTATTGGCTGGATAGGAACGCTGCCAATTTCGATGATGCCCCGCATGATCTGGCGTAAGTGTCATGTAGGGATATGATTTTTCTTGATGCCCCTGAACCAGACCTTCCATCAACGATTTGGTTAACTCTGCTTCCATGTGGTTCCTAATATCAGCAAAATCTGGATCAAGAAGTCGGTTGTTTTGTTCAAGGGGGTCCGCTTCCATATCAAATAAAGTACTGAGTCCATTCTTGTAGCGTGATAATTTCCAACGCTCATCATACCACATCAGCCCAGCACCTGTGGCTCCTATGAGGTTTTTACGGGTATGCTGATCAGGCGTTGCAGGGATTACCCGGGAGTCCTGAGCCATCATCTTTATGCCGGCATGATTGAGGATTGTTGCATAAAGATCTGTCAAAGAGACCAAGCTCTTAGATTGCCCAGCCTGATAGGTTGGTCCCTTCGCAATCAGGGGTATACGAGAAGAGGATTCGTAGAATAAAGCCTTACCAACCATGTCAAAGTCACCGAGAAAATCACCGTGATCTGATGTGAAGAAGATTAGTGTTTCACGCTCAGCATCCTGCCCTTCGATAGCGTTCAAAATTCTCCCAACTTGTTTGTCAATGATCTGAACTAAACCTGCATAGTGCCGTCGAATTGTCTGTTTGGCTAATTCCGGAAACTCTCGAAAATCTGCTTGAGCTGATCCATTGAGGTGGGCTTGAATAAAACCTCTTTGAAAGGTCTGACTGTCGATCGTCCCAGGAATTGCGTTGGGAAACTCTTCTGCGGGTCGCATGGATTTAAGAATTTCTGCAGGTGGATTGTAGGGGTCATGAGGTCCAGGGAAAGCCACCCAAAGAAAATATGGTCTATCTTGGGGAGAATGCTTGATAAACTCAACAGTCCGATCTCCTACCCAAACGTCTACTTGGTGTTCCAACGGAATTGGACTCACAGAAGCCATTCGGCCCTCTATATATTTGGGTTCCTCGACGCCAGCAAGCTTCCGAAGACCTTGTGCGGCTAAATGATCAGCGTAGTCATCCTCAATATGAATGTGGCGCTTGTCTTCAGCAATCCAACGATGATTGAACCCCTCCTCTTGGTCCCAGGGGATGAAGTGCATCTTGCCAATGCCCTCAGTATAATAACCATTTTTTAAAAGACTGCGGGTAAAACTGAGAAGACCGCAGTCTTCGTGATCTGGGCGAAGCCAGTAGTTGTTCGTTAATACTCCGGTGGAGAGGGCATTGTGTCCTGTGAGAAGAGACGCCCTAGCTGGTATGCAGATTGGGGAAGGCGATAACGCCCGATTGAATTTTAAACCTTGTTGGGCAAGTGCATCGATATTGGGGGTCTGAATGAAATTAGCACCGTAGCACCCAAGAAAGTCTGGTCGGAGTTGATCCGGCATGATCAAAACAATATTGGGTTTGTTTTCTGGCATTTGTGACAATTCACTCCTCGTCCAGTCGAATTCTTGGATCTAGCCAAGCCAAGAGGATGTCCGAAATCAATGTACCAACCACTGCTAGCATCATGTAAAAGAGAATAATTGTGCCTGCCAGAAACATATCCTGACTGATCAGAGCCCTAAGCAGCATGGGGCCAATCGTAGGCAAATTCATTACCGTTGCGACAATTACACTTCCAGAAAAGATGAGAGGTAGATACCAACCAATTGTGCTGATAAGGGGGTTCAGTGCTAATCGGACGGGATACTTCATGACGAGACGCCACTCGGAGAGACCCTTGGCTCGTGCCATCTCCATGTACGGTTTTTTTAGTTCGTCGAGCAAGTTGGCCCGCATCACTCTGGCAAGACGGGCAGTTCCATCCAACCCAAGAATGACAACGGGAAGCCATAAGTGCTGCAACAAATCTGCAACCCGGCCCCAACTCCAGGGAGCATCAATATACTCTGCCGAAAAAAGCCCGGTAACGCTGACTCCATAGTATTTAAAGGCAATCCACATCAGGACCAGAGCTGTCATGAAAGTGGGTGTGGCAACACCGAAGTAGTTAAAAACAGTGAAGAAGTAATCAAAAAAAGAGTACTTGCGTGTGGCTGAGAATATTCCAATCGGAATTGCAATCAACCAAGTAAACACAAATGTTCCCAAGCCAAGGGCGAGGGTGAGCCCCATACGTTCGCCTATTAGTTGACTAATGGGCCGTTGCCAATCCAATGAAACTCCTAAGTCTCCAGTGAGGATTCTCCCCACCCATTTGAAATACTGCAGATACATGGGCTGATCAAGGCCGTAAAGTGCACGAAGTGCATCAATCTGGGCCCTTTCCATCGAGGAGCCAGATGCTGCTAATTCAGCAATGTAACTGGTCAGAAAGTCACCTGGAGGAGCTTGGATCAGCAAAAAGGCGATGACGGAAAAGACAACTAGCAGGAACGGCAACAGTAAGAGCCGCTTGATGATGTAGATTAGCATGCAGAAATGTCTGGGACAGACGTTTGGAGTGCGGTCTGACTCCAAAAAGAAGTCAGACCGCTAGGAGTGTGACTCAGCGTGAATAGAAATACTGCTCGAGACGAGTGTCTCCAGGAGTACGCAGAGGCCAGTCATTTCCAGCTACAGCAGGAACATTGCGTAGCTTATCGTTGGCAACCAGAACTCCCTGGATCATTGGAGTCATCCCAACGGTTCCAATTTCCCAGACATTGTCAGCCCAGATCTGGAAAAGTTCTTTGGCAAGAGCGATCTGACGATTGCGTCCTGAAGTTTTGGCTTCATCAATGATATCCACCAAGCGCTTGATCTCAGCGGGTGGTGCCTGCCCTTCCTTACCACCGGAGGCATACCACTTAGCAATCAAGGGTGCGAAGGTCAAAGCCGGATCACTTCGTGGGTCAAACTTGGGCTGACCGCTGAATGGAAAGCCTGTCGTATCTTCATTCCAAATCTCTGACATCAACTCATTTGCTGGCCGCATGTTAAAGTGTTGAGTCCTCTCTCGGATTTCAATGTGAGCTTTGACTCCTACTTCTGCCCAATTTTCAACTATCAACTGCCCGATATCTGGCCAGTTACCGAATTGGGGAACTATACCAATTTCAATGTCGAGGATATTCCCATTTGACATTAATCTAAAGCCATCACCATCTTTGTTGGGAAGAATCCCGTCAAGTAGACTGTTTGCCTTATCCATATCCAATTCCGTGTATCGGAAGGCGTATTCATCACCAGGATAGTATGGATGAAATGGAGCTGGAACGCCCTGCCGAGACTCACCAAGTCCGTAGAAAGCAAGCTCCTTAATTGCTTCACGATCTATAGCGTGGGAAAGCGCAATCCGGAAGTCTTTGTTGCGAAAATACTCACCTTCTGGACCAGTCCATGTTTGGTTCAGCATCACAACTGCATCGGAGCCCCCAAAGGTTGGCCAGGTAACTACTCGATAGTTAGCTTTGTTCTCATTTTCCTTGAGGACAGGGTAAGTACTCATGCTGATATGTCGGCCTTGGAAGTCAATTTCTCCAGCAACAGCGGCGAGATTCAGGGCTTCTCTGTCTGAATAGAAGGTGAAGCGGATTTCATCAATGTAAGGCAACTGGTTGCCTTGTGGATCGATGCCTACGAAATAGGGGTTTCGCTTGATCGTAAATACTTGATCCGAAACAGTTGTTCCGTCTGGAACCCAGCCAGCCATTCCAGGTCGATTTCCACTTAAATGAGGGAGTGCTTCTACGGCAAACAATTGGGTCCAAGTGTCGAATCCAGCTGCTTTGACTTTAGCATCCAAACTCGCTTTGCTGGTGTGATCAGGGTGGAATTGCTTCAGGTAATGAGCAGGCACAAACACTAGGTTGCTGATAGATTTATCGGCACCATCCAGGTTGGCCATGTTCAGCAAAAATGCTGTGTTAGGTTGCTTATAGGTCCACTTGACCAGATAGTCCGAGAGCTTTTCGACTGAGGCCATTGAACCATCGCCATTTTTCATCCAGCCTACACCACCTGGCATTAGTTCTTGGTTCATCAAAATATTATCATACCAGAACATAATGTCATCAGCCGTGAAAGGAGTTCCATCGGACCACTTGGCCCCCGGCCTCATGCGAATAATCCATTCGGTGAAGTTCTCGTTGGATTCCCAACCAGCAGCAATGTGGGGGACAATTTGGCTTCCGTCTGGTGCATAACGAATTAGGGCATCGTAGACGGCTCTTGTATAATTGTTGTGGTCACCAGGGCCCAGGAAAGCACGACGAAGTGTGCCACCATATTGACCAATTTCGTCAACAACTGGCAGCATTAAAGGAATTTCGGGGAGACGCTCATTCAATGGAGGCAGTGTTCCTGCTTTGACCATTGCTGCGAGATCGGGTGATTCCCCTGCAATTGCTCCTGTGCTCCCCATGATGGTAGAAAATCCGAAGGCGAAGAGAGATTTAAGAAAAGTAGATCTTTTCATGAGGTGTCCTCTTTCTACTAACCTCAGTTAGTGAAGATTTTTGAAGTGAAATGAACACATTGGATAAAAGACTGCTGTTAATTAACCATGTACTAAAGCATAGGTGACTCCATTGTTGGATGACTTAGAGTAGCGAAGCAGAATCCTGATCCAGAAACAAGGTAGCATGTGAAATTGTTCTCAGGATGGAGCCTGGCCGAGATTCTTCCACTGGCTCAGAAAGACAGGCTTTTACAGCATTAGCCTTTCTGGTTTCAGGAACAATACAAAGGATATGTACTGGAGACATAAGAGCAGGAATTGTCAAGGTAATCGCTTGTTTTGGTACTTTATTCAGTGAAGTAAAATGACCCTCACCAACCTGTTGAAGTCGACTTTCTTCTGCTAGATCCACGACTTTTACCCAATGCGGGTCATCAAAATGTGCATCTGGGGGGTCGTTGAATGCGATGTGTCCGTTTTCTCCCCACCCCATTGCTACCAGATCAGCAGGATGTTGACGAATCAACGCCTCATAAGTCTTGCAGGCGGAACTCACATCGGAAGGCACACTCGGAATCGGATGAAAATGACCAGGCTTTGTAAACTGAAGAAAATGGTTTTCCAAAAATAGAGGGAAACTGGCTGGGTGTGATGGATCGATTCCAATGTACTCATCCATATGAAAAATTCTGACTTTCTGCCACTCAATACCTTCCAAAATTCTTAACGCCTTTAAAAAAGTTAATTGAGAATTCCCCGTTGCCAAAATCAGGTTGGCGAATCCTTTTTGGTTAATTGCTTTCTTTAAGATTTGTTGAGCTTTATTTGCAGCAGCCTGTCCGAGTTCATCATTGCTAGCATACAATTCAACAGGTAGTTTGTCGACGAGCCAACGTTTTTGAGGAGCAGGTGCAGTCATTTTTTTCTCCAATTTTATCAAGGATTTGAATTGAATAAATTAGGGCTCTGGGCAAATGAAAAGGATCCTTTACGGGAAGAGTTTGTAAATAGGGATTTGTTGGTTTTCCCTCCCGGTCAAGATTATGAAACCAGTCCCCCGAATCCCAATTGGGAAAGTGAGTGAAGCTATAGTCATGGATTTTCCAGTACCAATCTTCAGCCCAACTTTCTAGGGTATGAGCGTAAGCCATCAGCAGAGCTTGGAGACTCTCAGTATGGGGCCACCAGATTTTACCATGTGGATTGTGCCATTTGGGCCGGCCTTCTCTAAGATGGGTTGCCAAAAACAACCCCCCAAATTGATCGTCCCAGCCGAGTTCTAGGTGGAGCCGAATGGTCTGCAGTAATAAAATGATTTTTTCTGGTTTGCAGTGGTAACGATAGATCTCTTCTAAAAACCACATGCTTTCAACCACATGCCCTGGAATTGATGTTTGACCAATGTCACTTATGTCTTTTTGACCACCTAGAACAACGAACTCATGGAGTAAACCAGATTGGGGATTAAGATGTTGAGAGAGAATCCTTTCTGCCAATTCAAGGGATCGCAGTTTGATGTCTTCTCTGTCACTCAAGATTCCCAATTCATGAAAAACGTGAGCAAATAACATTAGGGGGCCATGGGCCTGATACCCAGTGGGAATCGGGTGAGGCATTGTCCTAACTAAGCAATGATCATCCAACTTTGGACTTGCTTGAGCGTATGCCTCTAAGGCAACGTCTAGGCTCTTGGAATGACCGGTTGCTTTAGCATATTCTGTAAGCCCATAGATACAAAACCCATCAACATAAATAGATTGAGGTTCCTTTGCGGGTGTGCCGTCTGCGTTCAAACTAAAGTACCATTCCCTTTCAGTAGTCCTCCCATAGTCTGTCAATAAATTTGCGATAGGGTGTGCAATCTCGAGCCACTTTGGATTCTGATCAATGTCATTGAACAGTTTACTCAAGACCCAAAGAGCTCGACCCTGAGACCAAAGGTATTTTTCGGTGGAGAGTATAGTGCCATCATCCTGCACACAATTGTTTAAGCCTCCGTATCTCTGATCAATTAGTTTTGGAAACCAGAATGGTAGAACATGCTCAGTGAGATGTTGGTGCAAAAATTTTCTTAGTTCAGGCCAACTAAGACGAATTCCAGTGGTTAGCCTCATACAGTTTCAGTCGTTGGTTTATGGTGATCTGAGGGGATGCTTCGATCCATCTTCTCACCCATAAAATCAACATCCACACTATCATCGAATCTTCCCAGTCCAACCATTTTGATAAGTGTGTCATCAACTTGCTCTAGTGGGGTATATTGAGGATGTCTCGATGCTTTGAACGGATTATTACGGGCAGCGTTATAGCAACAAATCATTGCCCATCGAGGATTAGGAGAGTGGTTCTGACCTGAACAATGCAAAAGATTACAGTGAAAAAAAAGTGTATCCCCTGGCTCTAACTCAACCTGGACTCTTTCGAAGTACTCCATTGCAATTTGCACTCGCTCAGGGTCTGCGCCAGATTGATCTCCTGCTAAAGAATGATCAAGGCGGCCTAGATGATGACTACCTTTTAGAACCTCTAGACAACCGTTGTTTAATTTTGCGGGATCCACGGCAATCATAGCGCTCGCCATAAGAGGTTGAAGGCATCCATAGTGGTACCAGTAGCCATAATCTTGATGCCATTCCCAAGCTCCTCCAATTTCAGGATCTTTGAGGATCATCTTTGAATGATAATGATAGACCTCTCCATCAAGTAGTTCTTCCATTCTGCCAACAAGCTTTTTACAACGGGCAAACATTCCATAAATTCCATCGCCTGGGTGATTCCAAAGAGTAAGCCGGACCGTGGCACCTGATCTGTCTCGTCTTCCTTGGCTTCGACGATCAAGTTCCTGATCATCTTTTGCAGTCTTCTGAAGTAGTTGTGTTTCCTCAGGATCAAAAAGGTTTCTCTCAATCAGAAATCCATTCTTTTCAAACTTAGAAAGCTGGGTTTTAGTTAGATATGGCATTAGTAGATGTGTTTGGATGATAAGCTATTAAACAAAATATTCTGAATGTTCTTTTCGAATGCGTTCAATATCTGAAAAAATCACACTGAGATGATCTTGGATGGCCCTTACAGATTGGACTGGAAGGTGATGGATTATAAAATCAGCAACCCGTTGATGTTCATCAGCAATTTCGTAAATCCTTTTTGGGAGTGGAAGGGTCAAGTGTCGCACACGGTCCATGTGAGATTTTGCAATGTTTGTCATTTTCCACAGTCTGTTCTTGAAGCGAAATTCTGCTATTGTCCGATGAAAAAGTTCATCCAATCAAATAAAAGATCCTTTTCAGCATTTTTTAGGGCATTGTTGAATTCTTGAAGACGTCTATTCAGCTGATTGTGAAATTCGGAATCTTCCCGCTGTGCAGCAAATCGGACTGTAGCATTTTCCATGGCTTGACGAATGAAATGACTCTCACGCACTTCTTCCATACTAATTTTGGAAATACGTGTGCCGGATTGAGGATAGATCTCGACAAGGCCCTCTTTCTCAAGTTGCAACAGTGCTTCTCGAATTGGTGTTCGGGAGACCTCAAATTGTTGAGTGAAATCTTTCTCACAAACAGTGAATTCAGGTGAAGCATACAATGAATAATTAGTTGACGCAGATAAAAGTGTACCTGTGGAACAATCGGTAGACGGCGATTGATTCGAATGGTCTCAGTGCATGATATTGGGGATATGATACCCATGATTGCTTTAATAATTACCGTAGGTCTTTACAAATTATTGATGTATTAATATATCAATTTTCTTTATAAATCAATCATAAGATTTGGATTAGTGTAATTTGAAAGTATGAAATAAAGAGCTTTAGGCTACCGAAAAGATTTCGCAATTAGAACTTAGTCATAGTAAAGTTAAAAGATAAGTAAATGCAATATAGTTTATTATATCCTTATAACTTACTTTAGCATCGATATCTGAAATACAATCATTAACTATAAAAATTTAAGCCTGTACTTAAAAATTATTTCAAGAAAGGGACTTATATCCATATATCTAAAAAGTACTTTAAATCAATTTATATTGAATAAGAAAAAATTAAGAATAAATAAAAAAAATTTTCTTCCGATGTTAATATGTCAAAAGAATTGCAGCTAATTCATCGCACCGACACAGAAAAAGACTAAGAAAATCACCAACACTGAAACCATTGAAACCTGAATCAATCATTGGACTTGTAAGAAAAGCAATCGTAGAACGCATCAATCCAAAAAGAAGATAGACTTAAATCTTAGTTTAAGTTACAAGTAAATCAAAAGACAATTAAGATTGTCATCGAGAAACCTTTTAAAGAGTAAGTCTGATGCCTATTACAATTGATGAATGCTAGTGTTCTTAGGAATGTGGCTTTTATGGCTGTTCTTTGAAAGGGTGCATGCCTCTGCACAATGGTTGAGAGGTTCGTCAGCATACCTGGTAGCGATATTCTTGGAAACTTAGATTCTTGCCCAAGAGAATGAAACTTAGATAGATGCTGTTACGAAGTTGAAGAAATTAGATCTGCAAATCCAAAAGATGTAGTTAGTATAATATAAAATTTTTATCAATAACAATTCTTTTATACTCAGATGAAAGTTTATTATTCATTATTAGTATTTTCAGTTTTTATGGTGATAGTTACTACAGGGTCTAGGTTGATAATTTTGATACGGGATTATCCAATAAACTTTATGACAATGAGAAATTTCACCATTGGTTTTTTTTATGATTTAATGAATATGTCGGTCATTTCAATAATTTTGTGTATTGTTCTGATGGTATTTAAAAATGAATCATTTTTACTAAATATTTTTTTTGGATTTATTTGTTTATTATTATTTTTAGATTATAATTATTACTTGCAGTTTGGAACGCATCTTCCATACAAATCAATTTATTATATATCAAATATTGAAAATTTTCAATCTTCAATAATATCCTCATTTTTTAGTTTAAACTTTGTATTAATTTTTCTGTTACCAATCATAGTGATTAATTTATTCATGAAAAAAATTAGTAGTTTAAATAAATATCTGATCTCGTCAAAGAAGAAATTTTTTATTTTAATAATTAGTTACTTTACTATTGGAAGTATATCAGGATCATATAGTAATTCTGCATTAGATAAAAATATTAATGACCCTGTCACTATTCCGTTTATTAATTATTTTATCTGGTCTGAAAAGGCAACTAAGTTAAAGGAAGTCTCGATGCCAATCGAGGAAATCAAATTAGTTGAGAACAATCTATCAGGTATTAAAAGTAATATTAGAGAATTTGATCCATATCCTCTTATTAGAGTAAATGAAAGTAAATGTAGTGATAAAAATTTTAATCAAAAAATAAATTGCAATAATAATTCTAAAATTAACTGGAATATCATTCTTATTCTTATGGAGTCATTTAGAGCAACTGATATAGGTGTTTATAGTAGTTTGCATTCTATAACTCCAAGATTCGATAAGCTGTCTAAGGAGGGAATTCTTTTCAGGAATTTCTTCGCAAACGGGCATCAGACCAAACATGCTGACGTTGCAATTTACTGCTCAATAATGCCAAATTATGGTGGAGCCGTTATGGACCATTTTCCGACGAATTCATTTTATTGTTTGCCAGAATTTCTTAAAGAACAGGGCTATAGTACTTCTTGGATTCATGCATCAGATTCTAGCTTTGACGGACAAGCTTTATTTCTTCTAAGGAATGGATTTGATAAAATAATTGATAGAAATGATTTTAAGAAAAATGCTGAAAAACTAGGTTGGGGTTTCACTGATCAAGAATTATTTAATAAAGCAATAGAAGAAATTAGAAAAGAGAAACAACCTTTTTTTACTACAATAGTTACAATTACAAATCATCACCCATTTGAAGTGCATCAAGATTATGATTTAAACTTGGGGAACAGAGAAGTTCACAAATTTATGAATACACTTCATTATTCAGACGAACAACTTGGAGTTTTTATTGAGAAAGCAAAAAAAGAAAAATGGTATGACAATACAATAATACTTATAACTAGTGATACTTCTTGGCATGGAGAGTCTATAAAAAAAGCTAATAATTATGAAGATTTCATCAGGATAAGATCACAGATTCCTTTGCTAATAATTGGTGGTCCCATTAACAACTCAACTATTGTTGAACGGTTTGGTAGCCAGATCGATATCGCTCCTACAGTGACTGATATGTTGAATTTATCCAGAACAACACCTTGGATGGGTGTATCATTCTTTGAAAAGCATTTAAATTCTTTTGCTTTTACGAACAGGCCTGGTATGTACTGGTCAGTCATGACCGCCAAAGGAAGTTTTCATTTAGAAAATGATAAAATTAATCATTTTTTTGGAAATCTAGTAGGAGAGGGTCAAAATGAGTATGAGAAATTTGGTAGGGCTTTGATCAAAACATCTAAATGGCTTCTTCAAGAAAATTTATATTGGCCAACAAACAACGTAAAATACAATTAGATTTATTTCAAATTTATATAAATCTACCACACTTTAAGTTTGAAATGAATCTTGTGATCAAGTTCTTATCTTTAATATTTATTCTTAATTTAGCAGCTTGTTTTGTTCCAGAATCTAAGCCGAACCAGAACTATGATTGTCAACTTGTTACTAAAGAATGGTCACTTGAGGTTAAGGGGATTGATAATTCAGATTCAGTGGTAATTGAAGGGCTTTCTGACGCTACTCGGGGTTGTCAAGACGCCGAGTGTGTACTGGGAAATTTAGCTATTGTCTCTGCTGGTATAATAACTGTCTCTGCTGGTTCATTAATTGTCTCAGGAAGTGTAGTAGTGGTTGGTAATACTGTTCATTGGTTGGAACAGCAAGGATCTTGTGATGGTAGCATTACTCAAAAAACAGTGAATGGATTTGTTTCAGGACTGAAAGGAGCTGGAGGTTATTTGGTCTCCACTAGTTCAGATATGGTGAATTGGTTCATGGATCCACTGTCTAATGATTAGGGGTGTCGTTGTATTTTTTGAATTTATTTGATTCGGGTTTAACCGATCACGTTGTAAGCAAATAAATTAGAATCTATTACTTTGTCTCTGTTAAGAATTAATCGATTCCTGATACTTTGTTCTGTCCCATAATAATCTTGCCTTTAAATAGCTACTTATTCCCGAATTTGTTATAGTGCCGATTTTAATTAGGATTAGCAGCAGTTATTCTTTACACATAATGGATGCCCTTGCATGTGTTTACAAGTACTGGGATCTATGGAAACTTTTGTTGGTGCGATCCTAGGACCTGTTGCAATATAGCTTCACTTAAGAATCTAAACAATCCCAACTAGGTTTGCCCAATCAACTTGATGTAATGCAAATGCTCACGAAACTTCGTTCTGACGATATCTGAGATGCTATTCTTTATGCCTTCTACCACTCCAACTTCAAGAGAAGTATAGATTTCAGGCGCTGAAATCAACGTTTAGTACCTATATTTCCCTCACTGATTCAATTTATACACCCGCCTTGATGGTCTTAATCTTTAGGCACTTGACATCATTAGGTGACTGGATCTGCTTCTTCGTTTTAGCAATATCTTCTACAGTATTTGAGATTTCCATGATCCCTAATGGAATAACCTTTCCAATACTGCAGATCTCAGCTGATTGGCGCAGGGGTTTCTAAATGCATGTGCTACGACACGGTCATCCGGAAACATATGGCGGGTTAAACACTTGTGCAGGGTCCATAAACATTCGCGAATCAACTAGTGGTTGTGATATAGATTTCTAAAGTACCTCGGTAAATCGTACCCAGACATCCCTTATCTTTTGAATTAAATCCACCATTTGGATAAATCTGAACTTCAACCTCCCTATTAGATTAGGATTCCAAACAGTCTTTGAAGACCTAAGCCATCACAATCCCAATCATTTTCATGAATAAATAAGTTGATCTTCACGACTTCTTTTGCTGAGCCGTTAAGGCAATTGATTTGTAAGAAGGCGATTCACATCATGAACTCTGAAAGACAGCTACTGTTTTTTGATTCCATCACGTTAGACTGAAATATGGTGTTCAATACAAACTTAACTCAACGACGTTCTCCAACACCCAGAGGAGTCTGTGGAAGAGAGTCTGGCACCCTTCCATAGACGTTTGAAAGTTGGCAGGTTTGAAGTTGTGGTAGTACTTTTGTCCCGAAATTTTCACATTCATCTTTATGGGGATAGCCTGAGAAAATAAAAGCTCGAATTCCCATTTTCATGTACCTTTCAAGTTTGGTCAGAATCTGATCGACGCTTCCAACAAGCGCAGCGCCACATCCAGAACGAGCTCTTCCGACGCCAGTCCATAGATTTGGTTCTACAAACCCGAACGCATCAGAATCAACGACATTTTTTGCCTGATAAGAAACACCAAGACTAGTAGAGTCCAAGGCCCTAGCTTTGATCGCCTGGCCAATTTCGTCTTCCAACTGTGACACCAGGGACTGTGCGTATTCTCTAGCTTCGACTTCAGTGTCACGAACAATCATGTGAACTCGCAGCCCATAGTCGAGATTTCTCCTAAAAGTTTGGGCCTGACCGTGAGCAGCTTGCATTCTTTCTTTCAATAGATCTTCTGGTTCCGGCCACATCAGGTAGACATCACAGTGTTGGCCACAAAGTTGAAGTGCGGGTGGAGAATATCCGCCAAAGTAAAGCAGCGGTCCACCGTTTTGCTGGTAGGGTCGGGCTGGATCAGTGGTTAGGTTCTGAAATTGGTAGAAACGACCTTCATAGTTGATTTCCTCTTTGCTCCAAGCCTGTTTGAGAATTTCGACGATTTCCTTGGAACGTTCGTAACGATCCTTACTGGAGATTTTCTCTCCGGGCATGTCTGAGGAAATAATATTGATTGTGAGGCGGCCTTTCATCATGTGATCCATGGTAGAAACAGTTCTGGCTAACATGATTGGGTGCATTTCCCCACAGCGTACAGCTGTGAGCAAATTAATCCGACTTGTCAAAGGTGCGACGCCGGAAGCAAATGTCAACGTATCTTGACCAACCTGATAGGAAGAGGGACAAAGAATATTCCCAAAACCGAGCTTTTCAGCGGTAAGTAATACCTCACTGGTGTTTTTCCAATTGCTTCGAAGTTGACCATCTGGAACACCAAGATATCTGTAATCATCAGAACAAAGAGGTGCAAACCACGCCACTTCAACTCGATCTAGACCTGCACTCTGGATGGGTACGACTGTTTGAGATTTGGACATGACTTTAGCTAAATAATTTTGTGGGTTGAAAATGAAAACTGAAAAACGGCCGCTTCAATATGGGATGATTGGATGTGGAATGATGGGCCAAGAGCACGTGCGAAATATGAAATTGCTGGATAATGTTGAATTGACTCATGCTTATGAACCCGATGATACGATGCGGATGCAGATGAGGCAACGAGTTCCATTAATCCAATTTCATGAGAGCGTTGAGTCACTGCTTTGTGATGCAGAAGTCGATGCTTGGGTGATCGCGAGTCCTAATTTTAGACACGCTGAGCAAATAGAACTGATCAGCGACCTGCAGCCTAAGCCAACCCTCGTTGAGAAACCCCTCTGCACCTCTAAAGAGCAACTCAAGAGATTACTGCAACTGAATGAAAATTTTCATTTTCCGATTTGGGTTGCCATGGAATATCGCTATATGCCCCCCTTATCTGCTATGCTGGAGGAGATTCGCAATCCTTCCTGTCTAGGTCAACTCAAAACACTCAGCATAAGAGAGCATCGTTTCCCTTTTTTGGCCAAAGTAGGCAATTGGAATCGGTTCAATGTCAACTCTGGTGGAACTCTTGTAGAAAAGTGCTGCCATTTTTTTGATCTGATGAACCTGATTACGCAAAGCCAAGCTACAAAGGTTTTTGCTTCAGGAGGGATCGAAGTCAATCATCTCGATGAGATCTATTCTGGTAAAAAACCAGATATTATTGACCAAGCCTTTGTGATTGTGGAGTTTGCAAATGGAATGAGGGCAACTCTTGATCTGTGCATGTTTGCTGAAGGATCTTTATTCCAGGAAGAAATAGCAGCAGTTGGATCAGCAGGGAAGTTAGAATGTAAGATTCCCGGCCCGGATCGATTCTGGCCAGAAGATTTAGGCAAACCTCCGACACCTGAGTTGATTTTCAGTCCAAGATTCCCAAAAGGTGTTTCAAGAAAAGAAATTGTTGTTGATCCTCTGATTCTGGCAGCCGGAGACCACCATGGTTCAACTTTTTATCAGCACCAGCGATTTCAGCAGGTAGTTTTGGGGGATGGGAAAATCGAGGTTAATTTGGAAGATGGTTCTCTGGCTGTTTTGCAAGGATTGGCAGCCCAGGAATCCATCAAGACAGGCCAGGCTATTTCTTTGGTAGAGGGAGCTTATTCGTTTGATCGGTTTATGTAGATAGGGCACTCGGCAAAGTTTGATCATGAAGAACAATGCTCACTGACTTTGTCAATCTGCCACAATCTGAACTTCCATGGAGAGGGTCTTATCGAAAGCCAATTTGAGAGCTTCTGCTGCTTCTGCAATCGGAAATTTACTAGTAAGGATGGGTTTTACATTCAATCTTTGACTTTCAAGCAATCGGATTGCCCGAGGGAAATATTGCCAAAACGCATAGAACCCCTAATGTCTAAATCCTTGACCATAATTTGATTCGCAAAGAGATGAATCCCCTCAACAGGAAGCGTTCCTACCTGCACTATTAGGCTACCACGGCGAACCAGCTCAATACAGTTGCCAAGGGCGGATGCACCACCAGAAACCTCAAAAGCCACATCAAATTCATTAAGGAATTCAGGAGATGGTTCAGCTGATAGCTGAACACAAAGTGTTTGATCAGCACCAACTTTTCTGGCAATTGCCAATGGTTCTTCCAGTACATCAACTATAGTGACTTGTTCTGCTCCATCCAGCTTAGATGCGAGCAAGACCATGCATCCGATCGTTCCAGAACCACTGATTAGGACTCTCTTTCCACACAAGTTGCTTGCCCTATTGACTGCATGAAGACCTACAGAGAGTGGTTCTGATAGTGCCAGTTCTTCAGGAGGAACCTGGTTCAAAGTAGGAATACACTGCTTTGCTGAAATTAAAAAATACTCCCAAAACATCCCTTGTGCATGAGGAAAAACACTTGCGCTTCCAAGGAAAAACATACTGTCACAAAATTTTTACGCTCTTCCCGACATCGAGAACATTTTCCACAAGGATGAGAGGGATTGATCGCAACTTGTTGTCCATCTTCAAGATTTTCGACATTGGACCCCAAGGCAGCAATCACTCCGGAAGCTTTATGACCTGGGATCAATGGCTCTCGAATTTTGAATTTCCCAATCTGTCCATGCCTATAATAGTGCATGTCGGAGCCATAAATTCCTGCAGCTCCAATCTTTACCAATGCCTGACCTGGTCCAAGTTGTGGACAAGGAACATTCTCAATTCTCAGGTCTTCTGC
The DNA here is from genome assembly GCA_000224765.2 of SAR324 cluster bacterium JCVI-SC AAA005. Classification (GTDB taxonomy): domain Bacteria; phylum SAR324; class SAR324; order SAR324; family NAC60-12; genus JCVI-SCAAA005. The sequence goes on along the minus strand of AGAU01000193.1, from coordinate 58,940 downwards.
TCCATGAATACTACATTGCAGCACAGGTCCTCATAAAGTTGATCTGTCAATTTATCGGTAAAGCATCGTTGTTAGCCATAGCACTTTTTCCGGGACACACTTTATGATCAACAGGGCATCGATCAGCGGTAAGAACTAAGGCAGCGAGGTCTGAACAGCTTCCTCAAATGTTTGGTTAAAAATCTTGGTCATGATTTAGAGAACCATGCCGATTGGTGGAGTCAATAAGCCAATCATCAGATTGAGAACCATCACCCAACCCATTGAAGCAGTCAATATGCGTTCATACACTCAGAAAAACGAGTGACTGATATATTAGTGATTGACTTAAAGTCAATCAAAAACTACTGATTAAGGTGAATTTGTATCTTTCTTAAATCAAGGAGATGAGCATGAAAATTACTGAAGCCCGTGTGATTGTTACCTGTCCAGGACGAAATTTTGTCACCCTAAAAATAGTCACAGATGAAGGAATTTATGGTCTTGGTGACGCCACGTTAAATGGACGGGAGTTGTCGGTAGTATCATACCTTGAGGACCACGTGGCTCCTTGTCTAATTGGGCGTGACCCCCAGCAAATTGAGGATATTTGGCAATATCTCTACCGAGGCGCTTATTGGCGCCGAGGGCCTGTGACGATGACGGCGATTGCAGCAGTTGATACCGCACTTTGGGATTTGAAAGGCAAAATTGCCGACCTACCACTGTATCAATTGCTTGGAGGTAGAAGCCGTACAGGTGTTCTGGTATATGGACATGCTAACGGTGCAGATCTATCTTCCACGATTGACGAAGTTGGTCGTTACCTTGAGATGGGTTATAGGGCCATCCGGGCGCAATCGGGGATTCCAGGACTGGACAGCACATATGGGGTCTCGAAAGATCGAATGTTTTATGAACCAGCAGACAATAATTTACCCTCTGAAAATTTTTGGTCGACGTCCAAGTATCTCGATTTTGTTCCGAAGCTGTTTGAAAAGTTGAGAGAAAACTATGGACCAGAGCCACACTTCTTACACGATGTCCATCATCGGTTGACCCCATTGGAAGCAGCACAACTTGGAAAGATGCTCGAGCCATATCGAATGTTCTGGCTAGAAGACACTGTGCCTGCAGAGAATCAAGAGGGCTTTCGGTTAATTCGCCAGCACACCACTACTCCCCTCGCAGTGGGCGAAGTATTCAACACGATTTGGGACTGCAAAACCTTGCTTCAGGAACAGCTTGTCGACTATATCCGGACGACAGTTGTTCATGCGGGGGGCATTACCCACTTGCGAAGAATTGCTGATCTGGCCGGCCTACATCACATTCGCACGGGTAGCCATGGTGCAACAGACCTGTCACCTGTCTGTATGGGAGCTGCGCTACACTTTGACACCTGGGTGCCGAACTTTGGGATTCAAGAATACATGCGACACACCGAAGAGACTGATACGGTCTTTCCACATGACTACAAGTTCGAGGACGGTTTCTTATTTTGTGGTGAGAATCCTGGACATGGAGTGGATATTGATGAAACCTTGGCCGAAAAATACCCTTATCAGCGAGCGTTCCTTCCAGTGAATCGTCTTGAAGATGGGACAATGTGGAATTGGTGAGATGGTGCTTGCCACTCAGGAGGATCAATCTCTAAACAAGCGAATGATTCTCTGAGTGTTTTACAGTTTGACCTTGATAATCAGAGTCAACTGGTGATGCTGATAATTAATTAATGCCTAAGAGGCAGCGCCTAATTCATCTTCCATGTAAATCCTGATGATTTCATCAAAGTCTTTTTCAGCTTTGAAGCCTAGTGATCGTGCCTTCTCAGCTTCAAAGGACTCTGGCCAGCTGTAGACCAACCTCTCTATGAAATGATCTGGCTCTCGACGAATCAGGGACACAGCATCCTTACCTGCAGCTCGTTCCAGTGCTTCGATCTGCTCCTTAACGCTCGCACACAAACCAGGCAACGTCAGGTTGCAGTCCCTACCAACTAACTCCAGATCAATAGAGGCTGCGTGCAAGAGAAATCTTATGGCGGCTCTTGGACTAGCGTGCCAATGACGCACATCTTCTGAAACAGGCAAGACAGCCTCCTTGCCGTTTAAAGGCTCTCTAAGAATGCCAGAGAAAAAACTGGATGCTGCTTTATTTGGTAATCCTGGCCGGATGCAGATTGTGGGAAGTCGAAGTCCAATCCCCTGAAGAATGCCTCGTCTGGAATAATCTGCCAACAACAACTCGCCAATGGCTTTCTGAGTTCCATAACAGCTAAGTGGGGTTCGATGATGTGTATCGGGGATTGGATTTGGAAATGGAACACCGAACACAGCAATTGTTGAAGTAAAAATCACTCGTGGGCAATAATCCTGTTGAGTCCGGATCGCTTCAAGCAAATATCGGGTACTGTCTAGGTTGACGCGATAACCTTTTTCAAAATCAGCTTCAGCTTCTCCGGAAACGACAGCAGCCAAATGAAAGATGAAATCTGGTCTTTGTTGAATAAGTTTTTTAGCTGAGCCTGGATCTCCCATATCCATTGCGTGCTCGGCGTATATCCCCTGAAATTTTGGCAGCCCCTTGGGAGTTGTGATGTCAGTGAGAGTCAGTTTGGTAATTTCATGTTCACCAATCATTCGATCTTGAATCAGCCACTGGGCTAATTTGCAGCCCAACATTCCGGCTCCACCAGTAATCAGTACATGCATGTCTCAAGGTTAGAAAATAGGGTTGCGATCTAGCCGTGCTAAAGAAATTGAAGTTTTCCAAAAACCTTTTTTATTGGCAGGAAAAGTCTTGGTGGATAAGTAACCTTTTAGCTTCAGAAATACTGAATCGCATGTTGATCCCATAAGGCCGACTAGTCAATGTATTTGTCCTAGGACTAAAACATTTACTCAAGAGTTTTTCCATTTTTTGAAGTCGAAATTTGATGAAACCATCAAGATGCCAAAGAGAATCATAGCACCGCCAAACCATACCTTTGGACCCGGTTCATCTCCCCAAAAGATGATTGCCATCAAGACCGCAAAGATGGGTGTCAGTAGGTAGTATGGAGTGATGCGACTCACAGGTTGTTGCTGTAACAGCCAGAAGTTGATCCCATGACCTATGATCGATGAGAAAATCACCGCATGTAACACCGAGATCCAATTGATCCAAGTAGCTGATTCGATCTTTTGCCAATGATCTTGTTCCACCCAAATTGACAGTAAAAACATGGGCAATATTCCGCATAGGCCTGTCCAGGCCTGTAGTGTCATTGGGTTGATGCCTTTAAGCTTTTGCCGAACCATCAGACTGCAAACTGCCATCACTGCGGTTGCTGCTAGCATGATCACCATCGAATCCAACTGTTTGAAGACCACTGGATCAAAGCTCATCACAGCAAACCCTAGAAAGGCGACACCTATACCCAATCGGACGCTCCAATTAAGTTCTTCTTTCAGAAAAATCAAAGCTAGGATAGCTGAGATCGGAATGTAGGCTTGGGAAGCGAGTGCTAGAGACGCGATATCAACAGCCAGATGAAATGCGGTCATTGCCAACCCAAAGTGCAAAATTCCCATCAAACAAGTGAGCTGCAGGAATGCTTTTCGATTCTCTCTTGGGAATCCTCTCACGAATGGCAGTAACAGCAGGACTAACCCTGCATAGCGAATACTTAATGATAGGTAGGGGCCAAAATGGACGACATTCATTTTGATGGAGAGGAAACCAGTGCCCCAGGCTAGATTCACGACAACGATGGCCCACCAGTGCTTCAATAACAATCTGTTCCAATTTCAAACTTGTGCTGAGTTCGTGAGTTCAATTCGGAGTGTTCAAATTGAGGTCAAAAATAAAAAAGGTAATTTTAAGAGTTCATTGAGCTTTTCTGAGTGGGTTTGACATTACACGGGAAGAGTGTTTTGTTTGATAACATTTCGCATTTAATAAAAAATTAGTAAATCCCTTTAGGAAACCTAATGCCTGAAGAAATTTTAGTGACAAGCCAAGCGTTTATTCGTCAAGAATGTTTGGCCGATCTGGAGAGTCGATACATTGTCCACAAACTCTGGGAGGCCAATGATCGAGATGCTCTAATTGAGAGAGTCGCTCCCAACATCAAGGTTATTGTCACGGAGCACTGGGCCCCAGCAGAATTCCAGAGCAAATTTCCCAAGTTGGAATTGATTGCAAGCTTTGGGGTAGGTTATGATGGGGTCGATGTGGAAGCAGCACAAGCAAGAAAGATTGCCGTCACAAATACTCCTGGCGTTTTGGATGATGCTGTTGCGGACCTTGCGGCTGGATTATTGATTGCAGTCACCAGAGGAATGGTTGCTGGAGATCAATACGTTCGTAATGGCGAATGGCTCAAAGCAAACATGCCCTTGATGAGTCATTTGCGAGGGAGACAAGCTGGGATTCTGGGTCTGGGTCGCATCGGAATGGCTATCGCAGATCGATTGAAGGCTTTTGGCATTACAATTAACTATCATAACCGCCGGCAGCGATCAGATGTAAGCTACAATTATTTCTCATCCTTGACGGAGATGGCCGAACTGGTGGACTTCCTCATATTAAGTTGTGTCGGTGGGGAATCCACCAAAAAGATAGTCAATCGGGAAGTCATGGAAAAACTTGGGTCAGAAGGAGTCCTGATTAACATCTCCCGTGGATCTGTCGTCGATGAAGATGAACTTGTTGCCTGTCTCAAAGAAGGTAAGCTTGGGGGTGCAGGTCTAGATGTGTTTACCAATGAGCCAAAAGTGCCAGAGGCTCTATTTAAGATGCCCCAAGTTGTTTTGCAGCCCCATGTTGGTTCCGCAACAGTGCAAACCAGAATCGCAATGGGGCAGCTTGTTGTAGATAACGTGGATGCATACTATGCAAATAAATCTCTGCTTTCAACGGTTCCTGCAATTTAAATTTATTGACCTCATTCTATTAAAGCATCATGGCTCTTTTTGCTGAACGTAACCAAAGAATTGGTTCTGAAAATGCCTTTAAAGTGGGACCACACATAATTCATGTTGCTCAGACTCGGGGGCCTGTAGTGAAGTTAAACTTGGGAGAACCAGACTATGATCTGCCCAGAGCTGTTAATACAGAGATTAAACGACAACTAGATGCTGGAAATACGCACTATTGTGACCCACAGGGTACTCCAAACTTACGTAGTGCCATAAGTGAATACGTAAATCACACGAGGGGTCTGAACACCACGCCGGGACATGTTGTAGTCTTTCCCGGTGGCAAGCCTTCGATTGGATTGACACAGCAAATTTATTGTAATCCTGGTGACGAGGTAATTTACCCAAGCCCAGGATTCCCAATCTACGAGTCATTTATTCGTTACGTTCAAGCTGTACCAGTTCCCTTGCATTTGGATGAATCAGCAGGCTTCACCTTTACTCCCGAGCAACTCGCAGAATTGATTACGCCAAGGACCAAGATAATTTGTTTGAATTTCCCTTCAAATCCTACTGGAGGGGTGGCTAATCAGTCTCAGATTGAAGAAATAGCACATGTGATTCTTTGCAAGGCTCCCTCTGATGTCAGAGTGTACTCCGATGAGATCTACGAACGGATTGTTTTTGATGATCAACACCACTACTCAATCCTTCAAGTACCGGGGATGGCCGAACGAACGATACTGGCAAGTGGTTTCTCTAAAACCTTTGCCTGGACGGGAGGTCGGATTGGCTATGCAGTTTTGCCCACTGTGGTGGAAGCAGAGATGTTCAAAACATTAAATATCAACTACTTCTCATGTGTCGCTCCCTATAATCAGGAAGCAGCTGTTGTGGCACTTACTGACGCCACAGTGGACAAAGAAGTCTTGGAGATGGTACGAACTTTTGAAAAGCGAAGAGATGCAGTGCTGGAAGATTTACGAGCTATTCCAGGAGTGGACTGTCAAAAGCCAGGAGGAGCCTTCTACCTTTTCCCAAATATTGAAGGGGTTTGTGAATCTCTTGGTTTAATTGAACACCATTCAAATTTAAATGATGTAGCAAAAAAGGAAACTTCGCCTGCGGGTCTCTTTCAAATGTTCGCTTTGTATGATCATCAAGTAGCTGTTTTGGATCGGCTATCGTTTGGTCGAATTGGTGCAGAAGGTGAGCATTTTCTGAGGCTGTCTACAGCCTCTGAACTGGGTGTTTTGAGAGATGGGGTACAATGTCTGCGCAACGCTTCGCAGGATCAGGCCGGACTAAAAAAATTCTTGAAAGAGCGGCCGGACTTAAATCTATAAATTAATCTTTAATAATCAATAATAGTCTCCTAGAGCAGTCATTTGAATAACCTAATTTGGTTTGAAGAATTTAAATTGATAAATCACTTTAACGTTAAAGTATATTGATTTTAAAAAAAAACATGACTAAAAAAATAACAATCAGAGAAGTAGCTGAAGCTGCAAAAGTTACGATGATGACCGTCTCTAATGTTGTTAACGGCAGAACAAATCAAATGAGCAAGGAGACGAGAGAAAAAGTTCAGGCAGTTATTGAACAGCTTGATTATAAGCCTAATCATGCAGCAAAGACATTGAGAACGAAAACTAGTTTATCAATTGGAATGGTAATATTGGATGATGTACCAGAATTTTTAGCTGATACATATACCTCACAAGTTGTTTGCGGGTTGTCAAATTATTTAGCAGATCGAAATTATAGTCTCATATTGCAGGGGATAAGATCACAAAGCATCCCAAAAAAATGCATTTTAGAAGAAATTCATGCTGATGGTATCTGCGCCATTTTATCTGGTAGCAAAGAAACAAGAAAAAAGGTAATTAGAAAGATCTTAAATTTAAATTTACCATTTGTCCTTATTCAGGATAAATATCCTGATCACAGAATTTATAGTATCACTCAGGATGACTTTAAAGCAGGAAAATTAGTTGCTGAATTTTTAGTAAAAAAAAATTGTAAAAAATTTATATTTTTAGCTCCTAAGCAAAATTGGCCCGCTATTGAAAAAAGAGTCTTAGGTGTAGAAAAAATATTGTCAAAGAAAAATTTAAATATTGAAATTGTTAAGTGTGGAGACGAAGGATTAAATGATACCAAAACAGCAGTAAATAATTACATTCAAGATCAAGGGCTTCCAGAGGCGATTATAGGGGGTAATGATAGGATGGCGATGGCGGCTATAAGAATCCTAAATGAAAAAGGAATAAGTGTTCCAACTGAAGTGAAGATTACTGGATTTAATGCGTTTGAAACTGCTGCCTACATAACACCAAATTTAGTATCTATTCAATCAAAAGCTTATGAAATTGGAATGGAGGCAGGAAGGATTTTAATAGATAAAATTAGGAATAAAGTGATTGACAACAAAGAAATTATATTTCCCGTAAGTCTAGTTGTTGGAGAATCTGCTTAGTTTGCTTATAAAAATGAAAAAATCATAAGATGGTTGAAGTGGATTATTTGATCGAAAATAAATTTAAAGAACTTTTCTGTTAATTAGTCTCTGATGTTTTAGATGAATTGGGCTATAAAACCAAGCTTTCCCACACTTTGTTCGACCATTGAACGAGAACTTACGCCTAATTGGTCGAGCTAGGACGATGCTCTACACGGGTATTTATGAAAGACCTAGAAAAAATGAAAACCAATACGAATTAGAAATTCAAATGGTAGATAGCCTGCAAAATGTTGATGTCGCTGTCACAGCTTGCGGAAGTTCAAACCGCATTGCCCCATAGGGAGGGTTGTTAAGTACAGCTGCCCGGGTCAGAAAAATTAATGGTGCAATCATGGATGGGTTTGCCAAAGATGTTCAACAGATTAAGAAGATTGGCTTTCCAGTATATGCAGCCGGCATTGCTCCCTTAGATAGTAAAGTGAGGGGAAAGGTAATTGAGGTGGATGTGTCTGTAGAGCGTGCAAGTGTAAGAGCATGTCTCGGCGATGTTATTTTTAGTGATGCTGATGGGTGTGTTGCTATTCCAAAACAAATCTCTTTGAAGTCCTTTCTCGTAGTTCTGAAAAATTAGAGTCTGAAAAGGGGACGTTAAAGGGTTTAGAATCAGGCAGAAGTTTAAAAGATATTTTTCAAGAATTTGGCGTGTTGTAGTAAGCTTCTATTAAATTAATTATTGTACAGGTCAATGAAGAAAATTCTGAATATTGATGGTGTAACGGTTGGAATCGTGTTTCTAGCTTTAATCCTTGTTTTTATGCTAACGGCACCAAGGGTATTTTTAAATTTCCGCATTTATATGAGTTTCTTTGCAACTGTTCCACCACCATTGATTATTGCTCTTGGGATCACATTAGTAGCAGTTGCAGGTGAAATGGATCTTTCGTTCCCATCAACTGTTGCCTTATCGAGCTATATATTCGCTTATTTGTTTGAAAATTTTCAATTATCTTGGCTGGCATTCGTGATTGCAATTTTGGCGGGTGCAACTGTTGGCTTTGTTAATGGACTAGTTATTACAATGCTTGGAATACCCTCACTTATTGCAACACTTGCATTATTATTTCTTTGGGGTGGCTTTGTAACTATAATTTCTGGAGGGATACAGTTGGCAATTCCAACAATCTACGAGACTCCAATTCATAATTTTCTTGTTGGTAGATTTGAGCAGTTTTTTCCTGTCCAAATTTTGTGGGCAATTTTAATTTCAATAGTTATCTGGTTATTACTTAATCGACACAAATTTGGTGAGAATTTACTATTTATTGGTGATAATTCCGAGGTCGCTAAAATGATGGGAATAAACGTTATTTTAGAAAAGATTAAACTATTTACTCTATCCGGAATATTATCTAGCGTCGGAGGAGTTTTTTTGACTTTAGAAACTACTTCTTACTTTTCTAGTCAAGGGATGGGTTATCTATTGACAGTAATTGCTGCCGTCTTCATTGGTGGCACATCAATTTTCGGAGGATCTGGCCGAGTAATTGGAACAGTGTTCGCGGTCTTTATTGTTACAGTTATTGAGGCTGGTTTAGTTGCTTCCGGAATTCAGGGTTTCTGGACCCGGTTCTTTATAGGACTGGTGTTCATTTTAGCAGTCTCGATTAACACCCTGCTTGAAAATCCTGGCAAAGTTCCCCTTGTTCGATTTTTTAGAGCAAAGGGATTTTTTCAAACACTATGATAGAGACTTGTCATGAAAAAGTTATTTCTGAAAAGCATTTTTCTGTTCTGCTTTTTTTTCTACATTCCATTCTATGCTTGGAGTGACGACCGTCCAGCCATCGAAGGTGACCTAACAATTTATATGCAAATGGGTGGAAATTCTGGTGGGCCAGCCACCTTAGCGAGAGAACTTGGAGCTAGAGATGCAGCCCGAATTCTAGATGTGAATTTGATTGAGCAGCATTCAGAGTGGAATCCTCAAAGAATGTTGCAACAAGCTAATGAGGCTCTCGCAGCGGTTCCTGATGCTATCATTGTTATGGGGCATCCAGGTACCAAATCCATGACCACTTTTCTGAAAAAAGCCTCCAGAGAGGGAGTGAAAGTCATTGTTGGTAACAATAACTTACCTGGCTCGGGGCGAAGTTATTTTGGTTTGGATAATTATGAAGCAGGTGTCAACCTTGCCAAGTTGACGATTCAAGAAGGAAACTTAGGTGAAGGTGACCACATTGTTGTCTACGGAGCATTCATCGAAGGGGCACCAGGTGAATTGGTAGCAAGGGGATCCCTAAAAGCTCTCGATGAAGCTGGAGTCAGTTACGACAAGCTTCAGTGGTCAAATGAGGCTGTTCAAGATCCATCATTGGCTGTGCCGGTTTTGGTTAGTTATCTTGAGGCTAATCCTAAAACTCGAGCCATAATTGTCCCGGGGCACGGAGGAATAACGGCATTTCTTGGAAAAGTTCTCAGAGATGCTGGAAAAAACGCAGGCGATGTCATCACCTCAGGATTTGATATTTCTCCTGCCGCTATTGACGAAGTAAAACGTGGTTTTTTATCACTTGTTTTGGACCAGCAGCCTTACCTGCAAGGATTTATGCCTGTTGTTGCAGCGGTACTTGAAGTGAAATACGGTTTGGGGAATCTATCCCTAAACACAGGTGGTGGTACCGTTACAAAAGATAACGTGGCCATGATTGAAAAACTTGTCTTGCAAGGTGTTAGATAATTTTTGTTGCCGACTGATTTAATAAGTTTTTAAATCAGTTGGCAAATTAAATTCTAAATTTGAAATCAAAAGGTAAATTGAATTCAATTGTTGAACTTAAGAATGTTTCTAAATCATACGGGCCTGTTCTAAGTTTAAAGCCAATAAATCTCAAAATTGGTGGTAATGAAATTGTTGGTCTGATTGGTGACAATGGGGCAGGTAAGTCTACTTTAATCAAATTGATTACTGGCTTGGAGTCACCAACTTTAGGAGAGATTTTCATCAAAGGAAAAAGAATTGATCTCAATCAATACTCAGTAAAAATTTCACAGCAGCTTGGTATTGAGACTGTTTATCAAAAATTATCACTTTGTGAAAAACAACCATTGTGGAGAAATTTTTTTGCTGGAAGACCAATTACGAATGCCTTTGGACTAATAAACGTAAAAAAGCAGCGAAAAATCACTGCAGAGATTATGAAAAGTACAATTGGTTTTCGTAGTGAGGGCATCAATGTGGATACCCAAGTCAGTTTCCTTTCTGGAGGTGAGAGGCAGGGTGTCGCCATCGGAAGAGCAATGTACTTTGAAAGCGATCTAATCATTCTTGACGAACCAACAGTAGCATTGGCTATCTCTGAGGTAGAAAAGGTTCTGAGATTCGTGAACAACATAAAAAACAAAGGAAAATCATGTATATTCATTGAACATAATATTCATCATGTTCATGAAATATCAGATAGAATCATTGTTCTCGATAGAGGAGAATTAGTTTTGAATTGTCAGAAACAATCAATAGAAATAAATGATTTAATTCAATTATTGAAAGAACTTCATTTCCGAAAAAAAAACAAAACTAATCTTCACAAGGGAATTTGATCCTAAGTCAGTACTCGTTACATCAACAACTGGAGATAAATTGATTCCAGAAATCCACCAACATGAATTTCAGGGCCTATTCGGAGTAGCTGTCGCTGAAATCAACCCACCTTCAGGGATGTACTCGCGAACATGGGGATACTCTGAGCATGATATTGCCGATGGACTTCATCGGCCCCTAAGAGCCTCTTGCCTGACAATTTCATGTTTGTCAGAAAAAGCGAATCTGACCTTGTTGGCTTTGGATCTTATGGTTTGGCTTTCTCGTGAAGACGAAGAAGGAATTAGAATACCCCTTGAAAAAGAATTCAATCTAGCCCCTGGAACCCTCATCACTCACCTATCTCATAGTCATGGTGCACCTTTTACAGATCCTCTATTAGCAGATGCACCTGGGGGTCATTTCATCGAGGACTACCGAAAGCAAATTCTGCAGACATGTCGGCGTTTACTTTCAGAAGCTTTTGATAACAGAAGAATGTGTGTGCTGAGTTGGGGGGTTGGTCGTTGTGGACTGGCTTTCAATCGAGATCTAACTCTCCCAGAGACCGGTGAGGCCGTTGTAGGAATCAATCCGTCTATACCTGCAGATGACACCTTACTTGTGGGCAGGATTACGGAGCAATCAGGTGTTTATTTTGCGAACTTGGTCCATTATGCGGCACACCCTACTTCCTTGGGAGGAATGAATCGCCTGATATCCCCCGATTACGTCGGTGCTATGAGAGAATTGGTAGAAAGAGATACCAACGGGGTACCTTGTATCTTTCTTCATGGTGCCGACGGGGAATTAGCTCCCCGTAAATGCTATCAAGCCTCACCAGAAGCAGCCGATCAAAATGGTAGAGAATTGGGCTACGCTGCTTTGTCAATATTGGCTAGTTTGATGCCATCTGGGAAAAAGATGGTTTTTGACAGAAAGGTGGAATCAGGAGCGACACTCGGACTTTGGAAATATGAAGACGAATTGCCAGAATCTGAGATTTACATCGTAGCAGAGACGGTTGAATTGGAGCTTGGGGATCTACCTTCAGTCGATGCCTTCAAAGAATTAGTAGAATCAAAAAGGGGCTATGAGAAAGAACGAGCACAGAGAGGCCTGGCTTTGCGAGAAAAACTGGGGAACTCATCAACTTTTGATTTTCCGATTTATGTTTGGAAATTAGGAAAAACTGTTATGGTTGGTGCACCCATAGAATTTTATAACGAATTCCAGATTTTTTTGCGGCGACAGTTTCCCGAAAACCTAATTCTTGTACTCGATATATGCAATGGATTTCTAAATTACTTGCCAAGAAAAGAAGAATTTGAGCGTGAAACATACCAAGTAAAAACTGCTTTGTTTGATCCAAAAAGCGAGGAAAAAGTCAGGGAAAAGGTAGTTAATCTTATAAAAAATATCAAAAAAAAATAGTATTCAAGGTAAATATTACTGAATAACATTCCTACTAAATGATCGAATAATATTCCTTGCTTTTTCCAATCTTCTGCCATAGCTTCCCGCGAGATCTTGGATCATAGTGGCTCAAGAAACTTAATTTGCCATAGGCTGATTTAAAAGAGGAGAATTACATGGAAAAAGTGAATGACAATCAATTGAAAAGCATTCCTGAAGAGACAGCAGAAAATGGTGTGACCCGGCGCCAGATCATCAAAACTGGCGCAGCTGCCGGAGCGGTTGCTTTGATGGGAGGTTTCCCAAACATTAGTAGTGCGCAAAACAAGACTCTCAACATAGTAAGAGGTACTTACTTTATTCCTGGAGCCCAGGAAATTGCAAAACAACAGGCCGCAGAGTTTGGTAAACAAGCAGGGGTGAAAGTAAATGCAGATTTTCTCAACTGGACTGACTTGAATACTAAAATTGGCGCAGGTATTCAAGCTGGCGGAATCGACGTCATAGAGCTTTGGCCCGTCCAAAACCATCTTTATGCCAATAATCTTGTTGACATGACAGATGAAGCAGAAGAGGTTGCAGCTCGTGGTGGGGGCTTTGAGGAATATGTACTCAATTCAGGGCTCGTCAATGGAAGATATCTTGGTATTCCTCACGGAAATAATGCAGGCACAATTGCTTACAGAATAAGTGCTTTCGAAAAAGCAGGCGTCAAGCATGCTGATAAGGGTGGCATGGATATGACCTGGGATGAATATTTTGCTGTGGCGAAAGAGTGTAAAAAGATGGGAATGCCCTTTGGCCAGAGTCTTGGACATAGCTTGGGTGATCCGATCGGATTCTGTTACCCATATATGTGGGCTTCTGGTGCGCTTGAAGTAGGTGATGATGGAAAGACAATACTCTTCAATACACCAACCTTTGAGTATGCATTGAACAAATTTGTCCAGGCTTGGAAGGATGGTTATGATGAAACGGGAACATCTTGGGATGATAGCAGTAATAATCGCGCGTATTTGAGTGGAAAGATATCTTCGACATTCAACGGAGCAAGTATTTATTACGCATCTAAGAGACGTGATGATGGAGGGGAGTTGATGAATGACACCCATCATATGCTCATGCCGAAAGGCACTGCAGGTCGATACCACGAATTTGGCACTCAAACAATGGGCATCTTGAATAATTCAAAAAACATTGATGTTGCTAAAGAATACCTGAAGTGGTGGTTTCAGCCTGAAAATTTTGATAAGTGGTGGCGCATCCAAGAGGGATACCAACTACACCACGTCAAAAATCTCGCAGATGATCCTATGTGGCAAGATGATCCAAAAATGGGTATCTTTAAGGAAATTCCCAAATATGGGAGGCTAAGAGGCTTTGCAGGGAACCCTAACGAAAAAGCCAGCTTAGCTGCTTCAAAGTATATTGTTGTTGATACATTCGCAAAAGCTGTACAGTCAGGTGATGCTAAAGATGCTCTTGAGTGGGGTGAGAGACAACTGAAGCGCATTTATCGCTAATCTGAAAAATAAATCTCACAATTAAAACCCTCTGGATAGTTCCATTATTCAGAGGGTTTTTTTATTTTGGGCACATTCGGCATAAGAAAAAAATAATTTTTAAAATGAATTCAGGATCTATTCAATCAGAAAATTTTTTAGATAGAGAAAGTTCACTGGGTGTTTTATTAATGTTGCCCGGTTTAATTCTTCTCTTAGTATTTCTTGCTTACCCATTTTTTTTAGGTATTTGGTTGTCCCTGACAGATACTAGAATTGGCATGCCGGGCGAGTTCATTGGGCTATGGAATTATACGGATCTTCTTGAAGACGATATATTTCACCAAACAGCTTGGAATACAATGATTTACGCAGTGGTAACGGTACCTTTTAAAGCTTTAATGGGGCTGGGGCTCGCACTAATTTTGAACAATAAGATTCGTTTTAGCAACCCGATAAGAGCTTTCGTTATGCTGCCCTGGATTGTTCCAACAGCATTAAGTTCTCTGGGCTGGTTTATGATTTTTGATCCAGTATTTAGTCCTATCTCTTGGCTAATGATTGAAATGGGACTGATTGAGTCGAATGTAAATTTTTTGGGTGACCAAATATTAGCTGTAACAGCTATTTGCTGGGTAAATATTTGGCGAGGTATTCCTTTTTTTGGTATAAGTATTTTGGCTGGATTACAAGCTGTTCCACCAGAGCTTCACGAACAGGCTGCAATTGATGGTGCGAATAAATTTCAAAGATTTGTTAATGTAACTTTGCCACAAATCAAAGGTATCTTAATGATAACAAGTTTGTTATCCATAATATGGACATTTGCAGATTTTCAATTGATCTACGTATTAACAAAAGGTGGACCAGCAAACCAAACTCACATCTTTGGGACATATGCTTATCAAATTGGTCTTTTTGGAACAGAGATTGGGATGGCTGCTGCAATAACTTTATACATGTTTCCAATACTGGCATTCTTTAGTATCTTCCTACTCCGATATATGAGAAAAACTGCATGATGGTTGGGAGTGATAAGCAAAAGACGTTACAAATCTACATTCCTTTGGTGGTTTATACTTTGCTACTACTTTTTCCTTTTTATTGGATGGGTGTAGTATCATTTAAGCCAACATCAGATATTTTTGATCTTGATTTAAATCCATTTTGGGTTCAGCGATTTACTTTAGAAAACTACCTATATCTTTTTGAAAATACTGAATTTGCTAGCTGGATGTGGAATACTATGGTCATTTCTATAGTTTCTACAGCACTTTCTATTTTTTGTAGTATTTGTATAGGCTACGCCTTAGCCAGACTAAAATTTCCTGGCAGTGATTTCATGGGGATTGGAATTTTTCTTGTCTATCTAGTGCCCCCCACTTTGCTTTTCATTCCAATGGCTCAAGTAATCGGTACGCTGAATCTTTTCAATACTCACTGGGCCCTAATTCTTACCTATCCAACACAATTGATTCCTTTCGCTTCCTGGCTCTTGATGGGATATTTCCTGACCATTCCAAAGGAGATTGAAGAAAGTGCCTTGATGGATGGTTGTTCAAGAATTCAGATTCTGGTACGAATCGTCCTGCCTCTGTCTGTACCGGGAATTCTTTCAGCAACAATCTTTTGCTTTACTCTCTGCTGGAACGAATTTCTGTACGCATTGATTTTCATGTCTTCTGGTGACATGAAAACCATCCCTGTCGGAACCGTAAGCGACCTGATTAAAGCTGATACACTATTTTGGGGATCACTTATGGCTTCTGCCCTTCTTGGATCTGTTCCTGTGGCTTTCATCTACTCATTTTTTGTCAAGTATTATGTATCTGGACTGACGGCAAGTGCTGTAAAGGGCTAACTAGGCATATCGACAACAATCTTGACAGCGTTGTCAGTGGCATTTTGATGAACCTCGTAGGCCTCTAATACCCTCTCAAATGGGAATCGGTGTGTCAGCAATGGCGATACATCTACATAATCACCAGCAATTAAATCCAAAGCCTGCAGAGTTGATGTATGTCCTGGTTCACGGCCTGCGTGTACAATGGACTTATGTTTCAAACACTTCGTAAAAATTTTTCCATAATTTACTGAAGTTGGTTCATAAGGAACTCCAAACTGTAAAAAAAATCCTGTATCCGCTCGAGCTAACTCAATTGAAAGATTGATGGAGGCCTCCCTCCCAGCAGCTTCCACAACAATGTCTGCTAATTTCCCATCATTTATAGCAAGAACTTGCTCGAGAGGATCTTCTTCTCGAATGTTGATGGTATCAGTAGCACCATATTGGCAGGCAAGCTGAAGTCGGTTTGTTTTTGGATCTAAAGCTATGACTTTGGCAGCCCCAAGTCGCTGCAAAACGAAATTAAACCATAGTCCAGCGGTTCCCTGTCCAACAACCGCAACTGTCTTTCCGATCACACTTGGAAGCTGCTTACAGGCATAGAGAACGGTTCCGAGTTGCTGAGCCATCAACAATTCTTCTCTAGTTTTTCCACTGGGAAGTTTCAACAAGTTCTTTTGTGGAGTCAAGTAGCGTTCAGCCATTGCTCGATGGTCTGGGGCAATAGCAAGAACAAAGTCCCCGACCTCATGACCCTCTACTTCAGGGCTAAGCTCCAAAATTTCAGCAATAACTTCGTGGCCCGTTGTTCCGGTTGGAAAGGGATACGCTGCATCTGGAGCATGACTCAGCATCCAGACATCACTTCCACAAAGGGTTATATGACGAGGCTGAACAATCGCATGGCTCTCTATGAGTTCAGGTAAGGCTGTTCTGATAAACTCTGCTTTTCCACGCGCGATTACCTGTAAAGCGTCCATTTTGGCAGTCATTTTTACCCTAAGTGAGTTGAGGAAAAAAAAGATTGATTGAGGTCTAGTCTTGGTAGTCAGTCGACGCAAGCTATGGCGAGGTTAGAAGCTTTGTCCAGCAGGGATTTACTCCAAATAGATGGTTGGGTGGTAAGCAAAGCAAAGGTTGCATCCCGCTTGGGATCTGCCCAGAAAACAGTGCCTGTTGCTCCACCGTGTCCGAAACTTCCCGGTGAAAGAAAGTCCCCGAAGAATCCCCAACAAGATGAGGGCGCAAGCCTCCAGCCTAGTCCTCCACGCATCATTCCCTTTTGCTCATTTGGGACTAAAGACATGAGACTAGTCTGATCTCGAATCATTGTTTCAACGGCGCTTCTGCTAAAAATTCGGTTACCCTGGAATTCTCCTCCATTCAGTAGCATTTTTAGAAAATGAGTCAGGTCTTCGACAGTTGAGAACATACCGCCCCAAGCGGCCCCTAGATTTCGCCAGTAGTGACTGTTCCAGCCCCAGTTGCTGCCCTCCTGCCCTGGAGGTAGTTTGACTTTTGACAATCGTTCTTCAGGTAGCCCTGCCAACCCAAGTGATGTGTCCTTCATACTTAAGGGCTCAAAAAACTCTTTTCTTAAAAACTGTCCAAGCGAAATCCCGCTTACTCTGCGGACAATCTCTCCAAGAATCGCAATGCCAGTGCTCTGGTATTGTAGGCCTGTACCAGCTGGAAAATCAGGTTTCAGTCTGCAGATCTGTTGAATGAAATCTTTTATGGGAGCATGTCGCTCCCGCAAGCTTTGATTTTCTGGAAGCATGTCCGGTAGCCCGGAGCTATGAGTCATCAGATGTCGAAGAGTGATTTCTTCTTTTCTAGAATTGCCGAACTCAGGAAGGTAAATAAAGGCTGGATCATCTAGTAAAATTTGACCACGTTCAGCTAGTAATACTGCTGCAGCTACGGTAAATGGTTTAGTAATTGAGGCTACCAGAAAGATTGAATCTTGTTGCATTGGAGCAGAAAGATTTGGCTCAAATCTACCAAAAGCCTTTGTGACTTTACTGTGATTTCCTGCCGAAAGTTGGAATGCTGCACCTGAGATGTCTCCTCTTTGTACGGTTCCCTCAAAGAAATTATAAAGTTGATCAAGTCGCCGATGGTCCAGTTTTGTAGTCACAGTATTGCTTGAAGAATCATAGATAGGCTTGAAAAAAATATATATTTCTAACTGGGAAAGTTAACCAACCCTCCATCCACGCAGAGGACCTGTCCATTAATGAATTTTGCCTGGTCAGACACCAGAAACGCGACTGCGTTCGCAATCTCGCTGGGCTCTCCGTAGCGAACCAGGGAAGCTTTTTGGGAATCCATCATCTCTGGATCAACGACCCTTGTAGCCTCAAAACGTGCATTCTTCGTAGGTCCGGGAGCAACACAATTTACATGAACCCCATGTTGCTTCAGCTCAGTGGCCAAGCAACGAGTATAGTGCGTAACAGAAGCTTTCAGAATTCCGTAAATTGCTCTTTCAGACACACCGAGTTGTCCTGCTACAGATCCAATATTAACTACAACTCCGTATTTCTGATCCCGCATTGCTTGGATGAATGCTTTGCAAACATTTATGGTTCCAATCAAGTTGTGGTTAATCAGCGCCTCTACATCCTCGATAGGGATATCAAGTGCATTATTGGGTGATGGTTTGCCACCACATGCTCCTATGTCACCCCTGGCACAATTGATAAGGATGTCTACCTTCGAGAATTTTTCTTCAATCTTGGTACACATTTCAGCCACTGCTTGAACATCTCCGATATTGCCAGTCACTGTTAGTACTTTGATACCTTTTTTTCAAATTCTTTGGCAACCACTCCAAGGTTTTTAGCTTCCTTATATTTTTCAGGGGCTTCCCAGCTGATGTCATGCAAAACAATGTTTGCTCCTAGATCAGCTAGTCTTTCAGCCATCACCTTGCCGAGTCCTCGACCTGAGCCTGTAACGAGGGCAGTTTTTTCTTGTAAACTACTCAATTGAGTCAATTACATTCCTAGTTTTTTCATATTTGCAAAGCTTTTGTGGTACATTTGGAGTTCATAATCCACAAGCTTACTGTCCTCATTTTTTCCCCACGGTGTACGGTAGTCTTCTATGTCAGCAAGTGGGTTTTTCTGAGTTGCTAACAGACATGCTGCAAGCTTAGCTGCAGATTTTGCTGGATAGCCCTGCTACCAATCTTCTCTAAAGAGCTTGACGTGTCGAGCCTCAAGGGCTCCTGGTTCCAGCAAAGCAGTTAGTTGATTTTGGTGTTTACCAATTTCTTCTAAAAGTTCATCAAATGGTACAGTTCCCTCTCCAATCGTACAGCGAACCAGTCGAAAGGCTTCATTGGTGAACTGCGCTATATATAGTCCTTGAGCTGAAGATGTCTAACGTAAGGCGCAACAGTCTTAGTAAACTGATTCGGTGATTCAGCCACTGGAAATGAGTTCCCTGTGTCGTAAGTAATTCCAACTCCTGGTGTCATCTCGCAGAATTCTACTAATTCTGCTGAAGTAAAATCCTGATGATTTTCTATGGCAATAATCAGACCTGCATCATCAGCGGTTTTGCCAAATTCAAGGATTTTTCTCCGAACGGCTTGGCGAAGCTTATTCCAATCAGTTCGATAGGCTCTTCCACCACATAGAACGTCAGTCAGTGCAAAGCGGATCGTTTTTGCTTTCAGAAGTCGCGCAGACTTAAAAACATGTCCCGTTTCCTCAAGAATAAAGCCCCCTGAAATGACTGGAATTATTCCTTGCCGATCTAAGCGAGCCTTCAAATTTTGGAAATCATCACCAGAAAACTCATGCAACCAGGGATCAAAGATTTCCAAGGACTTGGCACCCAGTTCTTCGGCAATTTTTAAAAACCCTTCCAAACCTGTCCCATTTGGATTTTGCCTTGTAGTACCACGGCCTTGTAACCCTAGGTAACAAGTCATCCCGTAAGGATTGAGTCTCAGTTTGAAAAGTGGCCAAGAAGAATTCATCATGTTCATTTAGTGGATTGAAAAATCTTTCTGTAACTAAACATTAGGCTGCTGAGATAAGATTAGCTACGATCTTGGACTAGGCGATGGTGGACAGGGGGGAATTCTTCCAATCCACCAATATTTCCATAGTTTTGGTCAATCCACTCCAACGGATATCCATGCTTGAAGTTGGAAACTTCCTCCAATTGATTCCAGTGATCCAGTTCGAGATCCCAATCTGCGACTGCTAAAACATCTTCAATCTGGGAGACCGTTTTAGGACCTGAGATGACTGATGTAACTCTATGATCTCCAAGGAGCCAAGCTGTAGAAAGCTGGCTTGGAGGCTTCCCAGTCACTTCACCCAATTTTAATAGTGTTTCCACGGTATCAAAGGCGTGGTCATGGAAATATCTAGGAATATCAACACTTTTACGGAAGGAGATTCTTGATCCTTCTGGGATATCACCTCCCCTTTGGTATTTGCCGCTTAAAAATCCGCTAGCTAGTGGGCTCCAGCAAAGCATCCCTAATCCCTGATCGGCACAGGCCGGAAGAATCTCACGTTCAATATCACGGCGTACCAGATTATACATGTGCTGAGCGCTGATGAACTTTTCCAAGTTCATCTTTTCTGCAATTGAGTTGGATTTGACCATTTGCCAAGCGTAATAGTTGCTGCAGCCGATGTAGCGGACTTTGCCTTGCCGGACCAGGTCATCTAAAGTTCGCATCGTCTCCTCCATGGGAGTGAACCAGTCCGGACCGTGGACTTGGTAAAGGTCGATGTAATCAGTTCCCAATCTTCGCAGGCTTGCTTCCACAGCTTCCAAGATATGCTTACGGGAACTTCCACTTCCATTTGCACCTTCCGTAGTTCGAAACCAGGCTTTGGTTGCAATGACTAATTCATCACGATTGTGAGATTTGATCGATTTGCCGGTCATTTCTTCAGAAACCCCAGCGCTGTACATATCTGCAGTGTCGAGAAAATTTCCTCCTGCACCAACAAATGTATCAACAATACGCGAAGCCTGATTTTGATCACAGCCCCAGTTGGCCATTCCAAATGTCATCGTGCCTAAGCAGATTCTGGAAACAAGCAGACCTGATCTACCAAGATAACGGTATTTCATTGAATACTCCTAATGCTTCTGAAAAATTTAATTTACTAATAAGATTTAGCGTCCACCTCCGACATCCAACGTGGATGCAGTAACGTAGGAGGCTTCTTGAGATAGTAACCACAAGATTGCTTCTGCAACTTCTTCTGGTAGCCCACCTCGCTTCATGGGTACCACATTTTCCATTCGTTTCACGCGATCAGGATCACCCAGGCTTGCGTGAATATCGGTATAAATTAGTCCTGGACGGATTCCATTCACTCGTATTCCTTCATTAGCGACTTCCTGGCCTAAGCCGTGTGTAAAGGTGTCGACGGCTCCTTTGCTGGCTGCATAATCAAGAAATGAATTAGGCCCCCCCATCTTGGCTGCTGCGGACGAAAGATTAACAATTGCTCCTCCAGAACCACCCAATCGAGTGGACATTCTTTTGACAGCCTCCCTAGCGCATAAAACTGTTCCAAGAATATTCACATCAAAAAGTCCCTGCAAACGTTCCTTTGTCATTTCTACAAGTGTTTTCGGAGGTTGGATGATCCCAGCATTGTTGACGAAGGCGGTCAGAGTTCCCAGTTGCTGGTCCACCTGATTGAACATCTCAATGATCTCTGATTCGACACCCACATTAGCTTGAATGATGATTGCCTTTCCTCCTCCATCATTGATTTCATCCATTAAGTTTTTCGCAACGTCTGCTCGTTTCTGGTAGTTGATTGCGACCGCATAGCCTCGCTTCGCACCCAGACGGACTGTTGATGCACCAATTCCTCTGCTTCCGCCTGTAACTAACATGATTTTGTTCATGGCGATTCCCTTAATTGATATGTATCTTTAAAATATTGAGCAGCCCTTATCCTCTGCCAATGAACGGCATCGTGGTGGCCATCACAGTGACAAACTGCACGTTTGCTTCTAAGGGCAATTCTGCCATGTACAGAACGGTAGTCGCCACATTATCAACTTCCATTCTAGGCTCAATCCGAACACTACCATCAGCCTGAGGCACTCCTGTGGTCATCCGGTCAGTCATCGGAGTAGCGGCGTTCCCAATATCAACCTGTCCGCAGGCAATGTTGAAGGGACGGCCATCTAAGGAAATTGATCGGGTTAACCCTGTAATTGCGTGTTTTGTAGCAGTGTAGGGCGCAGATCCAGGGCGAGGAACATAAGCAGATATGGAACCGTTGTTGATGATGCGACCACCCTTTGGATTCTGACGCCTCATTTGTCCAAAAGCCGCCCTTGCACAGAGGAAAGAACCTGTCAAATTGACATCAACTACTTTGAGCCAGTCTTCGATTGGGGTTTCATCAATCGTTCTTGATGGGCTTCCCATTCCAGCGTTATTGAAAAGAACATCAATTTTACCCCACTTGTTGACAACACTAGTGAATGCGTTGTCAACTGCTTCAGGCTGACTTACATCGCAGGGTAGAACGAGAGCATTCTCTGCTCCTGCTGCTGTTTCCTCTAGGAGTTCTTGACGTCTTCCGAGAAGTGCAACTTGGTAACCTTCAGTTAAAAATCGTTGAGCGACTGAGCACCCAACACCGGTTCCAGCCCCAGTAATTATGGCAACTTTTGTGTTGTTATTTGCAGACATGATGAACCTTAATTGAAGTTTAATGAAAACAATGTAACAAGATTTCAGCGGAAGGTTTGCCCTGGCTGGAGAAGGTGGGCATTCACACAGTTTCTTAACTTATCATTTTTTAGATATAAAAGAGCCGTTTCTACGGATTTTCTTCTAAGGTCTAGTGCACTATCAACGCTGTACCATGCTGTATGGGGAGTGACGAGTAATCGTTGTTGAAGCCAGGGCTCTTTGTTTTGAAGAGCATGCAACAACCTTGGCATTGGATCTGGAGGTTCTGATGGAAAAACGTCGATTGCTGCAGCACGAAGATGGCCATCTTTGAGGACATTATAAACGGCATCTAAATCCAGAATTAGCCCCCTCGCTGTGTTGATCAAAATCGAGTCTTTGGGTAACAACCGTAGCAATTGCTCATTGATTATCCCTTGAGTTTCCTTGGTTAGAGGTGTGTGGATGCTTAGGATGCTGACTTGACTACAGAGTTCTTCCAAGCTTTCAACTCTCTCAACCCCCACCGCAATTTCCTGTCCTCTGGTTAGATAGGGGTCGTAAATCAGCACTCGCATCCCGAAGGCTTTGGCTCTTAGTGCAGTTGCAGTACCTATCCGTCCCATTCCTAATAATCCGATACTTCTTCCTCGAAGTCTTCGTCCAGGGGGGACTCCCAAATGATCAAAGTTTGTCAGGGGGTCACTCTGCACATGATTATGATAGGAAACGAATTGCCGCTCCAACGAGAGAATCATACCAATCGTATGATCGGCAACCTCGCTGGTTCCATAATCAGGAGTATTGCAAACGGCAATGCCTCGTTCTGCTGCGGCTTTCAGATCTACATTGTCGAAACCAACCCCACAGCGAACAATGATACGACAACTGTTTAGCTGATCGATGTAGCTAGAGTTGATGGTTGCTAAATGCCAGACTAAGAGGCCAAAATATTGAGCTAAATCTTGAGCAGGGACCTCTTCCTCCCATCTAAATAGGTCAATCTGTAGGTGTTTGTTTGCAACCTCCTTCTCGATGATTCCTCCATCAATGTATTGAATATCAGGACTCAAGACTCGAAACGAACTCATGATGACCTCTAGCAATTGAATTAAGTTTAGGCTTTTAATGAATTTTTTGATGGCTTGCAGAATCTGTATTTTCTTAGATGCTAACGATTTTTTTGCAATTTTTTCAGAAAATCTGATTAAATTGGCAAACATACACGGCAATTAAAATCTTGCCAAGTCCTCATTCACGTTCAATTCAGTGTCATTTGAAGCGAATTTAGGGCTCAAGTCTGAATCTCATCCAATAGGAGTATTTATGGCGAGGAACCATTACGATTTTACAAATCAGCGGGCTATCGTGACTGGTGGTGCCCAAGGGATTGGCCGAGCAATTGTTGATCGGCTTGTTGCAGGTAGCGCGAAGGTCGCAATTTGGGACATGGATGCGAGCCTTGCCGAAACAGTTGCGTCTCAATATCCCGAAGGAAAAGTTGTACCAATCCAAGTCAATGTATCTGATCTGGATTCTGTCAACAGTGCCTGGGATTCCACGAAAGAAAAATTAGGTGGTGCAGAGGTGTTGGTCAATTCTGCGGGAATCGCAGGGGATACCGCAACGGTTGAAAACTACGATTTGGCTCTATGGAAAAAAACTTTAGACATTAACTTGACCGGAACTTTTTATGTTTGTAGGGCTGTGATCACGGGTATGCGTCAGCAAAACTATGGAAGAATTGTCAATATCGCATCCATAGCAGGGAAGGAAGGAAACCCAAATGCTTCAGCTTATTCTGCATCAAAAGCGGGTGTGATTGCCTTGACGAAATCACTCGGCAAAGAAACTGCTGATTTAAATATTTCTGTTAATTGCATTACTCCGGCTGCAGCTCGAACAAGGATTTTTGAGCAAATTAGTGAGGAACATATTCAGTACATGCTTTCAAAGATTCCGCGGGGCCGTTTTGTTCAAGTTGAAGAGATTGCCGCGATGGTCTGCTGGATTGCCTCTGAAGAAAATTCCTTCACGACCGGAGCTGCCTTTGATCTTTCAGGTGGACGAGCAACTTATTGAAATTTTAAACTCCAAATATTCTGGAACTGATGACTAACCCAATTTACTCAGATCTTGCGGGCAAGAGGGTACTTATAACTGGAGGTGCTAGTGGTATCGGCAAGGCCATTGTTGAGGCGTTTTGTGCTCAAAAAGCAAAAGTGTTCTTCGTTGATTTGAATGCTGAGGCCGGACAAGTTCTTAGCCAGAACTTGTCAAATACTGGGGGAAGCCCCCCAACCTTTAAAGCAATAAATTTACTTAACATTGAGGAATTACAAGGTTGGATTCGTGAAATTTACCTTCAGCATGGTCCAATCCAAGTATTGGTTAATAATGCAGCTAACGACACTCGGCACAAGTTTGAAGATGTGACACCAGAATATTGGGATGAGCGCATGGCTACGAATCTACGGCACTTTTTTTTTACAGCTCAGGCTGTGCTGCCACAGATGAAGGAAAATGGTGGTGGATCCATCATCAACTATGGCTCTGTATCCTGGATGCTCAAGCAAACGGGAATGCCAGCTTATACAACAGCAAAATCAGCGGTTTGGGGATTCACTAGATCTCTTGCCAATGAAGGTGGAGCAAATCGCGTTAGAGTCAATATGCTTGTTCCAGGATGGGTCATGACCGAGAGACAATTGACCCTCCATGTTACACCAGATGGGCTAAAACAATTGGAAGAACGTCAATGCCTGCCAGATCATGTTCAACCAGAAGATTTGGCACAGGCGACTTTATTTCTGGCTTCGGACGCAAGCCGCATGATCACAGCTCAAAAATTGGTAGTTGATGGCGGGTGGACATGATAATGAACTCACGCTTGGGAAATGTACTGAAAGTTGTTTGGAAAGATTCACTAGAGATTAGTTATGAACTGTTCAAGCTTATGGTTCCAGTGGTGATCTTAGTGAAGATCCTTCAGGAACTCGGTGTGATCACAGTTCTTGGAGAGTGGTTAACACCCTTGATGCAATTCTTAGGTTTACCTGGTTATACTGGTTTGGTTTGGGCGACAGCGTTGTTTACCAACTTTTACGCAGCTTTGTTGGTATACATTAATCTAATGGGCGACGTCGAGACACTTAGTGTCGCTCAGGTTACTGTGTTGACTTCAATGATGCTTTTTGCGCACAGTTTGCCAGTTGAACTGAGAATTGTTCAGAAAACAGGGCCAAGAATTTGGAGTATTGGACTATTGAGAGTTGGTTCAGCGATTGTGTACGGATTCATACTACATATTGTTCAGTCTTTCATGGGGTGGAACCAGCAGGCGGCCCAACTGGTTTGGCAGCCTAGCCCAATAGAACCTGGAATTACAAACTGGGTTCTGAGTGAAATCGAAAACTTTTTTTGGATTTTCGTAATACTTGTCGGACTAGTTGCTTTGATGAAAATCCTTGATGAATCCGGCACAACTAGATTTCTTCAAAGTCTGTTGGAACCTATCTTGCGGTTGTTATCAATAAGTAAACAGGCAACTAACCTGACTGTGATTGGAATAACTTTAGGATTAGCTTATGGGGGTGGACTAATTTTGAAGGAGACAAGATCGGGATTGTTGTCAACGAAAGATATTTATTTTTCGCTTGCGTTGATGAGCATCTTCCATGGTGCTATTGAAGATACGCTACTCATGCTCCTGTTGGGGGCAGATTGGGTAGGCATCTTCGTTTGTAGATTTATTTTCAGCTTCTTTGTTTTGTGGCTTCTCGTCAAAATTATTGGCCACTGGACAGAAGCAAAATTTAAATTTTGGTTTTGGCACCAAACAGTCTGATAATGTATTTCCTTATAAATTTAAAGTCTTCAATATTTAATCGTGTCGACGACCAATTACTCTACTTAAGTTAGCCATTTCTATGGCCGCTTGCATTGCATATCTACCTTGATTTCCAGACTTTGTTCCACATCGTTCAATAGCTTGTTCAACCGTGTCTGTGGTGAGGAGACCAAAGATTGTAGGAATACCGGTGTCTGCTCCAACTGAAGCGACTCCACTGGTCACGGCTGAACAAACGTGATCATAGTGCGAAGTTGCGCCTCGAATTACAGCTCCTAAACATACTATTGCGTCATATGCTTCGGTTTCAGCAAATTGACGAGCAGCTGTGGAAATTTCAAAAGCACCTGGAACTCTACTAAGCAGTAACTCATCAGGATTTCCACCAAACTGCCGAAAAGTGTCAGATGCGCCTTCAATAAGTCGATCCACAACCATTTCGTTGAATCTTGATGCGACTAGAACAATCCTGAGCCCCTCTGCTAATAAATTTACTTTCAGTTCCTGCATGCTATTTCGATGAATCAGGATTTGGAGAGAGTATGCTCACATAATTCGCGGAGCATTCGAAAATTATAAATTCCGGAGTCATGTCCGTCATTCCAGTAAAACCTTAGCGCATAATTGCCAACGAATTCGCTTCTAGATGGCTGAATATCTCGCTGAATATCAGAGGATTTTAAAATCTTCTCACCTGTGAGTTCGTTTACACAAACTGCGCATGGACAGGCATCTCTCAGATCGAAAAATGAGAGATGTGCCTCCATTCCATCCTTCCAAAGCAAATACAAATCATTTTCGACGAGAACTTTTTCTATTCTCCTTTTCCGGAGGTTTTGCATCAGGAATCTAAGGTTTTTGGACTTCCCAAGTCAGGTCTCCTAATTGTCGGACTTTGGCTAAACAAGCTCCGTAGGGGCAAGAACCCCTCCACTCATCAGGAGAAATCATTGTCAATTGAGGGACACCAGAGTTGTCATAAAGGTAGTAATCCTGATGGACTGCTGGTTTGAATCGAATTATTGAAGATCGAATTTTCTGACGAATGTCAGCCTGCCATTCCACAAGTTGTGCTTGCTCTAGTAATAAATGGGCTTGGGTCTGCAAGCGAGCAGCTTCGTTGTTAGCTGTGTCATTTGTCCGAGCTAATCCTGCATCCAATTGAATGGTAAATTCCGTAATTCTTTCAGAAGGTGTTGCTATCTGGACCGGATAAGCCTTCTCTTTTTTTTCGAGGAAGTCATTGGGGATGGTTATTTCAGACATCTAAACCGGCTGAGCTCAATGGTTTTTAGAGAATGATAACATTTTGCAATAGAAGCAGATTATTGTCATCCAAGAATTAGCGATAATTCAAATACCAGCACATTATTTCATCAGTTTTAAAATTTTCGCCAAGCTATCATAGCAATCTTTTGCCAACTCTAATTTGCCCCCCTCAAGAGCAGCATTAGCAATTTGATTGTAGCGCTCTTGAAGGAACTGAAGATCGGATGTAGAATGTTCGGTGCGGGGATCAGTTGAATTTGCTAGTTCTTCCGCATATGAATCTGAAATAGTCTCTGGAATAATCAGAATTGAATCAGAGCTTACCGTAGCTTCTGATTCTCTAAGATCATTTACTTCCGGAAAAATCTCTTGTTCCGAATCTACTTCTTGGGCTAATTTTTCTTTCTCGTCATCTGAAAAATAGTGCTCAGGAATATTTTTGGAAATTTCAATATTTTTTTCTTTGTTAGCACTACCACCTGACCAATCCAAATCCGCTGTCTGTGATGATTGAGTATCCGGTAATTCCTTGGCTTCCTCTCTTACGATCTCGTCAGTCAACACATCTTCAGAGTGTTCTGGCTGCAGGATGCCAACATTTTCCTCAACCTCATCTTCTTCAACAGAGATTTCTTGCAGGTCATCGAATTCTGAGGATTTGTCCTCCACTTCATCAAAATGCAATCTGGTATCGAATTCTTGAGAGTTTGAAATTTCTCCTTTAAGTTTTGAAGTTTCGACCTCACCAGATGCTGACCCTGGGGCAAAGTCTTGATTTAGGTTCTTATGATCAATGGTTGGTTGATCAGATGGGTCTGATGCTGCTGTAATCTGAGTTGTTGTATCGGTATCTTCTTGGATTGCTGGATTTTGAGGATCGTCTTCAGACTCTAAATCTAGTTCAACTACCAAATCCTCTTCATCTTCTGACCCCTTCTCTCCATCTATCACACCTCCGTGTGATGCTTCGCTTGCAAGTAGTTCAACTTCTGATGGAGTCAGGATTTCAAGAGGCTCATTCATATCCTTAGTTAGAAGAGTTCCCGAACTTTCAGATGTATCTAGAGATTTTGAGTCATCCCCAATTATTGGTTCATTAGCAGGTGTAACATCCTCGGGTATGCTCGAGAGAACAAGTTTATCACCTTTGATTATTTCTTCAGAATCAACAGTCTGAGCTTCTGCTGAGGCAACATTTTTGTCATGCGAATTAGAAATAACATCCTGAACAGTTTCTACTTTGCCAGGATTTTCATTATGATCAGTTGTATCCACTTCGAGATCAGAAACATTTGAATTCTTCTCCAGAAGATTTTCTCCTTCAGTCTTTCCAACTCGGAGTAGTTCATCTGTTTCACCTTGGAGCAGTGATTCAGGATCGATTTCTTCTCGTCTAGAATCTTTGAGAGTAAGTGCTTCTTGTTCTTCGGCTAACTCCTCCTGAAACCATGACGCTGCTTCCTCTTCTTCATTCTCTTCCTGAACCTCATCCATGTTTGATTCACGTTCATCTTCTAGCTCAGGACTCAGTTGAGCTTTGGATAATGACTGAGCTTCAATTTGTTCAGCTTCTTCGATAGCTTGGTTGATTGAGGCAAGCTCTTCATCATCGTCCTCAATGGAATCTACAGACTGCAGGATATCTTCATCAATTTCTTCACTATCTAGTACATCAGCATTCTCAAAACCAGCAGTTGGATTACCTTGTAATTCCTGTGCAACAGCCTCTGCAACAGCTCCTAGGTAAGTTGAAGAATCTGCACCACTTTCATCACCAGCAGGTTCCTTTATAACTTTCTCATCAATCTCCTTACCGTTGTTTGATGATGCTTCTGCGGATTCATTCTGAGAATCGGAAGCAGATGCAGTGGGTGAGAGATTTGGCAGAGCAACGGCTACAACTTCTTGTGGAATTATGTTGGGTACTAGAGATTGCAACTGGGAAATCCAACTGTGCACGTCCACCAATAAGGTACCTGAAATTTGGTTACCCTCCTCCAATTGAAAAGAATAGTAACTCGTCTGATTCTCAATATCAGCAGCAATTTCAGCGAGTTGATTTAAAATTTTCCATTCTTTTTCAGCATCTAGAATGGCAGTTTGTTCAGTCGCCTGCATGAAGCCTCTTTCGAAGTTGGAGCTTATGTTAAGACTAAAGCTATTGTTCCGCTTCATTCTATGCAAAACCAAGAACATTTCAGATGTAAACTGAAGATTTTGAACTTAGAAAGTGCTCTTAAATTGCTTATGGATAACCTGCTAAACATGAAATGCTCTCTCAAAATCCAGAAAATTCAAAATTTCTCACTTGAACCGAAGTATGGAAAACAATTTAAAACTGGCATTTTACATGCAGAAGTCAGTTTCTGAATAAACAGATAAAATCTAAAAATTTGATGGAACTATCAATCACTTTTAGAAAGATGGAAGCTCTGATTCAAAGGCTACAGGACCAGATTTGTGATAGTTTAGAAGCATTTGAACCAATTCAGAAGTTTCAGCAAGATATTTGGAAAAGGGAGCAAGGTGGGGGTGGTTGGACAAGAATACTCTCTGGAGGAAAAACCTTTGGAAAAGCAGGAGTGAATATCTCTTCGATACATGGAGAGATGACCACGGAACTAGCTGAACAACTCCAGGTCGAAGAAGGTTTTTTTGGGGCGTGTGGGCTTTCGCTCGTCATTCATCCAAATTCACCTAAAGTTCCTACAATTCACATGAACGTCAGGTACTTTGAGACAAATCAAGGCCGCAGTTGGTTTGGAGGGGGGGCAGATTTGACTCCCTACTATCCTTATCCAAAGGATTTTAAAGAATTTCATCAAACCCTGCGGCAAACATGCAATACAGTTATTCCATCATCTTATGAAAAGTTTAAAGAAACTTGCGACCAATACTTCACAATCAAGCATAGATCAGAAATGAGAGGAATTGGTGGCATTTTCTTTGATAATTTAGCTGGAACAGAAGCAAAGCACGCTGACCTAGTCAAATCAGTTGTTGAATCATTTATTCCAGCATACACGCCAATTGTGGAACGTCGTAAAGACGAATCTTTTAGCGAAGTTGATAAGATCTTTCAGAAAATTAGAAGAGGCCGGTACGTTGAATTCAATTTGCTTTATGACAGAGGAACACTTTTCGGGCTTCGATCAGGTGGCCGGATTGAATCTATTTTTATGTCACTTCCACCGGAGGTGGAATTTCACTATAACTGGCAGCCAGAATCCGGAAGCCCACAGGAGGAAATGCTGTCTTATTATCAACCCTATGATTGGATTAATGGATGAAAACAATGATAGGAACTACAAAGAAAATTTCTTGGATTCGAACAGTTCAATTTGCTCTAGTACTAGCTTTTCTGCCAAGCACTATATTTGCTGATCAAACACTGAAAAAATTCCGAACAAATTTTAAATCGGTACTAATGGCTGATGCGGATACAGGAAGGATTCTATTTGCAGAGCATGAACATCGTAAGGTTTACCCGGCCTCGATCGTAAAATTGATGTCGGTTCTCTTAACTTTCGAGGCTATCGAGGCAGGTAAAATAAGTTTGGATAACATTGTAGTGAGTTCCACAAAAGCTAGTAAAATTGGAGGCACACAAGTCTTCTTGAAGGAAGGAGAAGAATTTACCGTTAGAGAACTCTTGAAAGCCATGATTGTGCGATCTGCCAATGATGCGACCATGGCAATGGCCGAGCATGTTTCGGGGAATGAGGATTCATTTGTACGTATGATGAACCAAAGAGCCAAAGAATTGGGAATGGCCCACACAGAGTTTCATTCTCCACATGGTCTTCCTCCAGGTCGTGGAGAAAAACACGACATCAGTACCGCCCATGATCTTTATCTGTTGGCTAGATTTATTCTCCAGAATCATCCTCAATATCTAGATTGGTCAACAATTGAGATTGACTCCTTCAGGGCAGGGACGTTTCAGTTGGTCAATACAAATCGTAAATTGATGCGAGCTTACAATGGCATGGATGGGATGAAAACAGGATATTACCGAGCGGCAGGATTCAACTTGGTCTCCACAGCCAAAAGAGGAGAGCGGCGCTTAATAGGCGTGGTAATGGGTTCGCCAAATGTGAAGTGGCGAAGCAGAATTACTTCATATTTGTTGGACAAAGGATTTAATGAATATCAAACAACAGAACTCGTAGAAGCAGATAAAATAATTTCTCAAACCGTTTTAGTAGAAGATGGGCAGCATAAGGAAGTCTCTATAAAACCACAGATGTCGGCTACACTGCTTTTGGGGCCAGGAGAAGTTGACAAAGTGAAACTGCTCTATCAACTACCTGAGAAAGTCGTAGCACCTGTTGAAAAAGGTAGCATGCTTGGAACTTTAGAGTTGAGAATAGATGGAAAAACGTTGCGTCAAATCCCCCTTGTAGCTGCGGAGGAGGTACCAACTCAAAGTTTTTTTGCATCAGTAGCTGAATCGATATTCGGTTGGTCTGAAATGAATGACTAGCGTTATCGTAACGTTCTTAAATCCTCTTGAGCATTATTTGCAGCGGCTGATCCAGGATAGTTGTCTAAAACATTTTTGAAGTAGTAAGCTGCCCGTTCCGGCTGCTGCAGAGTTTCTGCTAATTTACCCAACATGTAAATTGCGTCTGGAGTCTTGAAACCCTGGGATGTTGGACGATGTTCGTAATTTTGTAAAACTTTCCGGAATGCAGACTCAGCCGCATCCCATTTGCCAAGTTTAAATTGAGAATAACCAATCCAGTAATACGCATTATCACTGTCGACATCATCTTCAAATTCCTCCACAAAACTTTCAAATATATCTACAGCCTCAGGATAGTCTCCCTGAATGAAAGTAGACATTCCCTGATTGTATAACTTTTTGATGCCAGGCCGCCTTTGAAGAGCCAGTGGTTCGGTAGGCCTGTTTAGGTCTGGGTCCTCGAAAATTTCAGATTTTCTAAAGTCATTTGTAGCAACTACTTCTGCAGGATTAGCTGGAGGGTCATTTGTAAATTCCTCCATAGTAAAATTTGTTGGTGGAGCCTGATTAGAAATATCGCTCTGTTCTTCTTTCTGAATCATTACGTTAAACTCAGGTAAACGAGGAGGTTTAGGTTTCTTTTGGAGTGATGATAATGAAACCTCTTGAATTACCGGGATGCTCGGTGGCTGACTGATCGGGTTTTTTTCAGTTAACTGTGGAGAAGGTGAGGTAGGAATATTTGGGGTCACAGGCTTCTGGGAGATTTGGGAGGATTTTGAAGTTTGTCTGATCAGGTTTGTTTCAGATGCAATCGTGTTATTAGACATTGTCTCGACGCTTTGCTGAAGTTCAGCAATTAATTGTTGATTCTCACGAAGAGTTTCTGCAACGGCTTTCTCCATCAGAGAAAAATTGATAATCCATTGGTCTTGTAGTTCAGCGAAGGCTTGCTTTTGGCCAAGGATTTGTTCCTCTAAGCTCCGAATTTGCTCCTTGAGTTCAATATTTTCATCTTTGGATGTTGAACCCTGCATTGCCTGAAGATTCAATTCACGCTCTCTCAGTTCATTTTTATCGGCGGGTTTAACTGAAGTAGGTAGTTTCTGATCGTGGGCTTTGTTCTCAACTTCAGTTGATTCATTCGGAACTAATCTCTCAAGTGTCGCACAGCTTGAAGCCAAGATAACGGTCAAAAGAAGTTGTCCAAGACGGGAAAGGATCATTATTTCAGGTTGATTGAGATGATTGAAGCTCAAGGATTATTCTTATGGAATTTGCTTTTTCAGGCTGTTGA
The DNA here is from genome assembly GCA_000224765.2 of SAR324 cluster bacterium JCVI-SC AAA005. GTDB lineage: Bacteria > SAR324 > SAR324 > SAR324 > NAC60-12 > JCVI-SCAAA005. The sequence continues at coordinate 25,683 of AGAU01000193.1, read as the reverse complement.
TTGTTTTCGTAAGCATTAATCAGCCGCTCAGCAATTTGATTCCTGCGCTCAAATTTCGGAAAATTCTTCAAAAGGTAAAGATATCTCGTGATTGCTGAATCGTAAGCCTGTTGCGAGAAGTAATATTCTCCCACAACAAACTCATACTCGGCCAAGTCATTACTTGCATTATTAAGCAATTTAGTGACATCTTCTAGGTAATTACTTTGTCGGTAGAGCAAATAGAACCGCTGATATTCTTGAATTATTTTACGATTTGGCTCCATGTCTCTGTCAAAAGATCTTTCACGAATGAAAATGCCATAGCGATTTTTTTCATAATTTAAGCTGATAATTTGGCTTATTACATAAGGAGTCAGATGGCTGTTTGGATTTCTAATTAGAAAAGACCGATAATTAACTTCTGCGTCATCCCAATTGTTGCGTTTGAAAAAGAGTTCGCCAAGTTGGAGATATGCTAGTGTGGCTAACTGGGTGCCAGAATGTTCGTTGCTGAGTTGTCGAAAAAGCTCTTCAGCTTCTGTATAAAACTGATCTTCGGAAGCAATGATGGCTTGATTATATAACTCGCGAGCCGGAGTACGGATATTGGCATCTTGAACAGGGGAGCAAGCAAATGAAAGAAAGCTAAGCTGAATCAATAAAATTATTGAATTTCTAGCTTTTGTTGCGCTTGCGATAGCGAACCATGGTGATTTCGTTACCGCGCTCATTCCAATATACCTCATGCATGAAGTTAGTGATTAAGAGCAATCCCTTGCCCGTATTTTGAAAAATTTCCTCGATTTCTTGATTTCCAGCCTCATAAGTGTGATCAAAGCCTTTGCCTTCGTCTCGAATCACATACTTCGCAGAGTTTTTACTTATTTTGTAACTTAATACTATTCTACGATTCCGATAGGGTTCTTCCTCACGTCTTTCAGCAATTGCTTCACGCATCTCTTCAAACCCCAAGCGATGCAATACATCAGTCATTTGAAGGTTCCCATGAACGATGGCATTTTCCAGAGCTTCTTTGAGTACAATTCGTATTGTAAAGAGTTCATCAGGTCTTACAATCTCATAACGAGGAAGGTTTCTGGTGATGAAGGTTGTAATGGAACCAATGTATTCAAAATCGTTCTCCATCTCAATGGTTCTGCTTTCGAGAATGGAGTGTTCCAAACAATAGTTGCTGAAGCGTGAATCAGCCATCAAGGAATTCACACGTTTTAGTGTCCGATGAAGATCACGATTTGTGAAGGGACGAATCAGGAAATCGCAGGCTCCCTGACGAAGGGCTTGGCGGGCCATATCAGGAAATTCCAAAGGAATCAGAACTACAAAGGGCAATTTTCTATTAATGGCTTTCAATTCCTTCATAAGTTCGAGTCCACCAAGTTTTGGCATCATCAAACCACTGAAAACTACCTGAATCTCTTTTTGTTCGTGAAAGATTCCCAAAGCTTCTTCGCCATCTTTAGCAATCAGAACTTCATACTCTTGATTTCTAAGAAAATTACATAGCTGTTCCCGCGATTCAGGGTTTGCATCGGCTATCATAACTAGCATATTTAGGGGGCTTCCTGAGGGGACTTTTGAACCTGAGGATTTTCTGACAGGGTCAGGGTGGATTAAAAAACTATCGCATTATTTCAGCGCAAGACAAGATTTTTTGATTCACTTCAAAGTAAGCTCAAATCAGCTCTCTAAGAAAATTTGTTCGGTCGAGTTGCAATTAACCTGCTTGATCAGACTTAAATTTTCTGACTTCTCGGTAAAGTGATTCTAAATTTCGGTCATCTATTTTTTCAGCATGAAGGTACTGAACAGTTTGCTTGATTTACACATCAAAAGAACCTGTGTATCCCTCAGCTTTCAAAATTCTCATTGCTTTTTATTTTTTGCTCAAGCTAGTGCTTATATACTTAGGGTGGTCCAACTTAAAAAATACAATGGCTTCAATAGTGCCCGTTGCGGTCGTCAGTAGAACCCAATTAGGATATTATGGACCTGAAGACATCTCCCAAATCCTTATTAATTGAGGTTCTTGGTCAATTTAAGGGCCTTCTTAATGCCCTGCTAACACAGAATGCCTTGCTAACACAGAATGCACCTGGCTCCAATCCAAGAAACAACGCTGGTAATTCAAATGTCCCCCTATGTTCATTAATCTTGAACAAAAAATTCTTTAGTAACTACAGACGCTAGCACGAATACATAAATCGAATGAAATTTCTGGATGTCATATTGAGGATCCAAATGAAAAAAGCCAAATGTCATTACCAGGATATCTTTGGGATAAAAGTTCATTTAATCAATCAGCTATTTGATCATTCAATTTATGAAGAAATTAATTATTCTTTCTTCATTAACCTGTAGGTATCTGGTCCTTTTGATTCCAGAGGTCTCATGCGACCCTGATTTTGAAATTCTTCCAGAAGTTCATCTAAGTGGTGCATGATTTCTGGATCACCATAAATCTCATAGGGTCCTCCTTGAGCGATTGCTATACGTCCTGATTCTTTAACGTTACCACACACGATTCCTGAAAAAGCCTTTCGCAGGTTAGCCGCAAGGATATGGCGGGGTTGATCTTGGTGAATCTTCAATTTCTTCATGTTTTGATGCGTGGGCTCAAAAGCGTGTTGAAATTCTTCCTGAATATGTAGACCCCAATTAAAATATTGAGGGAGTTGAGATGACTCACGAAATTTATGTACTGCCTGCAAGCCCAGTTTCATTTCTTGAGCAACCATAATTGGGTTATCAATGATGAGTTTATATTTTCGACAGGCGTCAGTGCCAAGTGTTGTAGAAATAAATCGATCTACTTGAGCAAAATAGGGCCGGCAACTCTCTGGACCTGTAAAAATAAGCGGGAGAGGAAGATCCTCATTTTCTGGGTGGAGTAGAATACCGAGTAAATAAAGAATTTCTTCAGCAGTACCAGCACCTCCAGGAAAGACTATAATCCCGTGACCAAGTCTTACGAAGGCTTCCAAGCGTTTTTCAATATCTGGCATAATCAATAAATCATTAACAATTGGATTCGGAGACTCAGCTGCAATAATCTGAGGTTCACTGATCCCGACATACCTGGCTCCGCGCCTACGTTGTTTAGCATGACCTATCGTGGCTCCTTTCATTGAGCCTTTCATGGCCCCTTCCCCACAGCCTGTGCAAATATCTAGATTTCGCAACCCTAGTTGATGGCCTACTTCCTTTGTATATTGGTATTCATTTCTGTTAATACGATGCCCTCCCCAACAAACGACTAGATTAGTTTCAGTGTTAGAATCAAAAATTTCTGCGTTCCGTAACATTCGAAACACCAAGTTGGTAATTTGTTCAGAGGATTCAAATGGGCCATAGAGATAAGGGTAAAAAGTGTCTCGCAGAACTGCGAACAGCATTTCTTGAAGTCCAGATATGATATCCCCATCGACAAAAGCAGTCTCAGGGGCATTTCTTAAGATTAGAAGATTGCCGCGAGCTCCTTGCTTGATTTCGATCTGAAAATCTTTGTGACGCTTTTGCAATTCAAGGGTATCTGCTGTAGGTCCACCACAGTTCAGAACAGCAAGCGCACAGTTCCAAAACCGGTGATATAGGCCGGCTTCACTTTTATCTGTTAAAAGGTTGATTTCTTGTTTAAATAAAAACTCGGGGCCTCGTCCGAGTGTTATGGTTGCGTCCATTTTATCTGTTAATCAATAAAGAGTGAGATTATTCAGAAACTTTGAGAAGTGATTTCTGATGAAGTTTTTGAAGGATCGACATCACAGAAGACTTACATTCTTGAGTGCTCGTAAATTTTGATGGTTTTGGAGATGATTTCATTTTTATCAACTCTTCAAATTGGTATAGGGAGTCTTTCAATGACAACATGTTTTTCGACGGCCTTTGCCTGAGCAACCCGATTGTCGATAAAGAAACTAAGATGGCTGGGAACTTTTTTTGTAATTCTACCCACAGTTCACCCCTTACCTGCTCCCAATCAGCCTCTGGTTCCTGATCGCAGTAACAGAAGAGAATGGCCCAATTTTTCCCTGGTCGATGTATAAATCCAGGAGAGAAATGTTGGGAACTTTTTTTTTCGAGTGAACTCCAGTTTTCCTTTAATTGTTTTAAATTTTCTTCGTCCCTTCGGTGTGAGTGGGGATCACTAATTTGACAATGAATCTCTACCAAATCCCATTTTGGAAGAAGTCGTTGAAATAATTTGATGTATGTTTCCTGTTCTAGTCGAAAAGATTGTTGAAGAGAGGCGTCATATACGATCAGGTTTAAACACCTTCCAACCCATTCAGACTGAATGCTTTCTTCCAAAAATTCGATTTCATCTCCATCAAAATTCCGGCGCAATAGTTTTCTAACTGCAGTAACTAAATCCAACCTTTTCTTAAATTTTTGGTTGAGTAGTTTTTGATAAGCCATTTGAAAATCATTATTCGTGGAATACTGACCTTCTTGTTCAAGGAGTGAATAATTATAAATTGATGAGATATTTCTGGGATAGGTGTGATTAGCGAGGAAACGATCCAAATCAGTATTCCACTGATGTCGCAGCCTGGCTAAACCGATCAGATTCTGTTGGCCACCAGCTGCAAGGATGTGTTGCCATTGATTCTGGATGGATTGACAGATTACATTTTTTTGTTTTTGGTATCGAATTTGCCGTAAGTAATTTATCGCTAGTTTATTAAAGTCCAGATCAGTCATTTTTCTTTTACATCAAAAATATCATTTGGAAACCTTCAGAAAATTATGAATCCTTCATTACCGATTGGAAAACTCTGGAACCCCTGCATAGATAACCCTATGAAGCAGTCAGAATTGGCTCCTGGTATTTTGGTGGCTCTACCCAATTTACAGGATTCCTACTTTTCTAAGACAGCAATTTTACTTTGTGACTACAATGAGGAGGGTGCTTTTGGCTTAGTTATAAACCACCCTTCAGATTTAAAAGTCACGGAAATTCTGAAGGAAGAGTTCCAAAACCATAACGATTTGGAAGTACCCTTGCTGATTGGTGGTCCAGTGCAACCAGAATCATTTTGGGCATTGCATACGGCAGACTACCTTTGTGAATCAAGCACAGAAATTTCATCCAGAATAGCTCTGAGTGCTGGACAAGATATCCTAATGGCGATTCTGGATGGTGGAGGACCAAAAATTTACCATCTTGGTGTTGGCTATTCAGGCTGGGGTGCTTTTCAACTGGATCGTGAAATTCAAGAGGAATCTTGGTGGCTTGCTCCGTTAGATGAATCGTTAATTATGGATATGGATTACGACCAACGTTGGGGATGCATTCTTGATAACTTGGGTATCTCACCTTACACAGCTTTGTTCACCAAAAGTGGTCATGTGTGAAATTTTGATCAATCAGATGTCCGTTAGATTTGATAGTAAAGTGGTTATGAAAGGAAAAATCTTCAGAAGGCTTTCCTAAATATAAAATTGTTCCTTTGGATTCCTCCCACCATTTCAAAACTAGTCTTTTCAAGGATTGATCAAGATCTTCTAGAACCGTCTCTAAGATCAAGAGTTCTACGTCCAAGCACCACAAAAACATCCAAATTATTCTTTGTAGCCCATTGGACTCAACTGAATCTAAGGGTCTTTGCAAAGTGCTGTTAGGAACCTCCAGTATATCTGCGAGTTGTTGCCATGTTCTAGGCCTTCCTGCCACCCAAGGACGCATAACAAATCGAGGTGAAGCCAGATTTTCTAAAGCAGATTTCTGCAGATTCAAACCTGTTTCAAGACGTCTATTACTGTAGCATTGATCTCGAACAGGAGCATTTATATTTCCCTCGTGGGGTTTTAGATTGGTTTGCAATAATCGCCAGATGGTTTCAAACTGATCAGAACGAATGCATTGTAAAATTGTCCGTTGCCCTTTTCTTAAAGAAAAACTGACCTCAGAAAGATCTGCTTCTTCACCTTTTTCTTGGTAACAGACTCGTTTGAATTCTAAAACTACAGGTTTCATCTAATTTTGCTCATGATCGAGATCAAATGGTTTTTATCTGATTTGGAGGCAACAGCAACTGCTGGAGCAAAACTTTCAAAAATATTGGAACCGGGCTGTATAATAATGATGGAAGGTGATTTGGGTTCAGGCAAAACAACTCTCTGTAAAAACATATGCGCAAGTCTGGGGGTTCCAATTAATTTGGTTACTTCTCCTACCTATACCATGGTGAATATGTACTCATGCGATTCGGGGGTCATCCATCATTTGGACTTATATCGCCTTGAAAATCGAAATGAATTAGAAGACTTTGATCTTGAAGAATTAATTGCTTTGGAGGGAATCACCCTGGTAGAGTGGCCAAAACTGCTGAGGCCATTGATTGAAAATCATGGAGTACTGAATATCCAAATTAACTATGTTTCAGAAGGCAGTAGAGAACTCACCATGAGTAGCCATGATTCTTTTTACAAAAGGTTGCTTAATTGAAATCTCTTGTTTTAGATACTCTCTTTGAAAATCTTAGTCTAGGTTTATTAGAAGATCATGAAGTAAGGGCATTGCTTTACACTCACTGTAGGCGCCGCAATGCTAAGATTGTCCTAGCACAATTGCAGGAACTGCTGAGAAACTTGAATTGGGATCTAGAAAATCTTGATGAGTTGATCGTGAATCGTGGTCCGGGTTCTTATACAGGAGTTAGAATTGCTCTTAGTGTAGTCCGCACAATCGCGCAAGTACTAAAGCTGCCTATTCGTTGCGTAACTAGTTTGGAGGTTATGGCTTTTCAAGTTTCACCTCGATTGAGGCCTTTCCCTGTGATGCTGAATTGTACGAGGCAGGAGGTATTCTGGGCTTGGTTTACATTTAATGAAAAAGGTGTTCCAGAAATGACTTCTGAAATTGAACTCGTTGTAATCAAAGACCTTCCTAATGCAGTTTTGGAAAGTCCAGCTCATATTCTACAATTGGGACAAAGAAGAGATCCAGAATTGAACAAGCTAGAGAAACTATTCCTTCATTATCCTGTTCCAGATGCTTGGATGATCCATCAAGCAGTCCATCTTGGGCAAGTCAAGGCATTGCCTATTGAACAAGTTCAACCGCTCTACATTAAGAAGGATGTGCAAACAAAGAGTTTAATTAGGTAGTGATAGTTTACCCAGTATCACTGATGTTTGATTCCCAGTGATACCAGGGAAAGTAGTTGACTCTCCGACTAGAAATTGATTCCCCAGCACTGCAAACCCGATTGCCTCTCTTGCCTCCGCAGGTTGGCCCAGTTCAGAAAAATCTCGAAATTGAACCTCGGGCAATCTTCTCCCAATCTGCTTTCTCAGTTCCTTGTTGAACGAGCCACCTCCACTCACAAAAGACTCTGTGGGCATTCTCGGCAAAAAATTTCTATAAGCTCGATTGATTGATTCTGCTGTAAAAGCCGTGAGTGTGGCCATTAAATCGGGAAGAGAAAGCCCTGCCGACTTTGCCTCATTCAGCCAGATTCTCATCAAATCAAAGCCAAATTCTTCTCGGCCAGTTGATTTTGGTAGTCCTAAATTAAAGTAGGGGTGATTCAACCATTGATTCAATAATATTTTGTTTGCTTTCCCCTTTGCAGCTGTCTGACCGTCTTTATCATATAGCTCATTGGAGCCTGAACGCTGCATTGCGATGTTTAAGAGAAGATTTGCTGGGCCGGTATCAAATGCCAATACTTCTTTCGAGTTATCTGAACCTGGCAAAAAAGTAAGATTACTGATTCCTCCAAGATTGTGAACAACCCTCACAACTCCAATTCTGTTGAAAAGAAGAAAATCTAAATATGGTAAAAGAGGTGCTCCTGTACCACCACCAGCCAAATCTTTCATGCGAAAATCTGATACTACGGGCAGATTTATTTTTTGTGCCAATTGGTCAGCATCACCTAATTGCCAAGTGGCAGGGGATTGGTTTAGGAAAGTTTTCGGGAGGTACTCCCTCAGAGAAGATTCTGGAGGTAGGTGCAAAACAGTCTGACCATGACTGGCCACAGCGTCAATAGATTTCGAGTCAATTTGCCAATCATGAAGTTGCTGTAGAACAAGTTCGGCCCAGTGAGATCCCAAAGCAACATGAAGCTGACCAAGTTCAATTGCACTGACCTCCATTGGATTTGTGCAATGTTGGAGGCACTGTTGCCACTCTGCGGAGTAAGGGAGCGAAGCAAAAGCCTCTAAAAACATTTTTGTAGAGGAACCAGAACCGGTTATCGTTACAAGGGCGACATCCAATCCATCCAGAGAAGTGCCCGACATCAATCCTATCCATAATCTAGAGGATTTATGCCGGACTTTTTCAAGATGCTGCCAAGGATTCATGAACAGACTTATTCAAAATCAAAAGTGATTCTTGTACTCTCGAAGCACTCTAAATACAGACACTGGACTTAAATCAGCATCTGGCTCTAATTCGCGAACTTTTTTTTGAATTTCTAGTTCAGTTGTTCTCATAAAAGGGTTTGTGGCAAATTCTTGAGAAATTGTTGATGGGGTAGTGAATTTACCCTCCAATCGTAATTTGCTAACCTCCTTTAAAAGTACTCGGGCTTTGTGATTGGTTGGCTCCACATCTAAGGAAAACTGTAAGTTATTTTCGGTATATTCATGCCCAAAATAGAGTCTAGTTTCAGGTGGAAGTAAACCGATCTTTTGATGAAGTGAGAAGTACATATCTTGAGGCGATCCTTCAAAAATCCGACCACAACCTCCAGCAAAAAGGGTGTCTCCGGTGAAGGCTGCATTTCCCCAAACATAAGTTATTGCGCCTGTGGTATGTCCAGGATTGTGAATAACAAATCCATCAAATGCTCCGAATCCAATTACTTGACCATCCTGTACTCCATCAGTTTGTCCTGGAATACGGCCTTGATCAGATTGATGACCAAAAATTCGAATACTTGGAAATTGCTTTTTCAATTCCTCATTTCCCCCGATATGATCCCAGTGATGATGAGTGTTGAATATGTAATCCAAGCCCCATCCTTTATCTCTCAATACCTTTATTAAAGGTTGGGCCGCTGAAGGATCTACGACGCCAGTTAGTCCTGTGGAGGGACACCGTAGTAGATAAGCATAGTTGTCTTTCAGGCAGGGAATTGGAGTTACTTCAGGGGTTATATTCATCCGAATTCCTGGCAAATGCGTCCAATTTGTCATGTAAATAAAATAATTTCATTTTGCTCAGAATATTTTAATTTTATCTATGAAATCCCAGAGGGAAGTGAGAACCTCCTGGTTCATCATTCATTTCGGCATCTAGATGGACTATCTCAGAGGATTTTTTCTCTTGAGTGCTTTCTACAGAGGTAACCCTGAATCCGTAGCGTTCATTGAGAACCACAATTTCTCCACGAGCAGTGACTCGCTGTCGAGCCGGATTTTTGTCTACAACTACCATATCAATTGGTTCCCCCAACAGCTTATCGAATCCAATTGTAGATCCTTTGTGTAGACTGAGGATTTCTCGAATCGTCATGTTTTTTCGAGCAACTTCAGCGCTGACGATTACTGGGACGTCTTTGAGGAAGTCATAGGTGTGGTAAGAATCCTCTTTTCGAGGATTTGCTAAATCGGCATAGTCAAGGTAACGCATCTTTCACTCCAATGTGAGGGTCTGCGTCGTCTCAGGAAGCCTCTCTCAATCTTTTGAGGCCAGCTTCCAAATCGGAGCGCAAATCATCAAGGGCTTCCAGCCCGATGTGAAGCCGCAAAAGCGGCCCTTCAAAGCGCCAAGGTGACGCCGTTCTCATTGATTTTGGGTTAGTAGGCAGGATTAAACTCTCAAAACCGCCCCATGAATATCCCATCCCAAAAAGCTCCATCCCATTAAGCATCTGATTGATTCCCCTGGGGGCACAAGGGTTTAATTCTACCCCAAACAACCCGGAAGCTCCTAAAAAATCCCTTTGCCAAATCGAATATCCAGGATCACTTGGAAGGGCAGGGTATAGTACCCGTTTGATCTCGGGCTGTTTTTGCAACCAACCTGCAATATCCAACGCACTTTGTTGATGCCTGCTTAGCCGCACCGACATGGTTCTCAATCCCCGTTGGGCCAGATAAAGATCATCGGGGCCACTGCATTGCCCTAATTGCCAAGCAGCGTTCTTCAAGATTGGCCAAAATTGACGGGTTGTGGTTACCGAACCAAGACTTACATCTGAGTGGCCAACAATATACTTAGTTCCAGCTTGGATGGATACGTCCACTCCGTTTTGAAAGGCTTTAAAGAAAAGTGGAGTTCCCCAAGTGTTGTCCATCATCACGACGAGATGGTGAGCGTGAGCAATCGTACTCAGGGTCGGGACATCTTGAACTTCAAAAGTTTGGGAACCAGGCGATTCCAGGAAAAGTAGTTTGGTGTTCGTTCGAATTAGTTCTTTGAGACCACTTCCAATGCAAGGATCATAGAATGTTGTTTCTATACCAAAACGCGCTAAATATTTGTTGCAGAAATCTCTTGTGGGTCCATAAACACTATCTACCATCAGCAAATGATCCCCAGCGTTCAGAAAGGCAAGAAGTGCATTGCCAACCGCTGCTATACCAGATGGAAAAGTGAGACATGCGAATCCTCCCTCCAACTCGGCAATAGCATCCTCTAAAGCCCATGACGTTGGACTGCCTTTTCGTCCATAGGAGGTGTGGCGTGCTAGCTCTGTAGTTCTTCCACGTTCCTCAAATTCTTCTACAGTTTCTGAGAGAATGGTAGAGGCATGATAAACTGGTGGATTTACTGCTCCATGGAAAGATGCTGGATTTCTACCTGAGTGAACTACTCTTGTATCGTCATGCATAATTTTTCGAATACTCCAAAAGGAAGAAAGTTTTTATAAAAATTTATCACAGTCGTTTGATTGGAGCTACACGACTTTTTGGAATTCATTCTTTTTTCTTTTTTGGGATAAATTTCTCTAATATTTTTCGCCCTTCCTGAAACTGTGATTCATAAATTTCACGTAACTCATCTACATTAGGTAAACTCCCAAGCCGTTGATGATGAAGGTATAGGCACATTGTTTTACCTAGAGCATATGTAGCTGCTGCTGTGTAGAGTGAACTAACAATAGTTCCGTAAACGGGGATGAATTTTATGAGCTCCCTTCCTCCAATTTGCAGCATCATTCCTAGTCCAACAGCACTTAAGAAATCCACGAAACTACGCCAACTTACTTGTTGTTTATAAATTGAAGCTAAAGCTTGGAACATCTTTGCCTGGATCGAGGCAACCATTGGTAAGCTGACCAGTGGAATTGGAAGCAACTCAACTCCCCCAGCCAGCAAAGAATGAGCAATGATTTGCTGATGTGCAGAGTGGCTATGTATATCTTGTAATGCCCGATGTAAGGAAGGTGTACCTTGAATCATTTCTTGCAAGCTTGTTGGTAGCAGTATTTCAATTCTTTGCCAAAGTGCATTCAAACCATAATTTGAATCAGTGTACCCATCGTTTGGGTGGGTCAAATCTACAGCTACAAATTCCTTTGCCCACTCAGATAATTCTTGTTGCTGAAATTTGAGCGATCTTACTAGGTTTTGAGGAATAGAATCAATGGCTTCATGATTTTCATAGGGATATGGAATGATGTGTTCTGTTTGTTTTTCAGGGTAGCCTTCGTGAAGATTTGTTTGTACTACCAAAACTGGCCAATTTGGTCTCTTTGGACAAATGATCTTCAAAGCATTCTTCAAGGGTTCCAGTCCATGGTCCATGACCTTTACAACTACAATTAAAAGGTGTGATCCTCGTAGGTGCAATTGCATATCCTCTTGAGGATCATAGCCGATTTCACCAAGACCGCGAGTATCTAGGAAATGGACAATGGGTGTTTGTTCACTTGGAAATGAAAACAGTGAGGAGGTTTTCGTACATGGTTGAAAACCGTTTCCGATCTCTGCCCGAGAGTGGCCTGTCAAAGCTTGAATGATGGATGTTTTACCAGATTGAGTCTTGCCCAAGATCCAGATGACAGGAACCGGAAGTATCTCTCGAATGTTTTTTAGGCTTTTTCGATAAACCTCCTCATCTACTGTTGGAAAAAGAATTTTATTCCTGATCCAATTTCGGGCTTTCCGTAGCGAAGAGGCTGATTTGTCCTTAGAGGCCAAGGAAGGTAGGAAAGTTTGAAAAAAGTGAGTTCATATAAGTTGTTGCCTGAGAAAGCATCCAAGGAAACAACAGTGCGAATATTAATAGAATTGCTGCCATTTTTGGTATGATAGCCAGTGTTTGCTCCTGAATTTGGGTAACAGCCTGAAAGATTGAAATGATCAAACCCACTACCAGAGCGCCCAGCAATAAAGGTGCTGATAGCAAGGCTGTCATTCGCATTGCTTCGTTCATCAGGGAAACAACCACTGCTTCTGTCATTAGAAATACTTAAATGGGAACAAAGCTTTTGACCATAGAGCCAACAAGCAGGTGCCATCCATCGACCAAAACAAACAACATCAGTTTGAACGGCAATGAAATCATAATTGGAGGCAACATCATCATACCCATGGCCATCAGAACTGAGGCCACTACCATATCAATCACTAAAAAGGGTATGTAGATCACAAACCCAATTTGAAAAGCAGTCTTCAATTCACTCAAGACAAATGCAGGAATTACGACCCAAACCGGAACATCATCAATCGTTCGAGGCCGAGGAAGGTTGGAGATTTTCATGAAGAGAGCGAGATCTTTCTCACGAGTGTATTGCTGCATGAAGCGTTTTACTGGAACCGAAGTTCGTTCCAGAAAGATTTCCTGTGTAATTCGGTTATCTAAATACGGCTGTAGGGCATTCTCATTGATATCCTGGTAGACAGGCATCATAACAAAAATTGTCAGGAAGAGAGCCAACCCCACAACAATTTGGTTTGATGGAGTCTGAGGTGTTCCCAGCGCTTGTCTTAGAAAAGAGAAGACTATGACAAACCGAGTGAATGAAGTGGTCATGATCAATAATGCAGGAGCCAATGTCAGCAGAGTAAGCAGAAATACGATCTGCAGGGTTGTTGCTACCTGCGAGGGAGTGTCTGCTTGATCAACACTTATGTTGATTCCGGGGATGGGCGACTGCGCTTTTAAGGTTCCAATTTCGAATAGAAAAAAAGGAATCAGAATACAGACCCACCAGAAGTTTCGCTTCACTGGTGTCAAAATGAGAAATTATCGAATTGGTTTCAGTGTCTTCAACCTAGAGGTTAATTTTCCTGCGAACCCCTCCATGGCTGACCCCTCTAGGTCGACTGGTTTCACCGGATAGCCAGCTCCAATCGGTGCGTATACGTTCGAGCGAACGACTCGAGAATTGGTCCACTCGGGTACCCTTGTTTCACTTTCAGGTATATCTTTGGTTTTGGTTGCCACTATTTTCGGTATCCGATCTTGGGCGATTTTTTCATTCTCTGGAATTATCTGTTCTAATTCATTAGAATTTGCACGCTTACGGGCTTTCTCTAAAGTCTTTAAAAAATCTAATCTTGCATGATCAACGTTTACCTGACCACCATCTAGATCAAGAGCATTCAAATAAGTTTGTTCATTTTCAGCATCTAATTTAGTAAGCAAATTAATGCTTTGTGGTGTGACTCCACAAGCAAATAGCTGTTTCCTTATTTCCAATACGACTACTTTTTGCTTTGGGCCCAAGTGGAAAACAGAAACCTGTCTTGTGTTGACTTGGTTTTCCAACATCGGAAACTTCCCAGATAGAAATCTTCCATAGATCCAAGCCAATCCATAAATCAGAGCCAGAATCAAGATGAGCGCAACCAATAAGCCAAGCAAAGCTGAAGACCAATCCTGATCCGGGGTTGCAGAAACTAATTCCATTTTGGTATCTGCCTGTACAGGGATTTTATCTAACCCTTTAATTACTTCAGCAGGAAGTTCTGGTTTTGCTCTGGTGAAAGTAGATGGGAATGGATCAGCCTGACGAACTCTTTTGCCGACTTCATCTGTTAGAGTTGCTGAGGGTGTGAGAGTATTTGTCTGGAGGTCTACTAAATTAAGAAACTGCAAATCAAGGAAAATTCGGTTACCTTCACGCCAGACCTCAGGATTTCCCAAAGCCATTCGCGAGCTATTGAATAGAATATCTACTTGGACAAATTCCGCCATGGCTGGTTGTGAGACCAATACATTTCGAATCAGTGACTCTTTAGGTGGGGTCAATTCGGTCCCTAACTCATCTGCCATCTTCGTTCCTACAAAGCGAACTGAAAGGGCTCCTGGTTCAAAATTAACTATCGGTTCGTCTGGATAGGCTCCGTCAAATTGTAGTCTGATTTGTTCTGCTTGAGAAAGGGAAGCCAGTTTAATTTCTTGAAGCGTATATGGGGCTGCTTCTAGTTTGGGAAGTGTAGCCACGGCTAAAACAATTGTTCCAAATAATATAAACCAGATTCGGAAACGATTTGTGAGTTTCTTCTCAGAGTGCGGCAAAACGATCATCCGGACTAATTATGTCAGTAATACGGACAGCAAATTTATCATTTATCACGACAATTTCTCCACGAGCAACAAGTTTTTCATTCACTCGAATGTCAAGTGGTTCTCCAATAGCACTTTGTAGTTCTACGATTGAACCTTGATCCAACTCTAGGAGATCTTCGATTCGAATTTGGGAACGACCCACTTCAACCTGAATATTCAATTGTACATCCAAGAGGAAGTCAATGTCCAACTCTGAGGCCACATTTATCGGACCTGCTGGGGCAGGACTGTCAATGTCGGAAGGTGCTTCTGCATTTTGTGCTTCTGCTAAAATTGCGTCGCGATTGGCTTCCAACTCGCCTTCGACATCTGCCCAATCTAAATCATCCAGATTTTCAAAATCACTCGCCATGAATCCTTTTTTTAAGATGCCCCCTTAGTGCATCTTTAAACTTCAAAATTTTCAAAATTATTGTTTGTAAAACTCTGTAAATAAAATTCTTTTTACTGGGTCTAAATCGTCCCAAGGAGGTTCATTCGGAAAAAGAGAATTTAGTCTGATCATAAGATCATTTTTCAAAATTTGCCGATACCTTAAGTCTTCCAATTGCTCAACTGAGATACTTTGTAAGTGCCGAATGATCATATCCTTCACTAGTGGGATGCGAGCATTCATCCACTCCATTGGCCCAGAGTCCGTGAAGGCAAGGGACATCGTCGTTTTAAGATAGTATTTGCCATCTGGCATGTTAACGACAAATGTGCCAAGACTCATGTATGTAGGATCATCAAGTGGTGGTGGTCCCTCTCTTAAAACCTTCTGGGGTGCTTCTGTCTCATCTCCGCTTTGGCAACCACTTGGAAATAAAGCGACAATTGCAAGCAAAAGTAGATGGATTGAGGAAAGTCGAAGCAATTTCATTGGAGATCAGAATCTTCATGGATCACTGAATCACAAACTCCTCGAAGAGCACCTTACGGATTGGTTCGGGATCCTCCCAATCAGGTTTAGTTGGGAAGAGGCCGCTAATCACATTGATCAACCTTAACTTTAAAGACTCTCTCGCCTCAGATTGCGCTACGTCTTCAGCAGATAGCGTCTGCATTTCTGAAAGTACAGCATCCTTAACTTCTACCATCCTTCCTTGGAGGTAGGCCATTGCGGCAGGGTCACTCATCATCAGTTGAATTGTTGCCTTCAAGTAGCGTCTTCCGTCTTTTAGATTCACAACGTAACTTTCCAAAGGTAGAAAGAGCGGAACTTCCAGAGGCTCGACAGTCTCCGTTACTGGTAACTCTTCTTCTGGAATTTCTCCCTCTTCCTCTTCCCCACCAGAGAGCAGGAAAAAGGCTACAGCGCCGATCACAATCAGCAGAACGACTGCTACAATGATCAGAACTAATTTATTCTTGCCGCCGCCTTCTTCAGCCATGTCCTAACTCCTGCAGAGTGATGAGTGCGCAATTACAGAGGAATCTACGAAAAAATGGGATTTTTTCCGCAAATGCAAGGTGCATGCAGTCTGCCAGTAAAGGGAGTATACGTAGCGGTTGTTCATAAACTAAGCTTAGGAATGTTAAAGGACTCAGTTTGCAGCTACAATCCAGAACTTTGGCGCACCTTGATAGTATAAGGAGGGGTGCTTATCTTTGGCGACCTGCAGCATGGCGAGGAACTTGGGAACATAATTTTTTGGTTCTTCACGAAGTTTAAGGTCCCAATAATCATTTTTACCCTGCTGCTTCATTGTCTTGGCAAGGTAGTTTGGTCCACCATTGTAAGCTGCGAGGGCCAGAGCCCAGTCGTAATCGAAACGCTTTCCAAGACGATCAAAATATTCGGCTGCTGCCCGGGTAGATTTTTTCCAATCATACCGGTCATCAACCAAGATACCCTGATCCAAATTAAATTCCTCGGCAGTGATATCATTAAATTGCCACATTCCTAATGCACCAGTTCTGGATTTGGCTTTTGCATCAAAACATGATTCGACCATTGGAAGGTGAGCTAATTCTGGAGGCAACCGGCGATCATAAAAAATCCGATGGATGTATTTCAAGTACCCATTTTGTCGTGACCGCTGCAAGCAGGTTTCCACCGTCTTAGTTTTGCTGTAGCGCTGGACGTATGAATTAACGCGAGCATTACTCAGATTCCACAGCTGGGGATTTTTGTCCTTGATACCATATGACTTAGGTTCATAGGGCTTTGAACTGTAGGGAAGATTGTTTCTTGGGCTTTTCCTTACAGAACTGCAAGAAGCTAACATCATACAGATAATAAGGATGCTGACAATTAATTGGATTATTGAATTAAGATTTAATTTTTCGGTAGTAAGCTTGAGAACTGATACCATAAGTTTTCTCCGGTTTAGAATCCATTCTATGGAGTGTTGGCGTGCTTTGTAACTAACGTTACAATTGAATATTTTGTTGTTAGGAGAGTACTTGGAATAAAAAGATAGTAAATAACTGATTCCAAATAAATTTATCCCGAGGACTGAGATAGTCTGACCTGATGCACCAACCACACCATCTATGACCTGATCAGTTCCAAATATCGGAGTACGATTTTCATTAAAATCTAATTTTGTGAAGAGAAATAATTATGAGAACTTAACATTTTACATGGAATTGAAGTGTAGTCTGTTAATTCTTGGAGTTTGATCATTGCAAAATTTCGCTCTTGATAGTCATCAAACAGTCCAAACACAGTGGAACCACTACCTGATACAGCAGCAGCTAAGGCACCAAATTCCAAAAGTAATTGACAAATCTTGTTCAATTCTGGATAGCTTGAAAAAAGTGATTCGTGAAACTGATTTTCGATTTCTGAAGCTAGCATTGTGAGAGTAGTTGGTTGAATGCTATGAGTATGCATTCTTGGTTTGCACATCACGTAGGCTTTCGCTGTGTTTATGTTAAACGTTGGAGTAACGAGAAGAATCTCCCCCAAAGGATAGTTTTGGAGAGTTTTTAAAATGTTTCCACGACCGGTTGCCAAGGTTGGTCTTGGATTCAAAAAAAATGGGACATCCGAACCTAATTGCTCACCAAGTTTCTGCAACTCTTTGACAGAGAGAGGTTCATCATACCAGCGGTTTAGTGCAAGCAATGTAGCTGCAGCATTGCCACTACCACCACCAAGTCCTCCACCGGTTGGAATTCTTTTTTGCAGGTGAATGATGAGGCGTACTGTCCGTCCTGAAGCTTCTTCAAACAGCTTTAGTGCTCTCCAGACTAAATTGTTGGGCCCTTCAAGTTCTCGAAGATTGCAGCGAAAACTGAAGTGCTTCATTGAATTCTCTTGCAGAGTCAATACGTCAAAAAAACTAATTGGAACCATGTGGGTGAAGATTTCATGGAATCCATCATCACGTTTGCTTAGAATTCGCAAAATAGTGTTGATCTTGGCTGGTGTGAACAATCGCATTGGTTTTAATTGCATTCCACGATCAACTCACCTGGATTAGCAAAAGAAGCTGTTCTAAGCAGGTTGTAGTTTGACCCACAAATCAATTCGGCTTTGCGATAGCAGTAGTTTGGATGATTTGGACAACTTAAATAGTATTGCCTGATTTGTCGTGGGGTTTCGATCATTTCTTGAGGAAGGGGCTCACATTGAATTTCGAAGGTTTGATAAAGAGGCAGAGCACTCCAGCGAGACTCCCGCTCGCATCTCGTCAAAAGTGGTTCTGATGGAAAACTAGCGCTACAGGCAACCAAAAATACCATAGCACTATAGTAAAAATTCTTCATGGGGTCTTTGAGTTCAGTAGAAACGGCCTCACCAACTCTACACATTTCTGGGCAGCTCCAGCTTCCTTCTCGAGTAAATTTCGGGCTTGTAAACCAAGTTCTTTTGCTTTGATAGGGTCTTTCAGTAGCGGCATGATTAATGAGCGAAGTTCATTAGTATTTCCTACACTGTAAGCTAGTTTATCTTCAACTAACCGAATTGCTGTCGCATAATTGCGAAAGTGCGGTCCAAAAAATGTTGGTAATCCGAACGCGGCTGGTTCCATTATGTTATGGACTCCAGTAGTGAAGGCCCCACCCACGAAAGCTACATTTGCCTTAGCATAAAGGCTTGATAGAATTCCAATTGCATCAACAATCAATACACGAGCTTTTGCAAATTTCTCCTCTTGGCACTGACTCCAAAGATGAATTGGGTACCTTGAAAAAATTTCTTGAATCTCTGAAATGTGTTCACCAGTTGGCTCGTGAGGCACAAGAATAATACGTAATTCTGACAACTCTTCTAGAGCATCCAGCAGGACAGCACGCAAACAAGCTAAATCAGCTGGCCAGATGCTGCCTCCGATTAGAATATTTGCTTTACTCCAAGTTTCAGGGAGATCGGGTGCATTCAAACTATTTCGACGAGAAAGCACACTATCAACTCGAGTATCCCCAACGACTTTGATTGTTGACTTTGAATAGCTCTCTGAAATGCGTTGGGCATCTCCTGCAGAAATTGCTGCTATTTCCTGCATCGCTTTATAAATAGTGCAAAAGAGACTTCTACCAATCAAGTTGCTATGGCGCCAAGAACCCTGATGGACCAAAGCAGAAACCAAAAACTGTGGTACGCCTCTACGCCGTGCTTCCCATACTAAATTTGGCCAAAGATCGTAACTAACATAGATTAGTGCATCCGGCTGAAGTTTAGCTAGAATTTGTAAAGCATTTAAATGACTGTCAATTGGTAAATAATCTTTCCAAATTACAGAATCCGGTAATTTGGTAGAGCCACTTTCTAGCCAACGTTTAGCATTGACTGAGGAATAACTCAGCGCGAGTTGTACATTTTCCTTCTCGAATTGCCTCATGATTGGCTCGGCTTGAAGGATTTCACCAGCACTAGCCGTATGCAACCAGAGCAGTGGTAAGTTCCAGTCACGATTCTGAAGAGCTTCATCCATTCTCTCCCAGATGCCATTTCTTCCCTTGAGAGCCTCTTCTAGGTTAGGCTTGTTCTTTGCCTGGTGCTGAACAAACTGCATTAGTATAGGCTGTAGAATGAAACGATAAGTCAGCTTCCAAAAAGTCGTCATTTTGAAATCATGAAAAGGTGGAATATCGCTTGCTTGAATTTGACGACTCAATTTTCGTAAATCTTTCTGCGGACAATCCAGATGAAATATAAGTGGTTGCTGACTGCCGTTACTTGCATGATCGGAGTGACTCTGGTTTGGGCTTCTACCCAAATTTTTCGGCAATACGTGGAACGCTTTCAGGAGGAAGCAGTCAAGACTTTTGCTACATACGTGATGCAGGGTGAGCGCTATCCTTTACAACATGCACTTTACGACATGCGTTTCCGGGTTTTGCAGGAAGAACTAGGTATCAGCCAACGTCGAGAGACGATGGAATGTAACCGCCGTCGCAATTTTGGTACTCAGATTCCTGCAGAGAAGCAGGAGTTCTGCCAGAAGTACGATTTCATCATCGATTTAGCTAAGGATCAACTGGCAAATGTCAGTGTTTTCAACTTAGTTTATTCGACGGTGGAACCCATCCTACTTAGAGAAATTGAGACCCGTAAAGCTCGAGATACTTTCCGTGTTTGGATCCATCAAAAATTGAATTGCCTAAAAGATGACTACCGCTGCGCAAACAATGAGCGGGAGATGCTTCGTAGAATCACGAAGGGTAAAAAAGAAGTTTTGGACGCATATCACGCGGCTTTAATGCGCTTGGAAAGAAAGCTCTATCCAGATGAGATTACGACTGCACCAGTGTGGAGTTATGCGGGGCAAGCCTGCAAAGCGGTAGGCGCTTCACCACATGGTGAAAAGAAATCTGGGATGGTCTTCATCCCAGGGGGCACTTTCAGAATGGGCAGTTCAGATGGAGATGTTGCGGAACAACCTGCTCGAGAAATTACTTTGACTGGCTACTGGCTGGATCGTTGTGAAGTGAGCAATTCGGACTATCTGAAATTCGTTATGCAGAATCCATTTTTGCGACGTAGTTCCCTGTCACCAAAACTACATGATGGAAGCTATCTGAAAACCTGGAAAGATGATCTGATTGTGGAATATAATGTCGGTAGTCATCCAGTGATTTATGTGTCTTGGTATGCAGCAAGATACTATTGTGGGGCATTGGGCAAGCGATTACCATCAGAAGCAGAATGGGAACGAGCTGCGAGGGATGATAAGCAGCATCAACCCTACGGTTATGGGAATGATCCTGTATTCCTAACCGAATATGCTTGGTATGGTCAGAACTCAGCAACCATGCAGCGTGTGGTTGCTGACCGAAAGCCCAATGATTTAGGCGTTTTTGATATGCATGGTAACGTTTGGGAGTGGGTTTATGACAAATTTGGTCCTTACAATCCAGAAGATCTGGTTGATCCTACTGGACCATTAGAAGGAGAATATCGAGTGATGAGAGGTGGATCACGTCTTAGTCCACCTGAATACTTGCGCTCTGGAATGCGACGTGACGCTTCACCGCAGAGTACATGGATGGATGTTGGGTTTCGATGCGCTGCCAGTGCAAAATTTACAACTGCTGCGACTGTTCGAGATAATTGATTTCCAACATTATTAGGCTAATTGGTACCAAACAGATTTAAATTTTGTCTAGTTCAGATTGTTGAATCTTGCACCCTCCAATCCGCCATTCTCCGGAATTTTGCTGTTCCATCTGGTAAAATGCCTGGAAAGTAAAGCCATTCAAATCAGTTAACTTAACCGATTGAATTTTCACCCCAAAATGTTCTCGTAAATCCTGGTATTCTACTTTAACCGGTTGTCTCAAAACATTGTACCCGTTCTTAACCATCTGCATAAAAATAGATGAGTTTGTAAATTGCCGTTGAATGCCTGGTGTTGCAAAAGAGTATGCTTTCTCGGCATCACCACTCCGAAAGGCTTCTAATTGAGCATCAATTACCGCGATAATTTTATCTTTATTCCTGCTCTCCTCAGTTGACTTTTCTTCAGCCCAGGTTAATACAGAAATCAAAAAACAAGAAAGCAGACAGAGCATAAGACGCTTCAACATCATTCCTCCGATCAAAGAAGTTTATTAAATTGAAAGAAACGTGGTATGAAATTAGACCACATCCCATCATTTTTGAATATTTCTTACGATTTAAGGTTTATTATTCGATAATTAATAACAACTCCATGTTTTAGACCAAAGTCCATGAAAGATTCCACAAAACGCGTCGCAATAGTAGGTTCCGGCCCAGCAGCATTTTATTCAGCAATGGAACTACTCCGCCATGATGATCCCATGGTTTTTGTAGATATGTTGGAGCGATTACCCACTCCTTACGGGTTAGTACGTGGTGGTGTGGCTCCAGATCATGAGAAAATCAAATCTGTCATAAAAATTTTTGAAAGAGCCGCCGGACACCCACGGTTCCGTTTTTTTGGAAATGTAGAATTTGGTAAAGACATCAACCGGCTTGAACTGCTTCAACGGTATCACGCAGTGATTTACGCTTTTGGTAGTCGCTTAGACCGCCATTTGAACATCATTGGGGAAACTCTCCAAGGAATTCATTCAGCCACGGAGTTTGTCGGATGGTACAACGGACATCCTGACTATCGCCATTACCAATTTGATCTTACTTCTAAACGAGTGGCGATCATCGGAATGGGGAATGTAGCTATCGACTGTGCAAGAATTCTGTGTCAAGATCCTCAAAATTTGGCAAAAACTGACATTGCTGAACATGCACTTGAAGCCTTGCAACAAAGCAAGATCGAAGAAGTCTTTCTCATTGGTCGTCGTGGACCAGTCCAAGCTGCGTTTACCCCTGCTGAGGTACGTGAGTTACTTCACTTGCCAAAAGTCGACGTCGTGATGCGAGGTTCTGATCTTGAGCTTGATGACCACAGCAAGGAAGAACTATCCAAAGCTTCTCGAAACATCCAACTCAATTTGCAGATTCTCCGAAAAATTCATGATCAAGGAGATAGAGGGAACCCTCGCAAATTACATCTTTGCTTCCTCATTTCTCCAACGAAAATAGAAGGTTCTGATAGGGTAGAAAGTATTGAACTGGTACACAATGAAATTGTCAAAGAGGGTGGAATTCTTAAGGCAAAAGCCACAGATGAAGTGATGCACCTTAACGTGGATATGGTCTTCCGCTCAATTGGTTACATGGGTGAAGCGATCCAAGGCTTACCCTTTGATGATCGAAAAGGAACGATACCAAATGACCATGGTCAGCTACTGGATGGTGCGGATGGCAAGTTACTGAAGCAGGAATATACAGCTGGATGGATAAAGCGCGGACCAAGTGGTGTCATTGGAAGCAATAAACAAGATGCAATGGAGACCATTAACCGCCTCAAACAAAATTGGGAAACAAGTGACATCCAAGAGCCAAAATTAGCTCAGGAAAAACTAATAGATTTCCTGAAGCAGAAGAAAATTCGATTCGTTAGTTTTGAAGATTGGAAAAAGCTGGACAAATTTGAGATTGAACAGGGACAGCGGAATGGAAAATCTCGTCAAAAAATTTGTGAAGTCCAAGAAATGTTGGATCTGATCCAAAGCGCTTAGCCAGTCCTTGCTTTTTTAAAAAGAAGATTTAATCTAATTCGGTCTATTCTTTCTCAATATCCTATCGAATAATGGCAGAGTAGCTCAGCTGGTTAGAGCGTGCGATTCATAATCGCAAGGTCGGGAGTTCAAGTCTCCCCTCTGCTACCACAAAAATTCTGATACAATTAAGCTGAATCGCAGCATTTAGATGACTTTGTATTCAGGATACATTAGAATAAATCCTCCCTCATTTTCCCACTTTTCCATGCCAAAATAGAGATTGTTGCCCAGCAAAGTGCCCAACAATTTCCCAGCAAAAGCCCAGCATAAGATTACTCCCCTCCTAGTAGTATTTATGGTAGGAAGAGAGTAATCATGCCCAGCAAAGTGCCCAACGAACTATAGAATTCTGGTTGATCTCAAAACAAATCTTTGCTTTCTTAGTAATCACTAACACGCTGTTACCTTGAAAGATTTAAACAGAGAGAGTGATGGGATTATTAATTGAGTGCCCAAAGTGTGGACACTGGAACTCAGGAAATTCTCTTGCCTGTAAAGGTTTGCTTAGGTCAGGTGAAAAGTAAGGACAACCCTGCAAGGTCAGAAATTTCAAGCGCCTACCGGAGAAGGAGTACTTGATCGAGTATAGATCAAGTAATGGGAAAAAGATTAGAGAGCGTGTAGGCACCAACAGGAATGAGGCAGAACAGAGACTCGTGGAAGTGAGGCACCCAAAAAATCGGGGTATGGTTCAGATTGAGAGTAAAATTTCGATAAATCAATTATTTGACTGGTATCTAGAGCTTCCTGTAGTGAAAGCAAAAGCGGCCTATCGTCGAGTACAGGCACAGACAAAGGCGCTTAGAAGGTTGCTGGATGGCCAAAATAAAGTCTCGAACCTTACGATAAGGCAACTTGAGTTATATGTTGCCCAAAGAACCTCTGAGGGGTCACCGACCAAGCAAGGGGAGTGTATTGCTCCGAAGACATGTAAAGAGGAGTTGAACTTGCTGAGGGCGATGATCAACAAAGCTGTTGACCAACAGATGCTTGATCAGGTCCCCGTGAAAGGCAATCAGTATCCAGAAATACAGATCGACAATGTCAGGCAGAGAATATTTACGGAGCAAGAGCTTGCTGAGATTCTGCAGGCCAGTCCAATCTGGCTACGCAGAATAATCACCATGGCTCAGGGCACAGGGATGAGGCAGAATGAAATCATTCAGTTAAAGTGGGACTCTGTAGTTCTTGATCGAGGTTTTGTTCGGCTCAAGGCCAAAGAAACTAAAACAAGGCAGGCCCGATCAGTGAAGTTAGTGCCAAATGTGATTGAGATGCTCCAAGAGATTCCTAGAGAAACCCATACAAGAAAAGTGTTTCTTTCCAGCACCAAAAAACCAATCCCATATTGGACTGCTTACTGCCATGACACATGGAAAAAAGCTTTACTGAGCCGGTGTGTCAGACGCATGTTTCCATGATCTTCGGCATGATTTCATAACAAAAGCAGTAAGAGCAGGGAATCCATACTATGTGGTCATGAAACAGGTAGGTCATTCATCGGATGCCATGCTCCGGAGATATCATCTGATTGATGAGAGTGATTTGGAGGCTCTAAAACTATAGTTGTCGTACCCTTCACCCTGTCCAAGCGTTATGAGTGGTTTTACAGCCTTTCGGGAGCACTCCTGCAACAGGATCGCAAACGTAGTTGGCTCAAATTATAAGCGGTACTCACCTAATTTAGTGATGTTTCCCCCATTTGCTATCATCGATGTTATTCCTTGATGAGAAAACAGGTATCCCTCACCCCCACGGGGGTTGGGAACCTGACTTTCTCATCTGGTCATTCTCTCTCACAGAAACTAAATGACAGAAGCTGGCATTGGTACTATCCAGCAGAAATCAAAAAATTCTAGGAGTTACAAAGAAGCCCGCTGTTTGGGGGAAAGAATTGAGAGAAGACCAGATGTGCTAAAGAGTGTGCTGTGGGACGTGAAAGCCAGTAGCTATCTGGCCCAGCAATTGTCAGTTGTGTCTTGGGTGAGGTGAAGGTGAGGGCAGTTTAATGCGCTGGCTTTTATTATTGTTTATTTCCGTTAGTGTCGTACTTGATTATGAAAATATCTATGTTTCCTGCATGTGTATTGCCATCAAGGCCACCGTTAGTGTAACCAGTTACCCAGTTATTGCCGCTAGAATCACAGGTGATAGCATACCCACGATCTTTAGCAGAAGTTCCAAGTTGTTTAGTCCATTGCTTTATCCCACTGCTTTCATACTTGACAATAAAAAAATCATTGTTCCCCAAACTAGTATTGCCCTCAAAACTTCCTTCTGTGAATCCGGTTACATAGATATTTCCTGAGCTGTCGATGCTTATCCCCTTTGCTTCATCATTAGAAGAAGTCCCAAGTTGCTGGGTCCACTGCTTTACCCCATCGCTATCGTACTTAACAACAAAGAGATCGTAGCCTATCGAGCTGGTGTTTCTATCGAGACCACCTGAAGTGTATCCAGTCACATAGATACCTCCACTAGAGTCGGTGGTAATTCCTTGTCCGTTATCATAGGCAGAACTCCCGAGCTGCTGGGTCCACTGCTTTACCCCATTGCTATTGTACTTAACAACGAAGAGATCATCGCTCCCAGCATTAGTGTTACCATCAAGATTTCCACCTGTGTATCCAGTCACATAGACATTTCCATTAAAGTCACTGGTGATTCCTTGGCCA
>AGAU01000194.1 GCA_000224765.2 SAR324 cluster bacterium JCVI-SC AAA005 | reverse complement strand
TAATCCAAAAGCTCTCGTACAACCTCTTGTCGAAATATCTTTCCTTCTCTGAAATGAAAAGCGGACATAACCGCAATATATCTGAGTTCTGTCTCATTATATTTTGAAAACCACCGAGTAACGACGATCTCCTCATTTTCATAAAGAACTTTGCAAGGCCCAGGAGTGACAATACTCGACATTGTTTTCATCAAAACTTTTTCTGATTCAAAATTTGCCTCCAGTCCCATCCTGTGATCCAAGCAAAGGTATTCAGGGTAAATTATTTCCTCAATCAATGAGTAATCACCTTGAAAACCAAGCCTCCAGGCAGTGTCTATTTGTTCTCCTTTAGTCACTTTTTTCCTAATTTAGTTACCCCTAATTGATCAGTAATCACTTCACCCAGTAGCAAATCTTGCTGAAAAGGCTGCTAAACAAGCAACCCAGAAGATAACCTTACGCATAGAAGGATCTTTGAAGAATTCTTTTAGATAGAAAATTTGCTGTCTGATGATCACCACAATCTATATTTATACAGAGTTAAGACATTATTGACTGCCAATCTATCCACCTTTGATCTTAACAGCAACCTGCTGCTTCTTGGTCGCTACCTCCATGGCCATCGCCACTATTTTTGGGCTTTTTGGAAAATATACCTGAAAGAAGAAAGAGGGGGCACGGCACTATTCATTTAGTGAAAGAGGTACATCCCTCACCCAACTCAAAGCCTCGACAAAGAAACTTGACCAATTTGGAAGAATTCTTTAGAAGTTGCTGCCTACCATCTGGTTGACAAGATCCAACATGCAAATTTTTCAGAATTAGTTCTCACTGTTGACAAATGAATTTCATACCCAATTGCAGATGTCCCCGTGGATGGCAGATACCCATTACAGAGAGGGTGAAAAAACTTCACTCTCTAAATTGGTCTACAGCGCTAGAAATCAAAGACGATAAAGAAACAGGAAACACAATGTCTGTACTGACTGACGTTAATCAAACTCAGTTGGGGTGGATGATCATTCTCGACAAGCAAAAGAAACCTCTTCTTTGCCACATAGTACCAGGGAAGATGTAATTTCACTTACAATTTGCGACTACGGTGCTATTCAACATCTGCTATGGAAGGATTGATTAAGAAGAGTAAAGAAATATTGCTGCAAAAAAGTCTTAGTTAGTCTGAACTAAAATTTCAAAAATTTATGTCCAATAGATCCAAAATAAACAAAACGAAGTCATTTGACAGCGACGAACTTTACAATAACTGTAATTCTGATCCAAAGCTTGTTACATGTAGTTGTGGAAAAACATCATTTACTATTTTTAATGGGAGAGTCAGAAAGGCTCGTGAATGTGCTTGCATAGATTGTTATCAACATGTTATTTGGGCACAAAGTAAAGATGGCCCCCAAGTGCCACCAATTCTATCAGCAGGTTACTGGGACAATGACATTAGGGTCGAGAGTGGCGAAGAAAACATAATGGTGATTTTACTCAGAAAAGATGCGCGTGCAAAAAGGACTGTTGCGAAGTGTTGTTACTCAACTCTGATGATTGATCACCCTGGATATAAGCAACTACGTTTCGGCTTGTACGAAAATACCTGCAGTATTCCCTGGGATAACGATTCCGAACCCCCATCAATAACAAGGCCTCCGTCAGACAGAATTTTTATGAAAGATTGGAATGCGTCCAGAGGTAAACTTCCAGAATTTAGTGGTGATCCTTTGAGAATTGATCAACGAGTAGGACTTCCTTTTCACGAAAATGTAAATCGGCAAAGCATTGACAATCCAATGGGAGAAACTTGCCAGAGTCTTTTCAGAAGGTTGCCGTGGTTTTCACTTGATGTAAAAGAAGGTTTTATTCCAAAAGATAAGAATCTGTGGCCTAATTTAAAACCAGTCGAGCCACATGCAGAGGCGGGTTAAATTTGATAATTAACGCAGTAGCAGGATCAACTCCAAACAATTATTAGATGCTGTCTGATTCGGACCTCGTAATGCAAAGAATCAACTTATCAGAATCTCTAAAAATCATTCTCAGATGCTCACTTCCTTTGCAGGCTAGATATTCTCTGGCCTTGATGTGAGAAAGACCCTCTCTCACCAATGCTCAGTTACACCATAAATGAATTGACCAACTGTGAATAACTGAGCATCAATGAGAATCGGCATTATCTCACTTTGATCCCAGTAATCATGCAGTGTTGGAAGCAACTGAGCAACTGAGCATACAATCAAGGTAGCGATAATTCGATTGTCTTCCCTGTCGGAGTGAGCACCAGTTCACCCAGTTTTTCCAGCGAATGGCAGATTTCCTCTATTTCTTCTGGCTTAATAGAACCCTTAAACAATTGTTTAATTTTCCTGATTGGCACTTTGCCTCCCAATTCACGAATTTTATCCAAAATCTTCTTTACTTTTTGCTCTTTTGTATTCAATTCAACAAAACTATAAACTTGTTGCATGTTTGCTAGGAAGTATTTCATGACTTGAATGGTATTCAAGGCAGTGTTTTCACTAAGTTCAACCTCATCAGGTTTTGATTCAGTAATATAATGTAGGAGCAAAGCAACTCGATAAATATAGGTTCTTAGTTTTGCGTATGCGGCTCCAGTTTGGTCATTCCCATTCCGTTGTTCTTTTTTGAGTTTGAATTCAAGTGTGGCAAGTAGATTTCGCGCATGTTCACTAATTGCTATCTGGCTAGGTTCATTCCTTATATGAGCGAGCTTCTCCAAAATCTCTTCAAGAACGATTTTTCCAATGGAATCCTCAATCAACCTATCGATTTTAAATTGTTCTTCGATTTCTATTGGGTGAAGATTCCAAATTAAATAGTTAAACAAAAATCTTGATGCGAGCCCATCCATGATATTGTGCTCACTAACAATTTCTTTGACCAATGGCTCTTGAATTCCTCCGGAAATTGGTACGAACACACTGGGAATATATCGGTCAGAGTCTGCAGTTGGGTTCTCGTAAGAATTGCCATTCCAGAGGGTCAGCAGTTTCTGCTTATCGTTACCCTTTCCTTTGTATTGATTTAATCCATTTAGGACTCCAATGATTTCGTCACTGGTGATTCCAATTCCAGCAGGATTATCTTCATGTAGAGCACACAATCTTTCGATTGTTAGCCCGTTAGCGATCAAACGTTTTCTAATAGGTTTTGGAGGCTTGTTAACTTCCTGATTCTTAAACTGCTCTAGTTCTTGGTTATACTGTTCACGCCATCTAAGTTGAATTGACTGTAGAAAAAAGCCGCCACATTGATTATGAAGGGGTGTTTTTCCAGAGCCACTTTTACCAATACTGGCAACCCACAGAATTGCTTTTTCCTGCCAATTCGGTCTGATATTAATTTTCTTGTTACCACCAATTGCGATGGAGGCATTTACTAGAAATTCAATAAATGCTGCTTCATAATTCAAATCAAGAGATCTTGCCACTAATTCAAGATAATTCTCTAATTTTCCAGGCAAAATGCTTTTCGGAAGTTTTGGGACTTTTTTGCCTTTTATCGACTCGATATCAAAATCAGAAAATTCATATTCCTTTATCTTTGGCACTTCAACAAGTGTTTTCAACCACTCAGATAGTTTGCCGTTTTGCAGTGCCGCATTGGCATCTAACTTCGGTTTTGCTGACATTAGGGCTTTAGCATTCACACCCTTTGACTGAAGCAATTGGCAGATTTGTGCAGCCTTCTCTTGACCACTATTTGGATAATATGTCCCATCATTATCTGCAATGATGAGTAACTCATCTCCCTTTTTGAGTAATCGATCAAGATGTTTTAGGTTTTCCTTACTGCCTGCAACAACGATAGTTCTGTCTGAATAGTATTGACGGACACTGAGAGCATCCTCCAAGCCTTCCATTGCTAAATAGACCCGCTTTGAAGCCACTTCTGAAAGCCTTAAAGGTGGCAAAACAGTCAAATGACCATCCTTACCCAAAGCATTTTTTCTCTTACCATTGAATGCTTCTTTTCTAGTGAAATGGATCTTTCGAATCTGTTTTCGGAGTGAGCAATCTTCTTCAATCTGGTGGAAGGGATAAATTAGAGCAGGTGGGTAATTATTCTTTTTTGGGAACCACCGAAGTAGACCAGCATTAATCAAATCCTGGTAATTGTCTGATGGAATATTTCTATCTTCAGTCAGGTAATCTCGAATATAATCGGCATCTCCAGAAAAGGTTGTTGCTTCAGACCATATTTTCGCAGCGAGAAAACTTTTATCTCCCGATTCATTGGGGTTGGATTGGTTTCTGGAGAAAAATCCAGACCTTTTTTTTGCACCATCTAATATACCTTTCTCTTTTGCCAATTCGTAAATGTTAACCGAATTCCCAGATTTGAAGTCATACGATCCTTTTGGGCTCAATGAAAAACTTGGGTTTTTCTCGCTTGAATCCCGCCAGTCGTCTTCACCAACTTTTCGGAAACTTGCGAAATCAGGATGCTCTAGCAAAAGCTTTATCAAAAGCTCATTTGGAATACTTTCACTCATTTGCCTCTCTCTAAATCAATCATCAAACCCGCTAATTCCTAACAGTCATCATAGTCTGCAAAAACAGACTTCCTGGCTTCATCCAAGTAGTGACTTATCGGGATTAGATTTATTGGACAGATTAGGAACTAAGGATTGAGGATCACAGACAGAGCGCTATGGATTTGGGATTCAGAACAAATCTGGACTGAAAGGAACTGAGGCGATGCAGATCAACGGTTGGACAGTACGACTGATAACCTGGACACCCAGAGCAAATCCATTGTCTCAGGCAGTGATCTCGGTTTTAGTTAGAACTATCGATCCAGTTGAGTAGATCTTCGAGACGGTAACGAATTGAACGTGTTCCAAGGCGAATGAATTTAGGTCCTCGGCCGGACCATCGCCATTGGTGAAGAGTGGTTGGTTTTAGGGAGAGGAAATTTGCCGCTTGTTGCGTTGTAAGAAATTCACAATTTTTATCTAAAACATTCATATTAATACCAAAAGTGATAAATTTCACAATTAAGACATGATACCTCCTGGACCATGGTGCTAAAAATATCCGACTGAATCCTGCAATTTGATCTTCAAGATCAATGGTGACAGAAGTCAGCAGATGCACTGTACTATGAAGTTTAATCCCCTGGATCAATTTACAAATGTCAGTGAACTAATTTCTGTAATTCGATCTTCTAGATCATTGTACAAAAATCAGTATTGAATAAGCTAATACAAAGTAAAACTAATTGCAAGAAAGAATTTGAGTATTCAAATATAATTGATTAAAATTTAATCTTTTTAAGTTCCCATAATTTTCATGACACCGAGCGACTCTAATTGATTCCCCAAGAGATTTATTCTTTTACGCAAGTGCTCGTCGCTGCTGTGCAAATATCTTTCAGATACCCTCACATCGGAGTGCCGTAGTAAATCCCTGAGTTCAACGATATTGGCTCCATTTTCTGCCAACATACTCCCGTATTGATGGCGCAACCCGTGGAGCAACCGGAATCCCTCTGGTAGATTTGAACGGGAAGCAATACGTTTGAACACTCTGTCTAGACTTGATCTTGACCACTGACATCCTTGAGGAGAAGGAAAAACGTAATCACAACCAGATTGATGTCTAGGATGATTCTCCAATAAGGAAAGTGCCTTCTCAGAAAGTGGTAGTGTTTGATCTTTTCCAGCCTTGGTATCACGGAGTTGAACAATTCCTTGCTCAAAATTGATATCGCTCCACTCCAGTCTCAGTAATTCTCCCCTACGCAAACCAGTAAACAGAGCAAATGTAAAAAGATTTCCAGTGATTGGCTCTTCCAGTTTGAGTGCTTCTATTAACTGATTTAACTGCTCGCGTTCCAGGTATTCTGTTGTCCGATTGTCTGGCTTTTTGAGGCTCAGTTTGAATGGAAGACCATTACAAAGATTCCTCTCGGTTCCAAAACGCACAATCCTTCTCAAAAGCTCCCCACAGTGGCAGACAGTTGTTGGACTCCTACCTTTGGCAATATTTCGTTTCCATCGCTCATAGTTGATGTGGTCGATTTGCTCAGGCTGAAGTTGTGATATCGATGAAAAGTGTTTGTTGAATCGGTCTTCGTCAGCACCTAATGACTTGTAGGGCCTAGCGGGATCACTACTTCGTGTTGCTGCATACTCTTCCCATAATTTTGCAAGGGTCCATTGGTTTTTGGAACTCTCTGCTTTCTCTACAAGCTTTCGTTGAGTGTTTGTATTACTTTTCCCAGATAGGCGCTCTGATCTCAAAAGATTTGCTTTGGCAGCAGTCATCCCATGAATCTCACTCCCGGCTCTTTCCTCAATATGCTTTCTAGATCCCTGAAGTTTGTAACGAACGAAGAATGTCCGATTACCCTTGCGATCTATTTGATAGAAAACTCCAGAATATTTGGTAGTGTGTCTTTCTCTACTAGCCATTTTTCTCTACTCAGCATGATTTGAACTAAAGAAAGCTAAATAAATCTGCCCCACCTATTGCCCCACCAACTACGTATAAAAACATATAATGGAGTAGTAAAAAAAAGAAAGTAAAAAAAACCTTATATCCCAGTATTTATCAGAGAATATGCCTCTGATTACTCGTTTTCAAAATAATATTAATAACGGGTTCGAACCCCGTTTCTCGCTCCACACCTTCCATGTTTTATATCAGTGACTTAACTATATAAAAACAGATCTTGCAAATTCCTTCCCCACTGGCTTCCCCACAAAAAATTGCCCTTTTTTTATGTCGGTAATTACCCTCTGAGATCCCGAATAAATATTTTGTTCAATAAAAAATAAGTTTGTGGACTCATCTATACGATGAATAAAATTCTTCATCAAAACCCCGTTCCTGCTCCAGTCCAATCACTTGCAATATTTATTCGCTATATCAAGCAGACGATTCCGATTCAATTTTCATCTCCGCAAAGACAATTAGCAGGTTAATCAAAGCAGTTTAGCCCAAAACTGTCTGTTTTCTGTTCTGATAGCCTTTGAACCCCTGTAGGCATCTGTATGCCCCAATTACTTTGCTTATCGATTTTTCTAAGACCTTCTTTGTTGGAGAATCCACTCATAGACTGAAGGATCTAAAAAAGCTTCATCCCAACAAATTGAATCGTGCCCACCTTTAGGCACTACTGTAAACTTTACATGTGATCCGAGAGATTTGAGTTGCTTCACCATATTTTCAGTTACAGAGATAGGGACAATTTCATCCTTTGCCCCATGAAAAGCCCATACAGGTAGTGTCGGTATTCTAAAAGCGTAGACAAAAGGCGCACTTGCGCCGCCAGCTACAACACAGGAAGACCAAAAATCTGGATGTTCAATTGCTAGCCTCCAAGCAGCATAACCACCCCTACTCACACCCATAATATTTATCTGATGAACATCAATTCTATTGGATGAGATTGCAGATTTAATAATCGACATCACTGTCTGTTCATTCCAGAATTTTTCTGGGTAATGATGTAAAGGACAAATAACTACACTCTCCAATTCATTTCCAGACGCAAGGTATTGATTGACCCCATTTTCCTTAAGCGTTTCAAACGCATTTTCTTCTACGGAACCTCCATGTAGAAAGACAATTAGGGGGTACCGGTCTTCAGAATTTTTTTCATAACTATCTGGTTTGTATATTAAATAATCGATATCGATAGAATTGTGTTCATCCCTTTTGCAAATGATTTCTTTCATGGTTCTTCCCCACAAACTGTTAGTCTAAAAGTAAATATCCAAAAAATAGTTGTATTTTGTTTGCAATAAAAACTAACTCTAGTTATCAACTAGTTGGTTGAAATATTCAAGAGTCATGTGGCACTGAAATTTGAATAGCATCAACATTGTATCAAGAGTTAATACTCCCTAAGTTCATTGCTAGAAATCATTTACAAGGTATTTGTATGTGATAAAGCCAATTAACGATGTCTCAGGCCTGTATTAGCCAATGAAAATAGGAATAGCAAAAGAGAAAGCAGAATTGTGCATCAAAATTCATTAATTCTTTAGTTCCCTCACCAATATTATCATGACACCCAAAAACCTCATTCTGTCCTCCTCCAACTGGAATGATTTCTTTGAGAAGGTATCTGTTCTGGGAAAAACAAAAGAGAAGGGTGATGTCTTTGAAAGATTCACTCAACTCTATCTGCAGACGGCTCCTAAATATTGTCTGCTACTGAAGAAAGTCTGGAAGCCTGATGTAGATTTTGGAATCGATTTCC
>AGAU01000195.1 GCA_000224765.2 SAR324 cluster bacterium JCVI-SC AAA005 | reverse complement strand
GCAAGCTGCTCTTCAAATCGGCGGTGGTACAAACAAAAAGACCCGCTCTACTCGTTTCAGCAAAGTGGGTCCAAAAGAATTTGGATTTCCTTTTAGCTAAACTTGTAATGCGCCCGCAAGCGGATCAAATCGGCGCTAACCAATTTCAAGAATAACCAAATCATTTATTTTGGCAAATACTTTTTAGTGCTGTCAGAATGAATATCTTTCAGGCAAAAGCGGATTAATTAATCAAAAATTACTTTTGGCTATGACTGCTCCAATCATCTTGCATCTACCACACGCCTCTACTTTTATTCCTGAAGATCTTCGGGATGTCTTCCTGCCATCAGATGAAGAACTCCAGGAAGAACTAAACCGGATTACTGAACACGCCACAGATCAAATTTTCCAGCAGGCTCTCCCAGAAGCAAAGGCAATCGTATTTCCTGTTAGCAGACTTGTGGTAGATCCAGAACGCTTCTCAGAGGACTCTCAAGAGCCAATGAGCCAGGTCGGGATGGGTGTGACCTATACTAAGGGGTCCCTACTCCAGCTGCTACGCAACCCGCCTACCCAAATTAAACGTCAGGAATTATTGGAGCGATTCTACAATCCTCATCACCAAAAGCTTACAGAGGCAGTTGAGAAGTCTCTCTCGAGAAATAATCGCTGTTTGATCATTGACGGGCATAGCTTCCCAGCTCTGCCTCTGCCCTATGAACTTCAACAAACCGCCTTCCGACCAGATTTTTGCTTAGGGACAGATGACTTTCATACTCCTGAAGAACTAGTGGCAAAGGTTGAGAAAGAAATCGCGATATTTGCTCCAATTAGAAAGTTTTCCGTGAATTTTTAAACTTTATAGTTCTTAGCTCCATGAAAAAATGCTGAAACATCTGGATGATTCAAGGACTTTGAAGGGTCTGGTAGATCTGCCTCAAAACTGTATTGAATCAAAGGATTAGACATCGCATCTCGCCAAGTTTTGGTTACTTCTACGCCAGTTGGCATCTTACCGTTTATGTCTACAAAATCATAATCGACTGCTAATTCTGCTGCCTGAACTACCTTTCCATTCAACTTTTCCAGATGATCTTTGTTGGCTTTATTGAGCAGTGCTGTGACAGCTCGACCTGAAAAAATAGGAGTTTCTCCATCTGGAAATGCAGTTACTTCTGTTACTGCGGCGCCCGGATGCAAGGTTATGGCATAAACGCCATGTGGCTTGAGTTCTGCTGCCATGTCTGTCGAAAGGCGATCTAAACCGGCCTTACCTACACCATATCCAACATCAAACAAGTACTGAACTCCTCCAAAACTTGAAACCTGAATCATCAATCCTGATTTTTGTTTAACCATCATCGGAGCAAACAGACTACTCATCACATATGAGCTTCGAAGGCCAATCATGATAGAGGCATCAAATACAGAAACAGGACGCTCCCAAAAAGGTTTCCCACAGTGTGGCGCTATGGCAACTAATCCTGCATATGCACTGTTAACGAGCAAATCGATGCGATTTTCTTTTGCTTGAAAACTCTGCACAAAGTTTCGAACCGCTTGATCATCATTCTGATCCAGTTCACAAGGTACAATATATCCATCCGAATCGGATTGAGACACTTCTTCAGCTAGAGCATTTAGAGCTTCTTTGTCCCTAGCAGTTGCATAGACACAGCAACCAGCCTCTTTAGCTAAAACAAGAGCAATCCCACGTCCCATGCCTCTGGAAGCTCCAGTTACGACACATGCTTTGCGATTCATTATTCCCCTTAGATTTATATATTTTAAACGAGTTTCATTAAAGCTGAGTTACTCATTCAAACAAGGTTGGTACAGTCTCAAACTTGAGAAAGACAAAAAGATTAGTTGATTCGAAAAATTACTCAATCCCAACCAAAAGATAGATCAATCTAAGATCCAATGATCCTTCATCTTCCCCATGCTTCTACCATTATTCCTGAAGATCTTCGTCAAGAGTTCCTTCTATCCGATCAGGAACTTCAGGAAGAACTAAACCGGATTACTGATCATGCAACAGATATAATCTTTCAGAAGGCTTTTCCAGCAGCAAAGGCAATCGTGTTTCCTGTTAGCAGGCTTGTAGTTGATCCAGAGCGATTCTCAGAAGACTCTCAAGAGCCGATGAGACAGGTAGGGATGGGTGTAACTTACACTAAAGGATCTTTGCGTCAGCCGCTACGTGAGCAGCCCACCCAAAGTAGACGTCAGGAATTACTGGAGCGATATTACATTCCTCATCACCAAAAGCTGACAGAGGTAGTTGAGCAGTCTCTCTTGGCTGATGATCATTGTCTGATCATCGATGGTCATAGCTTTCCAGCTTTGCCTCTACCTTACGAACTAAACCAAACTGCTTTTCGACCAGATTTTGTTTAAGAACTGATGAATTTCATACTCCTTAAGAACTAGTAGCAAGTGTTGAGAAGGAACTAGAGAGTTGCGGCTATTCGACTACGCGGGATCAGCCATTTAGTGGGAGCATTGTTCCGATGAAGCATTATCAAAAAGACCGGCACGTCCAATCATTGATGATTGAGATCAATCGTTGGCTTTATTTGAGAGAGGATTATTCCGTTGATTCAGAGAAGCTGAAGGCTTTGATCGAGTTACTGAGACGAGTTGGAGAGGTGCTAGAGAAGAATTAATTTTGTAATGCAGGGGGTCAGATTAGGACAGAAATACTCATTGCTTGGGTGGACTGGTGGGTGGACGAAAAAGTTACAGCGTGGAACAATATAACATTATGTGGAAGACTAAGTGCTGATTTTACTGAGGAAAAGTGTGGTGGCGGGGCAGGATTTGAACCTGCGACCTTCGGGTTATGAGACCGTTAGGCACCTGAT
>AGAU01000196.1 GCA_000224765.2 SAR324 cluster bacterium JCVI-SC AAA005 | reverse complement strand
TTGCCAGTGGAGGTATTCAACACGAAACCAACACTTTTTCCACCACGCCGACGACCCTGGCAGACTTTATTCGCTACAGCCAATTGGGACCTCAGTTGGAAGGCGGAAATGCGATCGTTGAGCGATATGCTGGCACAGGCTCCATTCACGGTGGTTACATCGATGGAGCCCAAGCTGCCGGCATAGAACTGCTACCTTTGTTGACTGCCACAGCATGTCCTTCCGGCATCATTGCCCAGCAGGTTTTCGATACGATGCTGGGGTGGTTTTTAGAGCGGCTTGAAAAGGTGCTACCAGTCGACGGAGTTCTGCTTGACCTACACGGGGCAATGGTGACGGAGGACTATCAGGACGCCGAGGGTGAATTCATTGATGCCGTTCGCAAGCTTGTCGGTCAAGATATGCCCATTGTCGTCACTCTCGATTTGCACGCAAACATCACAGAAAAGATGGCTGACTTAGCAGATGTGATCATCGGCTTTGATACTTATCCGCATATTGATATGAACGAAAGGGGGCGGGAGGCGATTGAACTCTTAGCACGTATCGTTCGCAATGAGGTTGTACCAAGACAGGCATTTCGGAAACTGCCGCTGATTACGATGCCGCCGATGCAATGTACGCTCAGAGAGCCAATGCAGTCCTTGATGCAGCAAGTCCATCAACTGGAAGCCACACCAGACATTCTGACTGCGACCGTTGCGATGGGATTCCCCTTTGCTGATATTCATCAAGCAGGTGTGTCTGTGCTAGTAACTGCAGACGGTGATCAAGAGCTGGCCGGCGGCAAGGCAGACGAACTCGCTACTATGGTATGGAACCTTCGGGAAGATCTGCAGCCTCAGCTAGTCAAGATCGAAGACGTTATGGAGTTCGTCACCCAGCATCCTGACGAGGGACTTACAATCTTCGCAGACGGTTCGGATAACCCCGGTGGTGGAGCACCATGTGACGGAACCGTCGCGCTGCAAGCAATGATTGATGCCAACTTCAAAGGCGGCTTGGTCGGTGTTCTTTTCGATCCAGAAACTGCTAGGCAAGCTCATGCTGCAGGGGTTGGCGACGCGATTCAGGTGCGATTGGGTGGCAAAACGGACAACCGGCATGGTGATCCAGTTCAGGGTAAGGCTCTTGTCAAAACACTCAGCGACGGCGTATTTACCTATCGGGGACCAATTTTCAGGGTGTCGAGGACAGTCTTGGACCAACAGCTACCCTAGTTGTTGGGGGAGTCGAGGTAGTGGTTTCATCAGGGCGTCGTCAGTGCCTGGACAGAGAGATGCTGAAAATTGCCGGTATAGAACTATCAGACTATCGTCTTTTAGTCCTCAAGAGCGCTGTTCATTTTCGAGCCGACTTTGGAGATGTGGCATCCCACATTTTCGATGCAGATACACCCGGAATTCATCG
>AGAU01000197.1 GCA_000224765.2 SAR324 cluster bacterium JCVI-SC AAA005 | reverse complement strand
TTTTTATCGAAGACATGTAGCAAGATTCCAGAACCTTTGTGACATTGTGACCTTCGATAAAGCTGGGTTTCGGTTGAATATTGTCGCAAATACCTTTAATAAATAATTCATATATATTGGGTGCCGGAGGACATTCAACACTAGTAAAGTTTGCGTCTAGGACATTTTTTTCCAAACACAAATTGATATGATTTTCAGATTTTTCAGTTTCGATTTCTAGCGCACCGTGTTCACCAAAAACATTTAGTCGAATTCTTCTTTTGTGGCCAGTTCCCCACCGAGAAATATTTAGACTACCCAAAGCACCACTCCTGAATTCAGCTATAATCAGAGCAGTATCATTTGAA
The DNA here is from genome assembly GCA_000224765.2 of SAR324 cluster bacterium JCVI-SC AAA005. Lineage (GTDB taxonomy): Bacteria > SAR324 > SAR324 > SAR324 > NAC60-12 > JCVI-SCAAA005. The sequence continues at coordinate 284 of AGAU01000197.1, read as the reverse complement.
TCAAATACATAATCATCAATTTTGCTAACTTTACCTTTTGGTAATGTTTTAGTTTCACACTTGACGTTTATGATGTCACCCACAACATAGGTAACAAGATCAATTAGATGTGAGCCTAAATCATATAATACCCCAAAGCTTCCATGTCGTGTTGATAATCTTCGCAGTTGGTGAGGTAATTTTTTCCAATTACCATCTACAGTGTGCGTAAGCCATCCATTAAGATATGTAGCTTCGACATGTTTGATCTTACCTAATTTACCATTATCCACTAAATCATGGGC
>AGAU01000198.1 GCA_000224765.2 SAR324 cluster bacterium JCVI-SC AAA005 | reverse complement strand
GTCGAATCACGTAGCGTTTAGCAGCCACATCCCAATCCAGATCAACACCGAGTCGCCCGAGTTGATAACGTCGCTTGGGAGGATAATCTCCTCCATATTCGTAGGCATGTGAAGTACCGAGTTCACCCTGCATCTCCCAGATCAAATCCGACAATTCAGCCCGTGACGCTACTCGATCCAACAGCAGAAGATATTGTCCTGCAACTTCCTGCCAACGGACCCCTGACATCTCCTCATCCCAGAAGAACTCTCTCTGCAGACGCCAGGCTTCATGGAACATCTGCTGCCACTCTGGACGCAACTCCACAGCAAAGCGCAACCGATCAAGATCTAGCCAGCCGGTCTTGCGGGAAGGTTCCTCAGGAGATCCATCTTCCTCATTCACATTGGCCCCAGCTTCCAGCACCCGCAGGCCCTCTTCGCTGGCATAAGCCATCGTGCGAGCCGAAGGGGTTACTTCCAGATAATCCAGCCCCTGCAGCAATAGCTCTTTCTCCTGTTTTTCGAAGTCATAGGCCCAGAGCAGGCCCTCTGGTTTTCGCTTGCTTGGCTTTTCTTCCTCACTGCCACTGCTCAGCGGAAACTCACTGAAAAGCACTCGCTTGCGCAGGCCAAAAACTTGTCCATAGATGCCTTCATTCACCGGAAACTCAATGATCCGCTGGGACAAACCCTCCCAGTCAATACGCAGTGGGGCTGGGTCTTCCTTCTTCTTGTTTTCTTTCTTTTCGGCACTCTTCTCGCTGTTTTCCTCCTCTCGTTCTTCAGGTTCCTCTTCTTCTTTTTCTCCAAGAGCCGCAGGCTGTTCTAAGAAAGGGGAACGCAGGTCACTGCGCAGAGTAATCAGGTAGGGCTTCATACTGCGGGCAAAGCTCGCCCCAATCTGTACAGTGTCCCAGATCGGTTGGTAGGTGCGTGAGGAGAGAAAATAGAGCCATTGCCCTTCCGGGTCGAAGGCTGGACCAAAGTCATAGCGTACTGGTTCAGTCACTTGTCGTGGTTCAGGTTGATCCACAGAGCAGAAGAAGATGGCGGATTGTTCGGTATTCAGGTGTTTGCTGTAAGCAACCCAATTACCGTCCGGTGAGAAGGTAACATCCTCAATTTCACGGAGGTTGGAAACATCTAGCAGTGTGAGTGTTCCCTTCTCCAGGTTAAGGTACCATAGCTCCAAGCGGCTAGTAGTCAGCAACAAGGCTGGCTGAGTTGGAGATGCGGCCATGGACTGAACACGACCTTCAGGCAATTCGATCCGATCCAAAGGTGATACTGAAGCCTCTTCTACAAAGAGCAGTAGTTCCTCCTGGGAGTTCTGTTCATCGGCAATCGTCGCCAGCCGGCCATCCGCGAGATACGTTGGCAGTCGATAACGAGTTCCCTGTCTTTTGCCATGCTGCTGTACTGCGAGCTCCCAGAGTGGCATTGAGGCTAACCTGCCACGCACCGACAGGGCAACTGAGTGTCCCTTAGGATGCAGAGCGAAGTCCTCCCACTCCTCAGAACCATAGACAAACTTACGCTGTACATGAAACTGTGGGGACGGCAGAGTGATTGGCAGCACCTCACCAGTCTCTTTTCCAGGTTCCCAGCGACATAAGCTGCCTGCCCTGTGGTAAATGACCTTGGACTCACCATAAGCAGGCTGGCGTACGTAGAATCCAATCTCCTTAGTCTCCTGATGCAGATCACTACCATCTGCCTGACATGACCAGAGATTGCCAGTTCGATCAACATCAGAGAGAAAATAGATCCGGCTCTGCCACCAGATTGGAGCGACCGGATTACCCGGATGATCACCGAGGATGCGCTCGAAGGTTCCTTTTCCACTTGCATCGACCCAGATCTCTCCATGACAACCTCCCCGGTATCGCTTCCAGCGGGAGTTCTGGACTGTATTGCGGCCCAGAACTCGTCTCAATCCAGCAGGCTCTGTCGAAAGAGTTCGAGCAGGACCAAGATCTACTGAATGGATTAGACCACCTTCCAAGGAAACTTCATAAAGTTGAGCGTCTGCGTTGCCATGAATCGAGCGATGCGCTCCACAGAAACGGATTGAGGTGCCGTCAGCGCTCCAACCATCGATATGCAGCACATGCCCCACATAGGTCAACCGTCGCAAGGGACCACCCTCAGCAGGCAGGCAGTAGACCTCCTGCTCACCTTCTTCTGCAGCGACTAGCGCAAGCCAGCGACCACAGGGAGAGAGACGTGGGGTCTGCAGTTCGCTACGGGATTCGGTCAGGCGCTGGGCCCGCCCGCCCATTAGGGAGACCTCCCAGAGGTTGTCTTCAGCCACAAAGTAGAGTTGGTTTGCACCAAAAGTGGGGAAACGGAGATAGCCGAGTACAGGAGAATACATTGCTTCCATCAATCAGGGGAACGACAGTCAACAGAAAAAGGTTATCACGATAGAGGAGGTATTCTGGCGAGGCAAGCGGAGGTGTTGGAAAGATCTTGTTTCAATACTTCTCAATATTCATCATCAACATGGTGCTTTCCAACATATCCATCTTATACTCGTGACTGGCAAGCTTTAAGCAGTTTCCTTATGAAATTTTGAAATCATAGATACGGGCAAACAAAACCTGTTTATGAATGTCTCAACACTTCCCCCGTCATTAGGGTGCCAAGAAAGCCAATCGAAATCTTTAGTAAATCAAATTTGGTGTGATGCTGCTTTTGCGAGTAGAGAGAAATCTGCACAACTCTCATCACCACTCTGCAGTACCCCATTTGAGTAATTTCTCCTGAAAAAGGGGTCCAAATGAAATTCGTCAGTTTGCTCACCTTCCTCCTGATTCCTGGCTTCTGCCTGGCCATTACATGCGACGAGTTACAGTCTCCTACGCAGGTACGAGTATTTCTGGAGCGCTCCAAAGATTCTAATCCCATCTTGCGGCGTAACGTCAGCACTACCCTGGAAATCAGCCCATGTGAAAAAGAAGCCTGCAATTCAAAAAATCGCAAAGAACAGCAAAAGGAAGTACTGCACCTGTTACGTCTTGACGATAACAGCAGAGTTCATTTTCTGAAAGGGTCAAGGTCATCACAGTGTTTGATCCAGCGAGGCGAACGGTTGCTAGGCTGTGCAGCTTGTAGCGAGTTGGCTAACGAAGCTTGCCGAAGCTACCCAGATAGTTCCATTACTCGTTTGCAGGGTACAAACATTGATTCCCGTGACTTTTCTCTGCTGGAATCAGAAAGCAACACATACTCCTGTGATGAGTTAGAAAAAAATCCTGGGTTTTTCAAGTTAGAGATTGGGATTTCTGGAGCAGAGTATGACCAAGTGATTGCTTTTTTCGATGAGACAAGGGAAATCCCTGTCACTCTCAACTTTTTTACAGATGGCATACTACGTAAGGTTTACCGTACCTTTCCCAAATACTACCTGCAGATTGATAAGCAGTGGATTTCTACAGTCTTGAGAGTGCGCTCCACACGAGGAAATGAAAAAGCCTTTGTTGCCGAAACGTTGGTTTATATTCAGCGTGATGGCAACAAGTATAATCTGTACTTAGATCCAAAAAACGATCCAAGGCTGAAAAATATAAGCCCGTCAAATCTCTTTATCACCAACTGAGGCTAGCAAATGCATAGACAACTGCTCGGAGTCACTTGCCTCTTCAGTTGGATGTTGAGTCTCCCGGTTCTTGCTCAGGATACCCACTACTCTCCAGCACTAACCTCTAGTATCGAAATCACTGAACAGCATAGAATCATTCCAGAAGAATTGAAAAAGTTTATTCCTGAACCAGACCGATTTAAATACCTACCCAAAGAGCTGCAGAACCGGTTGATTGTTCAGCTTAAAGAGATGATTGACGCAGAAAAAGTTTGGGCTCAGCAAATAGCTACACCGACCGAATCCAGTTTTCCTGACCAACAATCTTCACGCTCACAGTTTGAAAAGAATATTGAGCAAATTTCTTCGACTCTCTTGAGCCAATATCCTCTGCACCAGAAATTTGAAAAATTAAGTTCCCACAGAACCAATTTAGAAGCACAGTTTCAAAAAGCAATAGAGCAAGGAGACGCCAAATTAGTTTGGGTATTAGATGCTCAGTTAAGTGGACTAGAAAGCATCCTGTTACTCATGAAGCTGACTCCCTCAAGGGTAAAGTCAGTGCTGGATACCACAGAATTTTCTGCAAAAAATAGTATCATTAAAGATTTGGAAATGATTCCAGCAGTTGAACCAGATTCGATTGCTGAACAAAAAATTTCCTTACAAGATAAAACTTCGCAAAATGAAGAGATATCCCTGATCCCAAGTCTTACTGAAGATCCACTGGGACTCGATGAAGATCCTTTCGCTAGTAGTGCAAACGTAGATGAACTAGGACTCAATGAAGATCCTTTCGCAGAGGTCGACACTACTGAAGAAGACCTTGGGCTCAACGAAAATCCCTTCACTGATGGGGCAGGCGAAGATCCATTGGGACTCGATGAAGATCCTTTCGCTGTAGCAGAGCCCACTACAGTAATTCTTGAATCTTCGGATACCGAAGGAACTCCTGAAAAGGAGTCACGTGCCTCTGTAACTGAGCAACAACAAGAGGCCAACGATTTTCAAGTTAAAGTTCAATTTTCTCATGCAGTGACTACAACATTCGGAACTGGTGAAATCAGAGGACTATACCAGATTGATCCAGAATTTGAGAACCTCAGCGAATATACATTTGGAACAACCTATGAGCAAAAAATCCATGTTCAAACATCCCCAAAACTCTACAATTACGCACGCTTGAGCGTCAACTTTACCCAGCACTATGAGCGCAATAAAGAGCAGTTTCTAGATAGCTATTTTACGATTCGAGAGATTTACTCAAATTATCAGGATGAACATCACCAACTGCGTTGGGGGACGCAAATTTTTGAGTTAGGGAAACTGGATTTCGATAGTCCCATTGATGTGTTGCACTTGCAGGAAATCACCGCACTCCTCTCATTGGATTTAGAAAACAGCAAGGAAGCCCTGCCTTCCCTGCGATACCGATGGTTGGGACAGGACCAGACGGTAACGTTGATCTTGCTACCCTTGAGGCCCTCAACGTTAGGTATGCGCTTTACTGAGTTGCGGGAAAGTATGGAGGCACAGGAAGATGGTGACCGAGATGATGGCTCCTCACTAAGAGACTACTTTGGACTACAATACCAATGGTTTGCTTCCAGTTATGATCTGCGATTTAGCTACTTCCATTGGTTTGATCAGGATTCTTCAATCACTTTTGATTATGAGCCAACTCAGGAAGTTGTAGTTGAAAACGGTTTCGAAGAGAGACGATCTTCCTTTGAAAAACTGGCAGACAATTACACGGAAAGAGAATCTAAACTAGATTTCTTGACTCTTGAGGGAGATGTAAGCTGGGAAGGTCTGGTCTGGAAATTTGATCTTGGTTATTTTCTGCAGAAAAATCTCTATTCCTATGAAATTGATGAGAATCGAAATCTATATTTTCGTACGTTTCGCTCCCCATACCACGCTTTAGCAACTTCCTTAGAAACTCGCGTAAAGCAGATATTTCTACTTGGAGCATACTCCCTGCGATATTTTACTGATGTTCCAGGAAACACACATGCCGTGCGCTATGAGAACAAGGAAACATTGCAGCAAAATCAACGGCAGTTGGCACGTCATCAATTCTCTGGAATTGCAGTTATACCTTGGAGTAATGAAATTCAGTTTCGCTTTGTGGCTTATCGAACCTTTCCTTTTGAACAGACAGGTTTACTGCACATGACTGTGTGGGATGAGCCCATCAATAATACGCAGTGGTCACTGAAATTTTTACGATACATAACTCCCGTTCAAAAAATGCTGAACTCTGAGGTTACTGCTACCCAAATTTTCATAAGTTACCGTAAACAGTTCCACAGCAGTTAATTATAGATATGTCTTGGTTAAAACAGGTAAATCAATACTCCTGGACTCTGCTTGTAGTAGCTTCTTTGCTCAGTGCTCTGCTCATGATTTTTGGTGGAAGCAGCCTGTTCAATTCTCAAGGCAAACTACAGATTGATTCCACGATTGAACCTTTCATCAGTCGTGACTCGAATGCCTACCAAGATTTTCTGCACACTCGATCTCTATTTGGCAACGAAGAAGTCTTGGTTGTTGCCTTGCAGCCGGTTCCTCCACAATCCTTGGGACTAGCACATCTGGAACTACTGAAATCCCTTCGAAAAACTCTTCAAAACCGATTACCAGGCCTAAGGTCGGTTCAGTCTGTTTTCGATATTCCCCGTCCTGTAGGAGCGTGCTCTGGATACTCTTACTTCCATCAGGAGCAACCTGGCTCCATTTGTGTTTCTCGGTTACAAAGATTACAAGAAGAGTTGGCCTGCCTACAAATTCCTACTCCTCCGACACGAACTCCGAGTGATTTAGCTTTCTCACTAGAAGACGATCCATTGGGAGGGCCAGAAGAGCTTGCCAATGATTTAGCAGATAGTCTGCTGTTGGATCTAGATCCTACTGAGCTACCTCAATTTGATGAGATTTCCTCCGAAATCTTACACTGTCCTTCCAATGTTTGGCAAAAGACACCAGAAGAGTTAAGGCAAGAAGCCAATCAAGATATCAAACAAATCCTGAACGATTTGGCAGAAAATTCCTTAGCATTAGGAGATTTCGTTTCAGCAGAGGGAACAACCTTGGGGATGGTGCTGCAGTTCAACACTAACTCTCTGCCTTCCTCTGCAGAAACACAAGAAGTCTTGCAAGAGATTCTGAAAAGCTTCAGTTCTTCAGAACTACGCATTGCCTACGCCGGTCAACCCAGACAGATCTATACGTCTTCCAAGGTGCTTCAGGAGGATATCGAAAAAATTTTACCCTTAAGTTTTGGTCTAATCATCATTGTATTATTCGCTATTTTTCGAACACCTCGAGTAATCGTCGTAGCTTTTATCAACGTGGTTCTTTCACTAATTTGGACCGGATCTTTCGTTGGCCTGATTGGTCATCGTTTGAATCTGGTAACGATAGCCTTTGCTCCAATCCTGATTTGTGTTGGCAGCGCCTATGTCATCATGGTTTTGGACCAATTTCTGAGTATCAGTAAGAATCTGCCAAAAGCGTCTATTGATAGTCATGTTTCCAAGACTCTCGATAAGGTAGTAGTTCCTGTGAGTGTTACTGCCTTCACCACGGTGGTGGGTTTTGCAGCTCTGACTGTCAGTCCTATTCCTGCAATTCAGCAGTTGGGACTATATTCCTGCGTGGGAATTCTACTGAGTAATCTGTTTGCTCTGACTGTTACTCCCTCCTTACTGAAAATTCTTCGAGTTAAGGCGTCTCATACTCAGTCTGACTCTGTCCACAACTCCTTAAGCTGGTTTAGTAAAGGCAGTGAGTGGTTACAGTACCGGGCTCGGAAAGTTATCGTCTTCTGGCTACTGCTTGCTACAATAGCAGGCCTTGGTGTCCTAAACTTGAAAATTGATAGTAATTCTCAGGCACTCGCACCAGAACATCCTCTTGAGCAGGACCTTAGCCTAATCGAATCTGATCTGGCAGGGACTCAGTCCCTTCGTTTGGTATTTCAGGCCAAGCCTGAAGCTGAAGAAAAATTAGTTTCTGCCGCCACTATTGTAGGCCTAGATAATCTCGAAGTTTGGCTACTGACTCTGAAAACAGAACAATGGCCTGATTCCCTAAAGGGATTGCGTATTGACAAAATCTATTCACCAGCCCAGACACTCTGGGTATATCGGAATGGCTTAGATGATTTGAATGATCTGGAGGTTCAGTATTTTTTTGAGAAATTAGCTGAGCAAGACGGCCCTATATTTCTTAGTCCAGATGGTGAAAACTTACTAGTGACTCTTCGGCTGAAAGCAGATGGATCATCAGAACTGCTTGAACTACGAGAACGACTGCAACAAAAGCTGCCTGAGTTTGTTCCTCACCTTAATGTTACTTTCACGGGAGGAGCTGTTTTGACAAGTGAATCAGCCAACAACATTGCCTCGGGACAGATTGATAGCGTGTTGCTGGCACTATTTCTGATTTTTGGAGTGATGTGGGGCCTATTTCTCTCCTGGAAGATGGGGGTGATAGCACTTTTTCCGAACATTGCCGCTGTTTTACTTTTCTTCGGAACCCTTGGCTGGTTTGAGATACCGCTCGGAGTAACCATTTCAATCATTGCTTCCATTGCCTTAGGCATTGGGGTCGATGATACAGTCCATTTCTTGACTCGCTATCATGAGCGGGTTAAGCAGGAGCGGGATCGACGCAAGGCAGCACAATTAGCACTGCAGCAGATGACCCGACCAATGCTGACAACCACCCTTGCCCTAGGTCTAGGTTTCAGTGTCTTTGCATTTTCTGAACTTGATTCTCTGCAGTTATTTGGGTTGCTAACCGCGTATACCCTACTAGTCTGCCTAGCCACTGATTTGACCTTCCTACCAACCATTGTGATGGAGACTGGCCTGGTTACTGTTTGGGATTATCTTGGTCTCCGCATCAACAAACAGCTGGTTCAGCGTCTAGCAATCTTCCGTGGCCTGAGTGTAAGAGAAGCTAAGATTGCAACACTCCTCGCCTACTCAGAAGATCTGAAAAATCGACAAGTTCTGTTCAAAACTGGAGATCAAGGCCAGGAGATGTTTGTTATACTATCTGGAAAGATACGAATTCAACAAAATCCAACTGGCGGTGCAACTCTGGCAGAACTAGGGGAAGGAGATACATTTGGGGAAATGGGCTTGTTTCGGAAGGCACAACGTAGCGCAACGGCAATAGCCGTTGATGAGACCCGCCTACTAGTGATCAATCGAGACAGCCTCTATCACCTGATGCAACAGCGTCCGCGCATCGCAACTACTCTTTTTCGCAATCTCGCTCGACAACTCCGGCAGGCAATTTTGCAGACCAGCCAACGGGTGCTGGATCAAGTATCAAAGACTCAGCAGGAAGAAGCACCACCAACTTCCCAGCCTAGGCCTCTGATGCTGAATATCTTTCAGGGCATGACAACCAAAGAACAAGAAAGTCTGAGAGGTTTTGGTGTACTGCGATCTCTTCCCCAGGGAGAAAAAATCATGAATCAGGGAGAGCAGGGTAAGGAAGTACTCATCTTGCTACAAGGTCAGCTAAAGGTGCAAATAAACAAAGATAAGGGCTGTGTTGTCCTCGCACTGATTAATCCTGGTAACTTGGTTGGAGAGACCGCTTGGTTAGAAGAAAATCTAGTTCGAACAGCTGATGTAGTCGCCGGCACAGATAGCCTCGGACTATTCTATGATCGTCTTGCACTGGAAAAATTATGCATTCAAGAGAGTCGTCTAGCAGCTCGATTTGCCTTTAATCTGATCTGCCTGCTTGCGGATCGTCTGGAGGCTGCTAATGAACAGCTAGAACATACAACAGCAAGATCTGGAGTCTAACTCTCATAAACAGATCTATTCCTTGTGAATCCATTCTCGCTATCTACACAGCCAAATTTTACTATCTCAATCGAGACCGAAAGAATCGCATGCCACAAATCGTAGTCGCACATAGTCAACCGTCCATTTTCCAGAGTCGTCACACAGGGTAGGAGCCAGTTCCTCGTTGACCTCAGTAATCATCTCTTCACGCCCTGCACCATCTGTAATCAGAAACGAAACCGCAAAGGTCTCCAACCAGCCTCGAAGCTCTCCAGGCAAGACCGTTGGACGTTGAATCAACTGCATCACTGGCACCTGAAAGCCAGCTTCTTCCAGGAGCTGCCGATATTCCTCCACACCGGGAAAGTACCAGGGATTCACAGGTGCTAGGCCTCTGCGCTGACGAGCTTTTGTCAGTGCTGCCAAGACAGCAACCACATTCCCCCGTCCTCCCATTTCTGCGACAAACCGACCGGAAGGCTTCAACGCTCGCTTTACTCCAGCGATGACTTCTTTAGGCTGGGTCATCCAGTGTAGGGCTGCGTTAGAGAACACCGCATCAAAAACGCCTTCGAATTCCAAATGTTGCCCATCCATCACTCGCGCGTTAATGCCTTTTGCCAGGGAGGATGCAACCATCGCAGGGCTGCTATCGACCGCTATTGCATGGCAACCAGCATCCATCAACTTCAGAGTCAGTTCGCCATCTCCACAGCCAAGGTCGAGTACCGTCTCCCCAGGCTTTGGATTCAGTAATTGCAGTACTGGTTCCCCCAAATCACTAACGAACCGTGCATTTTGGTCATACCCAACCGGATCCCAATCCCTGGTGATGTTTTCCTCACTCATTGCTGACTCTCTGAAGCAATCGGCAAAATCGTTTCCAACTCTTCCTTCCAGACCAAATGATCATGCAGCATTCATTCAGCGGTCTGGGCAATCGAGTGGAAGTAAAGTCTTAGATAAGGAACCAACAAGTCATCAGTAGCAAGCTGACGTCGCAGGCGATCCTGTAAGATCTCATCTAGACGGAGCAGTTCATAGACCGGCAGACGGCCTCCCACTACAGACCAAACCAAATGCAGGGAAAGTACTGGCAGAAGGGTGTCCGCAATCAGTGCTCGCTCGACACCAAGATTTTCCGGGCGCTGCAAGCAGTTGCAGTGTATTGTTCGTGTACAGGGTTGCCATTGCCAAGTAGCCCGTTAATCCTGCTTTGAATGCAATCTGAGCAGTTTCTTCACAACAAATCTCTCCCAACAGCATCATGTCTGGGTCCTGACGCAAGGTTGCTCGTAGGGCTTCCGCAAAACCTACCTAGCCCCTCAGGCTATACCAAAACCTGTGGCAGGAAGATAATACTCAACTAAATCTTCAATTGTGATCACATTCTTGCACTGAGCGTCGAGGTTTCAAGAGAGCATAGAGCGTTGTCTTCGTGCCGCTGCCGGTCGGTCGAACCATAAGCAGCATCCTGTATTGACATCGCATCATGGTCTTGAATACCGCTCGATCATTTTAATAAAAACCAAGTTGTGCTAGATCCAGCTGCAGGTCCCTAGATTCCAACAAGCGTAGCACTAGCTTTTCACCCCTGGTCGATCATCAGAATGGGGAGTCACAGACCGTAAAGCTGGCTATCTGGAGTTCGTTGCCGCAGGCAGCCGTCCTGAGGTCTGCCGCGTACTGCGATGTCTGACCCAGCCTTTAGCTTCAGGTGTGGTAGCAACTGACTGGAGAGCAGAGAACTAGGTTCTGGTAGTGTCTGCCACCATCAATACATAGGCGCCCCAGCAGTTGATCTGGCTGATGACCAAGTTACAAACGAATGTTGGAAGCACCGTAGCGCAGGTCCACGTTGAACAGTTCCTGCCACTGTCGGGAAACCTCCACTTCCTCCATTGCAGAAGCATCACCACGTCCTTCACGATAGAGTTGAGCCAGCCGCACTCGGTTCACCGAACCAAGGTGGAGACTGGGATACCGGAACCGCAAGCGCAGAAGACGTCACCAATCAGCCAGGGAATGCCATCATTACCCACCAGCAGCAACAGGGATTCATGAAAGAGTTATTCCTGCTAGCTCCAAAGGTCCGAAGGATAGACTACAACTAGTTAATCTCCTCTGGCAACGGGGGCAACTGATACCGACGAGCCATGCGTTCCAAGATCACATCTTCCAGTGTGGGTTGTTCCTCGAGGACTCTATATAGCCGAGAAAAGCTAGCTGGTGATTTTTCTGTATTCTCCAGCTGGTAAACCAAATTTCTGGGCAGTACTCCCTCCTGGCGCAACCACTTGAGCAACTACATTCAGCAGCTCCTACGCATGCTGTTGGCCTATGAAATTTTGATGAAAAAGATTTCGCTTTGTCTGGATTCCGTTACCATAATTTTTCTTTAAAAATCTTAACTTAACAGGAGCATTGCTCGATGGTTCGCATCACAAAAGTCTACACTCGTACCGGAGATACTGGCGAGACCGGTCTCGTTGGCGGAACCCGTCTACCCAAAGATCACCCTCGAATCGAAGGTTTCGGCACTATCGACGAACTAAACAGCTGCTTGGGGTTAGCTCGTAGTTTCAATGCCCAAAAGCCACAGTCCGAGCGTCGAGACAAGCTCGAGTTGATTCTACAGGCAATCCAACAGAAGCTCTTCGACATTGGTTCCGAACTAGCCACACTGCCAGGCGACGAATACCCCGGACAGATCAAGCTGGAGGAAGCCGATACCGCTTGGCTGGAAGAAGTGATTGATGCTATGAACACAGAGCTGGAACCATTGAAGAGCTTCATCCTGCCAGGAGGAACTCCACTCAATGCCTTCCTGCATCAGTCTCGCACTACTTGTCGTCGGGCAGAGCGTGCAGTCCTGCATCTACATCGAGTTGAGCCCATTAATCCAGCAATTCTGAAGTATCTCAACCGCCTCTCTGATGCCTTGTTCGTCTTTGGTCGCTGGGTCACAGCCAAGCTGGATGAAACCGAACTGCTCTGGCAACCTGGTAGCACTCGTCCTGACTGGCGCTGGTCAACTGACGAATGAAACCTCATTTCAACCATGCCAGAAAAGCGCGCTCCTGAACAGCTGCTAAAGACACTCTGGTGTCTACCTGTTGCCACAGAGTTTCAGACCACAACCGGTGAACAACTTCGAGTCGAGTTTCCTGGCTGGCTCAATTCTGGCGCTGGTCCAGATTTTCTGGAAACCTATCTGTGCCTGGGCAATCAACAGCTTTATAGCGCTCGATTTTCATACTCCCACTCGGCTTGGGCAGGTGCATGGGCACTCCGACGATCTCGCATACCAACAGATGATCCTGCACGTGGTACTCTATCACAACCCCCAGCTTCCTCCATTGGTTCGTGAAGACGGACAGATGATCTCAATCGTCAAAATGGCTACCCAATTGCCAAAAAAGTGGGAGCAACTTGTACCTGATGGTGCTGCACTGCTTAAGGAGTACGATCACTTACCCGGACACTGCGGTAGCTTATTGCTTGAAATTGGCTAGCAACGTCTGCACCTGCTTATGCAGGAGGCTACCGAACAACTCTACTACAACAAAAGATGCAGCCTATTCAACAGGCTTGGGATACTGCAGAACCAGAGGAACTGCAGCACCACAATTTGTTTGCTGCACTAGGAGTTCCCAACTGGAGCATACCCTTTGCCGATTTGGCACAACGCCTACCTTGGTCCGCACAGGCTTGGGATACTATTTCAACCATGGCTACGTCAACCTCCACGTAGCGCTTGTGCTGAACTGTGTAGATTGTTTCCAGAGACTCCACCGAATGCTATAATCTGCACCGAAAACACGCCCACTGGTGCCAACTCTGGGAACGCTTGGAGAATAACGATCGCTTGAGTGCTCCACCTCGGGAGAGCCGTTACCCCCAGGGACACCTGGAACGTCTGCTCTTGGGAAGGTTTCATGACCTTCAACGAGTCACTCTACTCGAGTTGTTGCGTTTCTGGCTACAACAATTGAAAACGCTGGAGCCACACCCCTGACTGGGAACCTTGACACAAATGTGCTAGCTTCGCCCAGACAACGGTCTTGCCTGATCAGCATTTGCTGGGAGAACAGCGACAGGTGCTGCTCTGGACAACGGCTTGCTTCCCTTTTTCCTGGCTTATGCTCGACAGCATCAGGAATCTGAACCGGGGCAGCTGCTCGATGCAACAAGGTATGCTGCAGCTTGCCAAGGACTTTTACACCAACTTCCACCAGAGTTGCCAACGCTGTGAGCTAGTCACTCTGCTACAAGAAGGAACTTCATAACCACTACACTGAGACCTCATGTCGGACTGGAAGGAAATAGCTCAATTTGCACAAGAAATCGCTCATGAAGCGGGAAATTTAATTCGCCAGGAACGTGAACAGCAAACCGTTTCACTCAACTACAAGACCCATCAGGAGTTAGTCACTTCTGCAGACCTGAAATCGGACCAGCTGATCCGCAGTCGCATTCAACAACGCTTTCCAAAACACCAGATTCTCTCAGAAGAGTTAGCGCCCGATTATTCTTCACCAGGGTTGCTGCAGAGCCAATTGTGGATCATTGATCCGATTGATGGAACTGTCAACTACGCCCGTAATCATCAGATGTGCGCGGTCTCCATCGCTTATGCAGAAGCAGGCCAGGTGAGAGTTGGGGCCGTCTACTGTCCCTTCCTCGGAGAACTCTTTCACGTTATTCAGGGAGAAGGTTCCTATCTCAACACAAAACGACTGCAAATCACTATGCAGACAGAGTTGCGTAGCGCCTTGATCGGTACCGGTTTTCCCTACAATAGAGAGGAGCGACCCAAGCTGATTCCAAAGTTTCAGAAGATGCTGGAGAGTTGTGGTGACATCCGCCGTATCGGAGCGGCCTCTCTGGATATCTGTTGGATTGCGGCGGGACGGATGGATGGTTTTTTTGAGACGCTCAGTCCCTGGGATTTTGCAGCAGCTCAGCTGGTTGTTCAGGAAGCCGGCGGAAAGATTGGCCATATCGGCGAGGTGCCCCCCAACGTTCCACCAGAACTCTATGGTCTGGATCTTATCGTTGGAGCACCTGCGATCTTTGACGAGATGCAGCAGTTGTTGCGCTCTGCCTGATCAGGCAAAGCAGCTGTACATCTTCTGAACCAGCGCCTGATTGTAACCATGGGAGGTCATGTTGGCCACTACCCGACCGCGCAGTGGATAGCCCAGCAGGAACAGGTCACCAATTAAATCAAGGATCTTGTGGCGGACAAACTCGTCCGCAAAGCGCAATTCGGTGTTGATCACCTTGCCGTCATAAATGATGATATGCGAGTTCAGATAGCCACTGCCAACCTTGCCCATCTTCTGGGCCATGTCGATATTCTGGAAGGTGTTGAAGGAGCGGGCTGGCGCAATTTCATTCAGGAAGGAATTCTGCTCTGCGTTGAAGGTCATTTGCTGCTCTAGAATCGGTGGTGGGTAGTTGACCCGCATTGTTACTTCGAAACCATTATAGGGCTCCACGTAGAGGTACTTCTGTTCAGGGTCTTCTTCACCAATGCTGAGTTTTTCGCAAATCACCGCTTCTGTCACCTTGGCATCCTGATCCACGGTTCCTGCTTCGTCAAGCAATTGGGCAAAATCGAGAGCCGAGCCGTCCACATTTGGGATCTCCTCGTCGGCCTTGATTAGCACATTGTCCAGCCCAGCCATCGACAAAGCTGCCATCAGGTGCTCCACCGTGCGGACACGTCGATTCTCCCGAGCCAGCACCGTAGAGTTAGCGGTAAAGCTCTGCTGGCTCTGTGCATGCTGGTAATCTTCTAGGCTGGTAATTCTGCCAGGAATCGCAATACCATCAAGGGTTTGAAACTGAATTCCACTGTTTGGAGTTGCTGGACTGAGGATGATACCTGTGTTGCGACCACTGAGCAGGCCAGTACCGTTGAGGACTACATTGTCGCCAAGAGTGCGCTGGGGACGTCCGGATTTGCGTAGCTCCACGGACTGAAGATTGGTTGCTGGCTGGTAGGGGGCTGTCTCGATCCGGATGTCGGAAGGTAGAATCGCTTCTTGGTCCGGTTGAGCGGCTTGTAAGGCACCCGTGATCTTATCTAACAACACATCTAGGTGCAGTGGCTTTTCCAGAAAATCTCGGGCTCCCAGCTTGATTGCGCTGACGGCAGCTTCAATCCCAGCGTGTCCGCTCATCATGATCACAGGCAGCTCAGGCTGTTCGTTTCGTAGGTTCTTGAGGATCGCCATCCCATCTTCTCCGGGAAGCCAGATGTCCAATAGCACCAGGGACATCGGCTGCTCTTTCAGAACGTCGTAGAGTTCCCGCGCATGTGCGCAGCAGCGTACGGGGTAGCCTTCATCTTCGAGTACGGCGGCCAGACTACTACGGATAGCCGGTTCATCATCAACAACCACGATTGGATTCATGCGACTCCTGCAAGAAAAGATAACAAGGCGGATGGAATTGTCGGCTAGTGTGCACTCATCATACCGGGCTTTGGCAGAAATAGGGCAAGAAAATCTGCAAATTTTGATCATTTGCTGGAATTACCACACATGAGTGAGCATCACCCTTCACAAGATTCTACCGTACTCCAAGTGGATCAACTGACGCTTGAATTTGGTGGATTGCGTGCTTTGGAGCACCTGAGCTTTCAAGTCCAGTCCCAAGAAATTCTCGCGCTGATTGGTCCCAACGGCGCCGGCAAGACAACCTGCTTTCAGTGTATAACGGGCTTTCTACCTTCAAATCTTGGTGAAATTCACCTGTATCCTCCCAATCATCAAACACAACGACTGAACGGCCTCAAGCCCTACCAGATCGCCCAGCTGGGGGTGGCTCGCACCTTTCAGAGCATCCGACTGTACGAAAAACAGAGTGTGCTGGAGAACGTAATGATGGGACGTCAAATCCGCACCAAGGCTAGTATGTTGGGTGTGCTCCTGCGAGATCGACGTACCAGAGCAGAAGAACAGCATATTCGTGAAGATTCCTTCCAACTACTGCAGCGTCTGGAGCTGGAACAGTATGCTCAGGTAACTGCGGATAGTTTACCCTATGCAGCCCAACGGCGTTTAGAGATTGCTCGGGCGCTGGCTACCGATCCCTTTCTATTGTTGCTTGATGAACCTGCAGCTGGCATGAATCGGCAGGAGACAGAAGAACTGAACGAGCTGCTGGTAGAGCTTCGGAAAGAATTTCAGCTGACTCTCCTGCTGATTGAGCATGACATGCAGCTGGTAATGAAGCTCTCAGACCGAATCATCGTGCTGGATCATGGACGCAAGATCGCAGAAGGCTCACCGCAGGCGATTCGCCAGCATCCTGATGTGATCCGAGCTTATCTTGGGGAACAGGCCACTTCATGATGCTGGATCTGCGCAACTTGGTAAGTGCTTACGGTAACATCCTCGCTCTCCAGGACATCTCTCTTTATGTGAAACAGAGTGAGATCGTGACCATTCTGGGTAGCAATGGCTCTGGCAAGACTACCTTGTTGATGGCCATCGCTGGACTGGTGCCGCCCCGCCAAGGAGAGATTCTGTGGAAAGGAAGATCGATTCAGCAACTGACTCCGGATCAGATCAAAGCACTGGGTATCGGTCTAGTCCCCGAAGGTCGACGCATCTTCCCAGAATTCACCGTGCTAGAAAATCTGAGAATAGGAGCTTATCTGCGCCAGGATCAGGAACATGTCCGAGAGGATTTGGAGCGAATGATGGAACTCTTTCCGATCCTGCACCAACGACAGTCACAGTTCGGAGGCACCCTCAGCGGTGGTGAGCAACAAATGCTGGCTATCGCTCGAGCCCTGATGGGACGCCCCCAACTGCTATTGCTCGATGAACCATCTCTCGGACTGGCTCCCATGATCGTGCAGCAAATTTTCGAGATCCTGTGCCAAATTCATCAGCAGCAACAAATGACGATCCTGCTAGTCGAGCAGAACGCCCACCTAGCTCTCCAACTCGCAGACTCGGTGTTGATCTGGATTGGGATGTGGCTGCTAAACGCTACGTGATTCGAC
>AGAU01000199.1 GCA_000224765.2 SAR324 cluster bacterium JCVI-SC AAA005 | reverse complement strand
CCGCGCAGCGGCATCTGCAACGGCTGCCCCCAGCAAGATTGCTCTGCTCTTTTGGAAAATTTTCATCTGGAATAGATAAATAAATATTAAAAAACTTAATTATAAATTTAACTGTTATTTTATCTAAAAAAAATTCCTCAGTCTTTAAATTTCTTTTTCTTCTCGACCTAGGGTTAAAAATTTATTCAAAAAAAATTATTTATTAAACTAGTGTTTTTATAAATAAATAACTGAATTATAAAAATATATTTATGCAGGGCAGGATTTTCTCAAGTTTTTCTAGATATCTTTGAAGGCACAAGAAAATCTTTTATGGACTCTATCTCCTTGGAAACTTTTGACCACAATCTTCAAATTTCATCGTTCGGTTCAGAATAGAATGGAAAAAAACTGTTTCTGAAAATGTTTATTAAGTTTGATTAGTAATGCGGTTATTTTGAATTCGTTCGAAAAGTTATTCTTCTGACTAGGATAGATACAATAAAAAGATAACAAAAATTAGATGAATACCGCAGGTTTAGATTCCTAAGAGTCCCAACACCAGTAATTTGTCGTACAGTAAATTCACTCTCAATAGTGTCCACTACTACAACCACACTCCTGAAAGGCCCTTGCTTTGTCGAACTGATTAAATCTCTACCATTGAATGGTTTTTTCGATACCTATTGAGTTGAACTGCAGTTTGAAAGGACTCAAAGGGAATTCAAAGATTACTGAGAGGGATGTTTTACCATAAATAGATAGATCTCTATTTTTTGTTTTCAGTTATTTATCTGTAAAATTTGAGAACTATTTCTACTGATCAAATAAATGCATGACAAATTACCCTAGCTACCAAAATATTTGATGACAGAAAAAATCTATTCTGCTGACAGAGCTTTAGAGTTGCTGCGTCTTGGTTCAGGTCAAGCTCATGCCATTTTTCGTGATGGACAAGAAGAGGCAATCCAGCAAATAACCGATGGTGTTCATCGTCTGCTCGTGGTTCAGAAGACCGGTTGGGGTAAGAGCTTTGTCTATTTCATTTCTACCAAAATATTGAGGGAGGCTGGGTGTGGTCCAGCTTTGTTGGTTTCTCCATTGCTCGCACTGATGCGGAACCAGATAGCTGCAGCAGAGCGGATGGGTGTCCGAGCCGCGACAATCAACTCCGACAACATATCAAAGTGGACTGAAGTCGAAGCGAGAATAAAGCAAAATGAAATCGACATTTTGCTCATCTCACCAGAGCGCTTGGCTAACGAGCGTTTCCGGACAGAAATATTGGGCGGACTTTCACTAAATGTGTCTTTGGTAGTGGTTGATGAGGCTCACTGCATTTCAGACTGGGGGCACGACTTTCGACCACATTATCGCCTGCTTGAAAGATTTATTAGAAATATGCCTCCTAACATTAAGTTGTTGGCCACCACTGCTACCGCAAACAACCGAGTAGTGCAGGATCTGGAAAATGTATTGGGCCCAAATCTTAGAATTTCAAGAGGTGATCTCAACCGGCCATCCCTCACTCTCCAAACCATTCGACTGGAAAGTAAGGCTGAGCGGCTTGCTTGGCTTTCCTATCAACTTTCTGTATTAGCCGGTCATGGCATCATTTACACCCTAACGGTGCGAGACGCCAACCAAGTAGCCAATTGGTTGAAAAGTCAGAGTTTTGATGTTGAAGCCTACACAGGGGAATCGGGTGCCCGCCGTCCGGAGTTGGAGCAAGCTCTCTCTGAAAACCGCATCAAAGCCTTGGTTGCCACCACGGCACTAGGAATGGGGTACGACAAGCCTGATCTTTCTTTTGTAATACACTATCAAATGCCATCTTCAGTGGTTGCATATTATCAGCAGGTGGGAAGAGCAGGTCGTGCCTTGAATGCCGCCTATGGAATTTTGCTAAGTGGAAAAGAAGAGGATGACATTGCTAATTGGTTTATTAAAAGTGCCTTTCCCACAAATGAAGAGGTTAAAGAAGTAGTCGCTCAACTTGAGGCCCATCCTGCAGGTTTATCAGTGCCCCAGTTGCTGAAAGAAGTTAATCTTAGCCAAGGTAGGGTTGAAAAAACTCTATCGTTACTTGCACTGGAGTCGCCCCCACCGATCACTAAAAATGGAAGGCATTGGCGAAAGACGAAGGTCCCCTTGTCTGAGGATTTCTGGGAGCGGGCCGAACGCCTTACAACACTTCGTCGGAGAGAACAGCAGCGAATGCGCGAATACGTGCATCTCTTATTCGGCCAACACATGTCATTTCTAATTAGCGAATTAGATGGCGATCCGAGTGATGTCATTACTTCATCTCTGCAAGCATTGTCTGAAGATTTTCCCAAAGATAGGCTTAGAGAAGCAAACATTTTTCTCAAAAGATACCACCTGCCAATTAATCCTCGTAAGCAATGGCCTAATGGTGGACTGAAGCATTCAAACAACCACGGTAAGATTGCCAAAAGCTACCAAGCCAACTCTGGGAAAGTATTAAGTCTTTTGGGGGATGCAGGTCTAGGAGATTTGGTGAATGTTAGCAAAAATCAACAACAGTACTTTTCTGATGAGTTGATCGATGCTTGCGTAGTTATGCTCAAGGAGTGGGACCCCCAGCCAGCTCCAACATGGGTGACCTGTGTCCCATCTTTACGGAATCCAACGCTGGTTCCAGATTTTGCTAAAAGACTTGCGCAGGCTTTGAATTTATCTTTTAGAGTAGCGATTGAGAAGACTGACTCACGGCCCGAACAAAACAAATTCAACAACAGCTTCCAGCAAGCTAGAAACGTTGATGGATCACTTGCTCCGCTCAGAGATCAAATTCTCTCTGGTCCTGTCTTGCTTGTCGATGATGTTATCTTGTCTGGGTGGACTCTGGCGATTTCGTCATGGTTACTGCGCAAAAATGGAAGTGGTGAAGTTTGGCCACTAGCACTTGCCCAGGGAAGGCCCAAAGAATGATCTAAGGTTTTTTCGGCGAGCTTGTCCAAATTAAAAAGTGATAATGTTTGTAGAATCAATGCTACCAGCATACATAGAGCTGGTTCTCTTTGCTCCTTTGAAGGGGCTCTGATGAAAATAAACTAATCCTGCCTCAATTTAGAAGGGTGAGGGGGCTGATTGCTTTTGATACAGACAAAAGAAGCAAAAATGGGGAAGAAATCATAGCCCCTACCAAACAACAACAAAACTCAATCTCTCGACTGAACCTTCTCTGAAGAAGTCTGCTTTAAAATCAGTCCAGAATTTTTCCAGTCTTTGAAATGCTGCTTCATGATTTCAATTAAGCTAACATTAAAAAGACTGAATTGAGTTAAACTCTATTCAGTTCTTCAAGAAAAACTTTGCACAGTAAAAACCTGCGGATGATCTCCAATAGCTTGGACAGGATCTGCTAATTTTGGGAATTAGCATTTCAGCACCCAAGGTAAGAATTTCAAAAAATAGTCAACTTCAGAAATTGACCACTTATTTGGACAAAAACTGTCAACTTCAGAAATTTCTCTAAAGGCTACACTAGGAGCCAAGATTGCTAGAGCCAAACTACCTAAACTGATATGCTTGATGATTCAAACCGCAGATTTTTTTGAATTGATCCATGTCACCTCTAAACTGTTGGAAAAATTGTTTACAATTAAAGTTGATGGATTGAGATGACTGTAATTGATTTTTTCTTTTGAAGAGAAGGGTTAGCCGAGAAAAAATAAGTTATCGTAGATCAGACTTAGCTTTGTTTTGTAAACTCTTGAACTCTTTGAACGAGCTAGATTCAATTGTTCGCTAGAGCATCAAAGGAATAACAGCAATCTTTCTTGAGAGCTTCTTTTCGCTTATTGGCTGTGCATTGAGCTAAACTTATTTTTGTCAGGAAAGAGTGCAGGGCAATTGAATAGACTAAATGTATTGTTAAGAGGTTCAAGAAAACAGTGTTGTACATCCTGTAAAACTATATAATTGTTAATGTGAAGGCATTTAAGATTTGATACATCCCTAAAAGCTTTTTTTCAGCGTAAACTGCTGTCAATTTTGTAAGTGTGGATTTTAAGTCAAATCTTCGTTGCCATCCTTGCGGAACTCACGATTCAGACGCTTCTCGAGTTGTGCTCCATCCAGTTGATATCGACTGATAAGTTGATCCAGGTATTCTCGTTCCTCCCGGACGAAACGTCCATCACTGTAAACAGCTTCTGCTAGGATCGTATAAGCAAGATCGAGCTTGCCAAGATCTTCTTTCAAAATAACCATTGCCTTGTCCACGGACATATGTTCGAGATCCTCCTGATAGACCGCAGAGATAGATAATTTCTTGCGAAAATCTTCCAGTTCTTCTGCAGCATAGTTCCCGTCGGCTCGGTATAAATCGTCCACAATCTTCAACAAAGCGAGTTGTTCGTCCTCAGTCCAAGTGGCAAAGCGGGCTTTATTGAAGAGGGTCTGGAAAAAATCTGTTAGGCTCATGTTTATTTTCCTTAAAGTACGGGCGTTGCTTCTCTAATAAGCGAGAATGAAACTCTTTTCTTTCTCAAATTAGGTTTTTTAGCAAACATAACAAATTTGGGTAGATCATGACAACTAATCAAGATAACTGGAACCAATATTTCCAGAAGTATGGCTATGTGGTGATGGAGAGAGTTTTTTCTGATCAGGAAGTGCAACGCATGCGCAAGGAAGCCGATATGATCCTGGAGTTGATCCTTAACTCCTCGAATTCCCTCAAGCGCCAGAGTAGACGTCTAGATCTGGTCAAGAATGATTCAGGTTATCTGGTTCGTAAGATTCAGCCGATTATCGATCTCTCACTCTACCTCGCCCAAATCTCAGGAGATTCTCGCTTGCTAGACCCAATGCGCACATTGATGAACGAAGAGCCAATCCTGATGGAAGAAAAGTTGAATTACAAGCAACCGATGCCGGGACTTTCTTTCGGCTTTGAAACGACTCCCCGTTACACGGATCGTTTCCCAGTACACAATGACTGGGCCTACTATCAAGCTGAAAACTACCCACAGAGTATCATTTCCTCAGCGATCACTCTTGATGATTGTCCCACTGAATCTGGACCGATTCACATCTGGCCTGGAACCCATAAGTCTCACCTTGAGCATGAATCTGTTGATATTGGTCTGCAGGTCCAACCAAGTTTACTTGATTTTGAGGGTGGAGAAGACTTGCTGTTACCTGCGGGTTCAGTCGCTTTCTTTTCATCTCTACTTGTTCATAATTCTCGACCTAACATTTCGGGCAAAGCCCGCCGAATGATGATCTACAGCCACTATCCAGCCTCTGCCAAGATGGGAATGGATGTGCGTAATGGACCAACTCGACTGCGTGAGGCTCCCTATGAATGGGAGTACACTCGGATGAAATTACGTGGAGAAGGAGAAGATGTGTTTAGAGCAGGGATAGCTGGTGATCTGGTATGATTCATTTTTGAAGAGGAAGCCCGGAAGTTCTCTGAACCAGCGTTAGTAAGATTTAATGTGATTGGGGTTAATACGAGGACAGGCTAACATATTTTACAATTTATACCAACTAGTAGCTTTTTAAATTGGCTTGATTCAATGTTATTAGGGAATACTGTTAACATAGATTATTCATAATTCAGATTGGATATTTAAATGATACATTCAATTGAAAAAATTAATTAAAATCTAATGAAAATATCTAAAATTTACCGAAACTCAATTATATTATCAATGCAAAATATGTATGTATTCCTTTTTACGATTGGGATTTATTTTGTTTACATTCCTTGGAATTTAGATCGACTGAATATTACAGAGACTGATTTGGGATTATAGCTTTTTATATTTGGTATTTTCAATCTTTTGAGCAACCAAATAACTGGAAGAATAATTGCTCCGAAAATCGGTGCAAAAAATATCATTATAATTGGTACGATTATTCTTGCTATATGTCCTCTTTTACTTGTCTCAGTCAATTCTTATTCAATGTTTATGCTTGTTGCTTTTCCATTTGGAATAGCTGTTGGCTTTGTATTTCCAACTAATCAGAGTCTAGTTTCGTACATAGAGAGTAAAACAAATAAAATTTATACACCTTTATATCAGGCTTGTACAAGCGCAGGATCTTTATCTGGTGCGTTACTAGCGGCTTATGTGATAAAAAAAGATATTGATCCACAGATTACATTTTCTGTAATGGGTATTATAATTTTAATGTCTGCGATTGTAGTTTATTTTTTGGGAATGCCAAGGGTTGAGGAAGATGATGATCTTGTAGATAAGTTTAAAATACCTGAAAAAAAGATATTAATATTTGGTACATTGCTTATGATGGATTTTGCTACTCTTGGTATTATTATTGACTGGTCTGCACTATGGTTAACAAAAGATTTAATGGCACCACTATTCCTAGGTGGCCTAGTTATTGTTTTCTTTAATTCAGGTGAAATAATTGCAAGATTAACAGCTATTTCTATTATTAAAATATTTGGTGAAAAGTTTGTGGGAGGATATTTGCTAGTTATTGGATCTATAGTTTTGTTCCTAAGTATATTGACCTCAAACCTATATGTAATTATACCTGCGTTAGTTTTATTTGGACTATTTACAGCTAACTTTATTTCTATTGTAATACGGCAGGCAATTAAAGTAACTAATGAACCAATTTCTTTAGCAGTATCAAATTTAATAACGCTTGGTTTTTCCGGCTTTATATTTGGTCCTGCTGTGGTTGGCTATACAGCCAAAAATATTGGTCTCACTTTTAATATGTATGTACTTTGTGTTGTTTGGGCATTAAGTGCACTTTTCTTCATTAAATTAATGAAAGATGACGAATATAGTGCTAGGGCCAGTTAACATATACGCTTGCATACAATCCCTCTTGTATCCAGAATTGTTAGCTACTGGAAATGAAAACTCTCACTTACTCTCTGATGTCAATAAACACTGAGTAAACACCGATTTTAGAAAGTATTCTTTTTGATGCAAAAAACTTGAAACTATCTGGTTCTGCACTGGTTAGATTTATGGTCAGTGAGGTTAAGCCAAGAACAGTTTGAAAAAACCTATGAGAGTAATCTTAAAGATAATCTGACTGCTGGTGGGAAAAAGTATTTGTTTAGGAAAATAAACCAAGTGGAATCAGATAATTCTTTTGAAACTATAAAAAAGCAGACCCTCGGCAATAGGGATGTAGACCAAAGAGCCACACCCTTTCTTTGTTACCCTCGTTAATTCATTTTTTACCCGAGCTCAATTTCCTATTGAGGCGAATTGTGATGAATGCATCCCCGAATCTTACTATCCAACAGCCGCAGTTTATCTAAGAGTATCAAGTTGACGCCAATGTAATACAGGCTGTTCTCCGAACTGGCGAGCAGAACAAGCATCCCGCTGAAATGTTTTACGAACTAATCAGAAGTGCTATGTTGAAATCCTCCTTCCAAGATGCTCAGAACGTCCGCAGAGATTGTTTGTAAATGCGAGCAATTCGACTGTCCAACAATGTGTTGAACTGAAAGAGATAGCCTTCAAGACCAGTGAATAAGAGCAATCACTCAGATTACAAATCAGTTCGCCAAACAACTAAAAATCTTCGAGCCTTATCATGAGATACCATTGCTGGAAGCAATGCAGACGGATCTGGATAACCTCAAAAGGCTGGTTAATTAATTCCTGTGGATCAACCTTTCTCTGGGTAACTGGTCGTCTGTTTTGAGGGCTCATGAACTGAAGGTGAAGCTTGCTAGAGAAGAGAAGGGTGATTTGAACTATTAAGAGATGCTGAATTCTTTGGAGTTAGCTACTTGAAAGTTAAGCACAGAGTATTAGCAGTACTCCATACATTAAAAGTAGATAGGTACTGCTGGCATGGCGAGATAAGTGATTTTGATGCCCACAGTGTTTAAAAGGTTTTCACAACATGAAACTGATAGCTACAGGCTAAATTGAGTTGGTAGATCTTCTAATTATTTTTGCTGAGATAAAATTGAATTAGGCTGAATTGATCACTTAGTGAGATTGTCTCAATGTATACTTTTGAGAAATCTTTTCAGTAAGTAGTGTGGGTTAAATGAAGGTGGCTGACTCCACAACATTCCTGATTACCAATGTTCTAGTGGAGTCAATATTGAGGTGTCAGTTAGAAAGATTCTGCTATGGCAAATCGAATAACTGCAGCTTCATCACGTAGTGAAACGAGTGCCTGGTATTCATCAGAGTTATACCAAGTATCTATAGTCGCAGAATCAGGGAATTCAAATAATGCAATAACTTGATGGGGTATTGGGCCATGAATTGCTTTTTCAACTTTTGCACGTAGTATCAACTTACCACCGTATGGCTCCATTGATGCGATTGCCTTGGGCGAATACTCCTTAAACTTTTCTGG
>AGAU01000200.1 GCA_000224765.2 SAR324 cluster bacterium JCVI-SC AAA005 | reverse complement strand
GTTGCCATCAAGACCACCCCAAGTGTGGCCAGTCACATAGACATTGCCACTGGAGTCGGTGCTGATGCCGTAACCTCTATCAGTGAAAGAAGACCCGAGTTGTTGAGTCCACTGCTTGATCCCACCATTGTCGTACTTGACTATGAAGAGATCATGGTCATATCCAGTTCCTGCCCTTGTTTTGCCATCAAGACCGCTTCCAGCGTAGCCCGTTATATAGACATTGCCACTGGAGTCGGTGCTGATGCCGTGAGCAACATCCCCCAAGGAAGATCCCAGTTGTTTTGTTCCAGACCAATTAGTAACGGTTGGTGTAGGTGTTGAAGAAGTAGATGTTGTTTCCCCGCCAGCAAAATCTATAGTAGTTTGTTCATTTTCCAGCGTTGCACAACCGAAAGAAAGGGTAGCGGTGATGATGATGGCAAGTAAGGTTTTCATAGCAGTTCTTCTATTTGCTGGGTTGGATTACCTTGTTGACGTATACATGTGGAACAAGGTCTGAATCATTCAAATGTTTCAAATTTGAAACATGATTATCAAACTATAATTCAACCCATCAAAGTTGGGGAGGACGACTGGGGGAGAAACTGGTGTGCAGAAACTAATTGGAGGTATATAAAGATATCAAATTACTGATATATAATGTTTAATTTAATTCAATGATTTCTTAGCGGGTGTCGAATATTTTTGTTGATCGGGCTCTTGAAGATAGGCTCGATGAATGGGACAAGTGGAGCCAGAAAGAATCTTCATTTAAATATATGAACCTGATGAATGTAGTTTAGGTGGGCCGAAGAAAGGATGAGACCCAGGAACCACCACTCACTTCACCGAATCATCTAACACGTATCTAAACCAGTTTGGTTTCGCGACTGGCCGAACTCTAGTATTCTTGGCTAGAGCTTTTGGGGTCTATGTTGTCTTGTGTGAGGGTAAGGTGTGTGAAAATTGATAAGGGGAGGTAAGAATTGAAGGGGTGGGTGAGTTTGGTTCTGTACCCCTACTGGAATGGATGTATTTTAGTCAGTAGCTTGACTTTATCTTAAATCCGAAGAGATTGACTTTGCCCTACATTCTAGTTGGGCAGGGTTGATAATCCTTACAATCTAATTATTGAGAGGAAGCTATGACAATCAAATACGATAGGCTAATGAATGTAAAACCTGGATCAATGCCCGCAGTAATGGAAATGGGCCCCAAATTCCCCGAATTGGCAAAAAAGATTCTTGGGGAAGAATATGCGGGGGGAGTCAAATTCTACTCGAGGGTTATGGGTCCCTTAAATCAAGTAATGTGGTCTTGGGAAGTCGAGAGCATGGATGAAGAAATGGCCAGGAATGCAAAACTCCAAATGAGTGAAGAGTGGAATCAGATGGTCGCAGAATTTATGCCTCATGTTGAGAGCAGTTCAATCGGTGATGCACTCTGGATGCAGGTTAGCCAGACAGATTGATTTTTG
Organism: SAR324 cluster bacterium JCVI-SC AAA005; assembly: GCA_000224765.2. Lineage (GTDB taxonomy): Bacteria > SAR324 > SAR324 > SAR324 > NAC60-12 > JCVI-SCAAA005. The sequence continues at coordinate 1,052 of AGAU01000200.1, read as the reverse complement.
TGCTTCATATTCGTGCATCTGTGGTCAAGTATCATCTTACTACAGATGCTTCCCAGCCTTCTCTCGGAAACAGTCCATTATTTTCAATATCAATGTCGAATCATCGAGCAAAACAGAGAGACTTTTGATATCGAACTCCCTATTCAGTTTTGCTACCTCCTCAGGTAATCTCCCCACCTCATTCCGATAGATTCACCACCAACTAACTCAGATCTCAAGATCCTAAAAGCTTTTCTTGATCAGTCTACTCACTGACTTCACAATCTGTGTATTACATATCCCAAGTTCGGGCTCCCTATCCCTCAGTTATCTCAAAAATCCACTGACAGTGATTCTCAGTACTATGCAAGGTGGTTAATGGCTTTATCTCTCAGGCTCTCATTCACTAGTTCACCACAGTTGAGGGTTGAGGGGAGGGGCAGCATTGTTTTGTCATATACATGAGTGTTTATATAATCACCCCTATAAACTTAAACAGACCCTTGGATCTAGTCAATGGACAACAGCCTAACAAAAGTAAATTGCCCATCATCCACTGCCATCAAGGCCCCACCATCTTTAGTAAGGACAATATCCTCTCCTGCCCAATCCCCATCTTCAGGATTTGGATACGTTTTCTCCCATAGTATCTGACCATCTTCTCCAAATCGTACTAAATAAGCATGCCAGCGGTCAGAGCAGTCCTGATCATTGCACTCGGAATAACTTTCATATTCGTCCCCTGTCCCAGCTACGACTAGAGCTCCACCATCTTTGGTAGCCTTGATACCCCAGGCTTCATCATGAATATATTCTGGGTCAAAGCCCCTGGGATTGCCTACCTTACGCTCCCAGATTATCTCACCTAACTGATTTACCTTTACTGTGTAAGTATCCCAATTATCTGTGCCAGATAAGGTGTGACCGGAAAGAAAGATGCTGCCATCGAGATCCATATCCATCGCAAATAAGTGATCCGAATTATTCCCACCATAAGTTTTTGACCAAGTGGTTTCTCCGACCTTGCTCAGCTTTATCAATGAGTAATCTTCTGCATCTTTCGTTAGCCCCCC
>AGAU01000201.1 GCA_000224765.2 SAR324 cluster bacterium JCVI-SC AAA005 | reverse complement strand
GAATTGCTATCTTGGGGGTTAATAATACTAAAATAATATTCACTATTTGGATCTCTTTTTACTACAAACTTTGCTCCCCCTCCAGGAAATTTTATTCGATCTTTTTCTTCATCGTGTTTAAGTGTTCTTCCATCCTCATTTACATATACTAAGCTTGCCGGTTCATCTTCTTTAATAAATCCCTCTCTACCAATACCACCCGAACGTGTTCTCAAATTTGTTCTCAATATATTCACTATTTGGTTCTTTGGATTTACAACAACATTACCTTCTATCCATTGGTAATTTTCCCAAGATTTGATTGAATCAGAAAATTTCCATGAATCTCTCCTAAGTAAATCGTCACTTGTACTTGCTGAAATTACCAAACTTTCCCAATATCTCCGATCTGGATTGGGTGCATATTCAAACGCCTTCCAGACTCTGTTATTATGTACCAAGACTGAAGTTGGTGCTGTATGATAACCTTCTTCATCTGTTAAGAGTCCTG
>AGAU01000202.1 GCA_000224765.2 SAR324 cluster bacterium JCVI-SC AAA005 | reverse complement strand
TGGAAATCATCATCAACTGAAATGGAAATGCTCGGATAGTCTGGATTTTCTGGCAGCAGCTCAAAAGACTCTCGAGTCTGCACCAGTCGCTTGAGAGTGAACTCTCCATTGAGAGAGGCAATCACGACTTTCCCATTGGGCTTTTTCTTGGAGCGGTCGACAATCAGTAAATCCTGATCAAAGATACCTGCGCCAGTCATTGAATCTCCATTAGCACGGACAAAGAAGACGTTATTGGGATCAGGAATCAGATACTGATGTAGGTTCAGATATCCGTCGTAGTAGTCCTGAGCAGGGCTTGGAAAGCCAGCGGAGACCATTGATTCAAATAAGGGACGT
>AGAU01000203.1 GCA_000224765.2 SAR324 cluster bacterium JCVI-SC AAA005 | reverse complement strand
CTGCCAGATCTGGTAACAGCGGATTGTAGATCCGTTGATCTAAGTTTTCAGTCTGGATATTAATTAATTTTGTTGAATCTTTTGGCTATCAACTATTTAGTTGAATTTCACCAATAGATGCCAAAATTGTTGTACCTAGGGAGTAGACACAATAACTTGAGGAGAAAAATGGCACTTTACATGACCAGAGCAAAACTGAGTAATGAAGCCTTCAAAGGCTATGTTGAAAATCCATCGGATCGGGAGGCTGCACTCCAAAAGCTTACCGGCGGGCTGGGTATGACTATG
>AGAU01000204.1 GCA_000224765.2 SAR324 cluster bacterium JCVI-SC AAA005 | reverse complement strand
GTCGTCTATGTCTGCATTGTCGTCTGCGTCTACAGAAAGAGGGCTATTTAACCAATCAAGCAGTTCTTCGCTCGTTGATACCACATATCCACCTGCGCTTTTCCAACCAGAAACAAATCCATCAACTGTTTTTTGGGTGATACTGTCATCACAAGACCCCTGTTGCTCTAACCAATGAATCGTATTACCGACCACCACAACACTACCTGAGACTACCAACGAACCTACAGCAACTGCGCCAATAGCAACCAGGATTTCCCCATCGACTCTGCTCGAGATATCTGCTTTTTTGAACTCCAGAGACCATTTCTTGGTTACCAACTGGCAATCGTTATTTTTATTGGCCGTAGTCTCCGGCACGAAAAGACAAGCTGCCAAATTAAAAGTAAGTATCAAAACCAAACATATTGCGATGCACTTTAGTTTTAAAAACATTTAGGCCGCTCCGTTGTGTCTTTTAAAATCTTTACACCCTGCCAGATCTGGTAACAGCGGATTGTAGATCCGTTGATCTAAGTTTTCAGTCT
>AGAU01000205.1 GCA_000224765.2 SAR324 cluster bacterium JCVI-SC AAA005 | reverse complement strand
AATAAAAAGATATAACAGATATATAGGTGAAGATATATTTAACTCAGTTATACCCTCCATTACGTACAAAGACGGAAAAATAATCGCTCAAGAGAGTGTTATGGAAGAGCTAGACTATGATCCCAGTGAAGGCCAAGACTGGAACTGGGAAGATTACAAGTAGTGCTTTTACGCCTAGATGTTTTGTACTAGGCAAAACAGGGTGTACAAAGTGACACCCCACCCCTCTACGTTATTGAGTACAGCCTCTCCCTAATTTTTGATAAATTAGTTCGACCAATTATAGTTAAAAATAATCGAAGAATGGCTCATGAGTTTTTCTGCAAAGAAGGGCCCCTTAGTAACCACGCCACAGATAGAGCCAATGCTGGTAGAAAGGACTGCCAGATTCCCAATAGACTCAACAATCGACGATCTTGCCCAGAGGCCAAAGAGACCGCCTCTGTAGTGAGAGTACTCCAGCGACCAGCACCGGCCAATGTCGTGGGGAGATATTGGGCCAGACTAACTGAAAATCCAACAGCTAGGGTCATGAGCAACAGGGGACGTAACAGAGGTAACTGCACACTCCAGAGAATTCTACAGGCTGACTGCCCAAGAAGCTGCCCTATTCTGCGAAAGCGCAATTGGTTCGAACGCCAAGGCTCAGCTAGTAATAGCAGGGTGTAAGGCAGCACATAGACTAAGTGCATCCACAACACTAGCAGTGCCGTGCCTTCCAGACGAAGAAAAATCGCCAAGATTTGTATTCCAAATAGAAAGGTCAACTGTGGCAAAATCAGCGGTAAATAAACCCACCATTCCTGAGCCAAACCAGAATCAGAATTCGGCTGCTGCTGTAAATATAACCAAATCATCACTACTAACAGACCAATTGCAGCAGCGGCCACTCCTAAACTAGCAGTCGTCTCGAACAAGGGAATCAACTCAGCACTATTCTGCTTCCAAGTGAGTAGGGTCCATTCTGTCGGGAGTCCCGCCGGAAAAGGCCAGCGCCGAGCAAAAGACCAAAGCAGCAGACAAATCATTCCACCACAAAGCAGAATCAGCCCCGAAAAAATGATGCTCCAGGCTATTTGATTAAAACAACTATTAAATTTGCGGAAGCTCCACATACGAATTGACAACTGAGGTAAAACTCTAACTACTTGCTCGACAGCCAACCAACAAATCAGCAGGATTAGCAATATGATCCCCTGTAACATAGAGCCCGCTGCAGCCAGCGCCTGTTGCTCAAGCATTGGGTCCGTAGCCCACTGAAGAATGAGTACAGAGAAAGTGGGTGGAGCAGTTGGCCCCAAGATCAAGGCCATGTCAATTACACCGAAAGAGAATGCAAGAACGGCCCAAAGGGGCAACCTGATTTGGTGGTATACAGAAGGGAAAACTGTTAACCACCAACCGAGCCAGGGGGGTTGCCCTAACAATTGTGCAGTCTGGACCCTTTCTAATTCTGGCAATTGACGACAAACGTTGATCTGTATTAGCAAGAGGAATGGCAGTTCTTTGGTGACAAGGCCAAAAACCAGTGCCCATCCGGCAGTGTCATGAGGAAACGGGAAGGCTGAAGGAAGAGAATTTGAAGTCGCAAATAATCTCCATAGCCAACCCGATGGAGCAAGCAGTACAACCAAAATAATGGCGGCTGTGGCATGAGGAAGAGCCAGAGGAAGAATCAGTCCACGCCCAAGCCAATGCCGTCGAAAATTGGATTGCCACACGCTTAGAATCAATCCACTGCCTAGCAAAGAGAGGAGAGTCGCGGTTACTGCCGTACGAAGACTTAGCCACAAGGCTGGCCAGGTAGAAGGGTGTTCCCAAAGCTTTGTCCAACTTTCCAGTATTTGAAGATTTTTCTGAAAGAAGAAGAGATTGAAGGAAGACAGGAAGGTGCCGGCTACCCCTGCCAGCAAAGGGAGCAAAAGTATTCCAGGAAAAAGCCAGCGTAGCCAATGCAGGGAGCTTTTCACTCAGTTCGCATAACGCCGTTGCCACTCTGCATCGAGCAGGTTACGCCAGTCAGGATGAGGATTTGGCTGAGTTTTACCTAGTTCTTCAGGAGAAAGAGTGGCGATACCACGAGGTAAGTCATCAAATAGCTCTCTCTGTGCTGCAGAGAGCTTACTGAGGTCAAGCACAGTTCCATCACCCCAAATTTCTGGATTTTGTTTTTGGGCTTGAGCTTCCGGACTTAGTAGGAAATTAGCCGCTAACAGGGCGCCTTCCTGATTGGCTGCATTGTAGGGAATTGCGACAAAGTGTGTGTTACCAATCGTACCGGCTTCTAAAACAAAAGTACGGGTACTTTCCGGAAGTAAGCCACTCGTAATGGCCGCCGAGGTGTCTGAAGGATTGAAGGACAAGGCAATATCTACTTGGCCATCGTCAAGTAGCTGTCGTAAGGCAGGCCCACTGGCGGGAAAAGTTTCTCCTTGCCTCCAGAGATGAGGGTGGAGCTGTTCCAGATAGTCCCAGAGCGGTTGACTTGCTTCTTGAAATTGGTCCATCTCGATAGGGCGCTGAAGTGAATCTGAATTTTCAATAGTTTCAAGTAGGATCTGCTGCAGGAAAGTTGATCCAAGAAAATCTGGAGGTGCTGGATAGCTGAAGCGTCCGGAATTTTTTTTACTCCAAGCCAGTAGCTCAGCCACGTTCTTCGGTGGGCTTGGAATTCGCTCAGCATTGTAGGGAAAATTGAACTGGGCCATTCCCCATGGAGCTTCCAGACCGTCCACTGGAATAGTAAAATCGAGTAAAGTAGTTGGTTTATTCTCAAAATCAACAAGAGAGAAGTTGGGAAGAATGTTCGTAAATGGTCCGTAAAGTAACTGATTTTCCTTCATCTTTGCGAAGTTTTCACCATTGATCCAAATTAAATCCACCGAACCATCTTGATCACGGCCCGCAATTTTTTCAGCAAGCACTCGATTTACTGCCTCTGATGTGTCACTAAGCTTTACATGCTTCAACTCTACATCGTACTTCTTGTTCAATTCCTGACCAACCCAGCGGATGTATTGGTTGATTTCTACTCCACCACCCCAAGCATTCCAATAAACTGTTTGTCCTCTACCAATTTCCCTGAGTTCTGACCAACTGTTGGCAGAAGCTTGGTTATGGGACAGCAATAAAACAAATATCAGCAGAATTAAGTGTAAACGATGAAAGCGGGCCATGGTTATTATCACCTGCAATTGAATGTTAGTGAGTAAAAGTTATCTGATGCTTACAGGGTTGTTGTCAGATACCCAATCGTCAAGTAATTTAGATGAAAAATTAGCCCAGATTCTTTTTAGATTGTCCGTTTAAGATGAGAATTCCAATTGGTACTTTTGGGGAATGGTGGTACCGCAAGGTTTCTACATCCTAAGAGTTTTGCAGGAATGGGATGTTAATTTTTTGCTCAAAACTCACACCTATTAAACCAAATTTAATTAGTTAATAGACAACCTCAAAGTATGAAATACAACCCCAAAGACGTTCAAAGGCCTAGCAAATTCTCAGGTACTTCGACTGATTTTGAGTCAAATTTTTGTATTTTTTCTGGGGATAGGAAGGAAATGAAAAGGCCTTCGGCTTTTTTTTACAAACAGAACTTGACGGAGGAAAGTTCCAGAATTCCGGAAGCTCTTTAAGCAATCTTGGATGAAACTAGCTGAGGGCGTCAATTGAAGCGTTTGCCAGATTGGCTACTGTATAGGTGGGGTTTTTCCGAAATCACAGACACCGCAATGCTATCACCGACCTTGTGTCCGCTGACTCCTAGGCGGTGTATCCGGTATTCTAATCCACTAGTTCTGACACAGTACAGAAGCTCATCCGAACCCAGCTCCTCAACAAGGTCAATCTGCAAACTCATCTTGAAGGTTGATTCTCGAACAGTTGCCCTTCGAAACCTGCATTTTTTTGTCTCCAGCGCAAGTGTCTCCCGATTTAGCTGGGTTGCAACCACGGTTCGTGCTGGCCAGTGAATCTCATCTGGAACCGGCATGTAACCAATGTATGGATGTTTGGGTTTGACCGTACGAATGGATTCCACTTCCCGGTCTACTAAATCCACTTCATGGTATTGGTCAGCCAATGCAGAGGAATCGAGTTGGCATCCATAATTTGGGTCCTCGATTTCTCCAGCTTGCTGTTGGTGCGGTTTCCCTAATACGTCCAAGACTTCAGACAAATTACGCCACTTTTGGGATAGAAGTATAATTGAATTAGTAAATGAAATCAAGCTGATTTA
>AGAU01000206.1 GCA_000224765.2 SAR324 cluster bacterium JCVI-SC AAA005 | reverse complement strand
ATCCAACCATATTTAAGAAACTTAAATGCAAAGATGAAATAAGAAAAGTTAATAATTATGAATTAATTGATCAAACTAATGGCTTAGTAGTGATTTCATTACCCCATTCAATGCTTAAGGAATGTTCGATTCATTTTTTGAATAAAGGTAATCATGTACTAATTGAAAAACCAATGTGTTTAAATTTAGATGACGCAATTGATTTTGAGAAAACAATAAAGAATTTAAAACAGAAGGTTTCAGTAAGCTATGTACATCGATTTAGAAGGGAAGTATGCAATCTTAAAAGTTGGTTGGATGAAAGGATATTAGGGAAATTAATATCAACAAACTCAGAAATCTAT
>AGAU01000207.1 GCA_000224765.2 SAR324 cluster bacterium JCVI-SC AAA005 | reverse complement strand
TTACGCAAAGAAATAAACATGATCTTTCAAGATCCTTTCTCTTCATTATCTCCTCGTATGACAGTGAATCAAATAATTTCCGAACCACTTGTCATGCATCAGTATAGGAAAACAGAAATTGAGGATAGAGTAAAATACCTTATTCAAAAAGTTGGATTACAAATTTCTCACTTGAACCGGTATCCTAATTCTTTTAGTGGAGGCCAACGTCAAAGGATTGGAATTGCCCGAGCTTTAGCAACTAACCCTAGACTAATTGTTGCTGATGAACCAGTATCTGCCTTAGATGTCTCTATTCAAGCTCAAATTCTGAATCTTTTGCAGGAATTAAAAGATGAATTGAACTTAACTTATCTTTTCATTTCTCACAATTTAAGTGTTATTGAACATATATCAGATCGAGTAATTGTGATGTATGTTGGTAGGATTGTTGAGTCCGGCTCTACAGATCAAATCTACTCTAGGCCACAGCACCCCTATACCAGGGCACTTCTCTCTGCCTTACCACCGCCGAACCCTGGTTCAAACTTCCAACCTGAAATTCTACCCGGTGAAGTAGCCAATCCTGCTAATCCTCCATCTGGTTGCCATTTCCATCCTCGTTGTAGTCAGGCTACCGAATATTGTTCCATGAACAAACCAGAGCTGAGAGATCTTGGAAATAATCATTACTCAGCTTGTTTCTTTTCTGAAGAGTTAAGTTAGGTTGTCTTCCACGTACTTAATAAAGTTATTAATCCTGTGAAAAGTACAATAATTTGCATTGTGGGCGTTATCAGCACCACCCGTGTTATCATCGAAAGCTGTTCTTGATACAAAAATTATATCATTATCATCAAATTCAAAATCAATATATTGAAAAGCATGCTTGTGGGGATCCTCATGGATTAAAAGAGATTTTATAATTTTCCATTCAATTAGGTCCTTTGAGGCACTGAATGCTAATTTGTTTCTGTAAGAATTGCTATCTTGGGGGTTAATAATACTAAAATAAT
>AGAU01000208.1 GCA_000224765.2 SAR324 cluster bacterium JCVI-SC AAA005 | reverse complement strand
TCTAATCGCTGCACTTGTACAACCAACTTTGTATCCAATAGGTCTGTCACCATCGGCAATGCGCAACTGATGATAATAATGTTGACATTCGTAAGCTTGTTCCAAAGTCAATTTGCTCTGATCTGAAAACACCAGTTCTAAAGAATGTATAAAAAGACTGTGCAAGATGGTGAAGCACTTCTGTTTCAGAATTCATTATCTGCCTTATATTACTTATGATCCATTAAATCTGGTAACAATTGGGTAACTAGTTTAAACCTTGTTAAACAAATTTCTTTTAGGTCAGGTGCTTTCTGAGGTTAGTGGGATTTACTTAGTGTCTACAAATAAAGAAAGTATAGATTGTGGCCGTGATTAAAACTTAATATATAAACTTTGTTTGCCTGTTTGCTATAAATTTATTGATATCTAGCAATGTAAAATTGTTTTCAAGTTGAGTTCAATTTTCTGAAATCAGACAGGGAGGTGAAAAGCTAAATTACTTGTTTGTTCTTAAATTTAACAAATGTACTTTTGATGAATGGAAGCATGAGATGGATGAAGAAGCGGAAAAGGATGGATTGTTCATGGAAGATGTCATGATCGGTAAAGTTGATGACCATACTGCAATAATGTGTGCAGATGTTTTTGATCGAGAATTACAAAAGAAAATGCTGTCTGACCCTGCATTTATCGAAATGAGTGAAATGATGGGCATAGAGTATGTTGAATATGAACTGAAACCTACTTCAACTTCCTAAGCTACTCCAAATTATTGAAACAGAGCGCTTGTAACATTGATCCCTGTTTTGAGTGCTAATCCATCGGGTTCCCTGCAGATCAAATAATCAATGCGATTACCGGATTTATTAAATGTATACTAAGTAGAAAAGTATACATTGATCACTATCCCCGTATTCTGCTTGGTCTCCTCTGATTGCTCAGCTGGGGCTAATTCAATTATTGACTCCGCAAAGACAATTATTAGGTTCACTAGCGGAATTTAGCACAAATCTATCTGCTTTCTACTCTGATGATCTTTGGAACCCTGTAGGCATTCAAATTACTTACTTCACCATCCCGATCCTATCTACTCATAATTTACTGAGTACTGTTAATATTCTGTGCTGAACTCAATCAAGCAGCTAACTCCAAAGAATTCAACACCTCCTCATAGTTCAACTCTCCCTTCTCTTTACCAGCCAGTTTTACCTTCAATTCCA
>AGAU01000209.1 GCA_000224765.2 SAR324 cluster bacterium JCVI-SC AAA005 | reverse complement strand
TTGACAAATAAATTCTTAGTTGCTTCCTATCTTTTAATATTTCAAGCTTTTTGAGCTTGAATAACTTGAATGAATTCCATTTGCCGCCAATAACGCTATCCACTGAAAAGATCTTTTGTGTTCTTCATAGTTTTGAATTCTAGTGTATTCCCCGACGGGTCATTCAAGAACATCGTTGCTTGCTCACCTGGCTCACCCCTGAAA
>AGAU01000210.1 GCA_000224765.2 SAR324 cluster bacterium JCVI-SC AAA005 | reverse complement strand
TCGATGCTTCTTCTATCAGGTTATTTTCATCTCTATTTTCTAATTTTTTGTCTTTCATTAGGATTTTTCCGTTGACAATTACTGTATCAATATTTGTTGAATTACAATTCATCACTAGTGTTGTGATTGGATCATCGATTACCCCAGATTGTAATCCGCTTATATCTATTAAAATCATATCAGCGTAAGAATCTTTTTTTATTCTTCCAATTCTGTTGCATCCTAATGCTTTTGCTCCTCCAATGGTGTCTAGGGTGAACAAGTCTTTTGGATTTCCTGATTTGGATGACCTATCTTTTAATTTTGTTAGGTAACTTGCACATGTTAGTTCGTTAAGCATATCTTGAGGATAAGTATCAGTACCAATTCCAACATTTACTTTCGCATTAATTAACCTTTGCAGGGAGTTAAGTCCATAGCCTTTCCTTAGGTAGACTTTTGGGCAGTGGCAGATATTTACCTTATTTTCTTTCAATATTTTTAAATGGGTATCATGTAACATTGCATTTGGTTTTCCACTAGATAGATAAATTGCATGTGTTATTAACAATTGTTTATTTAATAAACCCAATGAATCTAGTCTATTTAGTGGATCTTTATTTGAAAGTATAAAATTTCTTTGAAAGTCATCTTTATACTGAGCTGCATGCATTCTAATATTTATTCCTAAATCTTCTGCCAATTCCTTTGTGTGTTTTAGTAGTTGATCGCTGCAGTTTTCAAGTGTATATGGAAATAAAAATGTCTTTATTTTTCTATCTTTTAGTTTTTTTA
>AGAU01000211.1 GCA_000224765.2 SAR324 cluster bacterium JCVI-SC AAA005 | reverse complement strand
CTCATCTATAGGACTTGCCTCTCCTGGTGTATGGGTAAATGGAGATCAACAGTTTTAAAAACATATTTTTGCAGATCAACAAAACTCAACTTTTTGCAAAACTGCCAATGACTGAACTACATCGCCAACTCTGCTGCATTCAACCCTACGTTTGCAGATTCCTATTTTTGACAAAAATTATAGTTGTGCGATCACGACGAATGATTTGAATCCACAACTTTTGACAAGGTAGTCTCATGCATCGTCATTTGACTCTTCTCTTACTTTTTCTCCTGTTCCTAGTCC
>AGAU01000212.1 GCA_000224765.2 SAR324 cluster bacterium JCVI-SC AAA005 | reverse complement strand
TGATCTTGATCAGTTGGGTGAAGAATCTTACGCACTCCGTGTACAAACACCAATAAGTGCTAGCCAACAAGTAGGTCGAGCGTTGGGGTACCTCAATGATTATCTTGGTATAGTTTCATTAGTGGCACTTTTTCTAGCGGGACTTGGAGCAGCTTATCTTTTCCGTGAATACCTGCATAGTCACCTGCATGAAGTTGCCATCCTGATGAGTTTGGGTGCTTTTCGGAAGTCAACCTATCTCCTATTGTTAATTCAAATTTTAATTTTAGGCGCAATAGCTGTAATTGTTGCTACTTTGGCTTCACTAGCCTTGCTGCAAGTACTTCCCTTCTTAGTCGTTGATTTTCTTCCCATTGGTTTCCAAAAAGAAATTCCATGGGCTAGTCTGGGAGTCGCTGTAGTTTTGGGGACTATTGGAAGTTTGATTTTCTGTTTACCAGTGTTGGTATCGATTCGTCATATTCAGCCGATTGTTCTACTCCGGGACAAAAGCCGGAGCTTTAGCAAAGGAAGGAATAGTTGGAAGTTAAGTTTATTGAGCTACCTGCCTGGGCTTTTAATATATGGGGGACTTGCCATTTGGGTTGCAGGCTTGATCAGAGGAATGCTTTTCCTGATTTTATTCACAGTTGCTATGATTTTGCTGGCTATATGGTCCGGGTTCTTATTCAAATTTTGTGGCTACATTTCTAACCGACAGGGACCTGTTTTGAAGATAGCACTTAGAAGCTTAAATCGTAACAGGATAGCTGCAATTTCATGTTTTTTATCGATGTCTCTTGGAACCTTGCTTATCAATCTTATACCCCAACTTCAAAGAGGTATTACAGAAGAAATCGAGAGACCTGACAATAGCCGCGTACCCACCTTTTTTGTTTTTGACATCCAAGAGGACCAGGTACAGGGTTTGGAAGATCTCCTTATTCAGCAGGGTTTTAAGCTGGAAAATCTTTCGCCAATGGTCCGTGCCAGGTTATCAACAATCAATGGACAAGTTTATAAGGGACAATATCGATTTGATGCAATACGAGACAGGGACATGGAACGGATGCTGAGGGCTAGAATTCACAACTTATCCTATCTTTCGACTGATCAGTTGGGAGATAATATAGTTGAGGGATCCCCTTTGTTAGGTAGCTATGATCAATCACAAGACAAGCTAGTACAAATTTCTTTGGAAAAAAGATGGGCTGATTGGAGAGAAATAGAAGTTGGTGATCGAATTGTTTTTGATGTTGCAGGTATTCCAATTAAGACTGAGGTCAGAAATTTACGAAAAGTAGTTTGGACGTCTTTTCAGCCAGCTTTTTTTATTTTGATGCAAAAAGGAATTTTGGAAGATGCTCCCAAGGTATTTTTAGGAAGTATAAAAAATATTCCGATTGAGAACAGATTAAGTCTTCAAAACAAAATTGTCCAAATTTATCCAAATATATCAGTGATAGATGTCTCAAGATTGGTAGAAAGAATATTTGGCGTAATTGATAAAATTACAATAGCTGTCAATCTTATGGCTTATCTTGCAATTCTAGCTGGGCTCGTAGTTCTCTATTCAATAGCCCGTCAGGAGGCTCAAAGCCGCGTTTGGGAAACAAATTTGCTTAAAACCCTAGGGGCAAGATTTTCAATGGTTATGCAAATTGTGCAGGTAGAGTTTGGTGTACTGGCTCTATCCGCAGCAGTTTCAGGATTAACGATTAGTTTATTTTTTTCATGGGTTATTTCTTGGGTGATGTTTGATAACCTTTGGACAATTAACTGGTCAAGCAACATTGCCACACTGTTGGGTGTAGTAGCACTAAGTCTAATGACAGCAAGTATAGCTACCTGCAGCACTTTAAAGCGAAAACCACTTGCGCTATTACAAACTCATTAAATTAATTTGTTTTTGCGCCTGCAAATTATCTTTGGAGGAAAGTACATTCTGGAATTTTAAGATAGATAGGTAGGACGCTTTTTCTCTCACTATGAGTATGGTAAATGAGAGAATAATTTTAGGGTAATTCGTTGTATCCTAACACTCTAGGGCTCCATCGCTGCGCTCGTCATAATCTTGACTTCTTCTTTGGCTAAATGGGAGAAGTGCATCGATATCTGCAGGGTGACGTGACCTAGTAAATCGGCTATCAGTCTTAAGTCCAGTCCTTGCTGGACCGACCCTATAGCGGGCACAGGAGCGCCGCAAGTCGTGCCAACGGAAATCTTCAATTCCTACTCACTTTAATGCTGCTTCCTACAGTTTTCAGAGATTCAGTTACTGACTCATGATGTGACCTGGAAAAAATTCTTTCTGACCAACAATGTGGTGATCGATGTCCCTCCAGCTTAGTTCCCCGATCGCGTCATGACTTGCGCCAGTAGCCAGTGACAACACAACTGCCAGATGGAGTTGGAGTGTTGGCAGCCTTGTTATTTTCAATAAACGATCATGTTCTAAGTTGGTGAGGAAATACACCTTCCCACGTGGTTCACTTAAACGGTTGACTCCTGCAGGAAAATTTCTTACCAACATTATTGGTGTCTGGGTTGCGATCCTGCTCGAAAGGAATGTCAACAATGGAAGACAATGAAGCCCTTCACGAGTAATATTCTTATGAAAGAATTACACAAAAGGATGGTTCAGATAGAAAAGGAACCCATAGAATAGTTTAAGTTGGCCTGTGAAGATCAGAACAAAGTCAAGAATCGACTTTAGATGCGTCTCATTTAAAACATCATCAAAATCAAAATGTCTTAATCCAATTCGATTGGGAGTTGAAAGTTATACCAGAATTTGTTTCTTTGACAGTCCACGCTAAATTTTTTGTAAAGAATAAATTCTTATTCTGAGATTTATTTTTGAGTAATATCTATGTTTAGGATTCGAGAGAACGAAATTGCTGACGCTCTGACAACAGCAGACCTATGGCAAATAATGCTTAAGGAGGTGCCTCCAATTGCTGCTGAATATTTTATTGGGGGCGCTGGTAGCTTGAACACACTGAAGTCAAATGTGTTGGCTTTTCAACAGGTGACGCTTGCGCCTTCTGGTGCCATTAAACACAAAAAAATTGAGACCAAGACCAAAATATTTGGCCAGGAGCTTTCTGTGCCTTTTTTTACAGCTCCTGTTGGAAGCCTCCGTACATTGTGGCCAATGGGCGACGCAGTCGTTTCTCAAGTTGCTGGAGAATTTGGAACAGCCACTACGCTTTCAACTCTTTCAATGACTCCCATGGAAAAAGTAGCGGAAGCTTCAAGTGGTCCAAAGTGGCTCCAACTTTATCTATGTGGGGGAGTCGAAACAGCCAAAAGGGGTATTAAACGAGCAAAAGATGCAGGATTTTCTGCACTGGTGCTGACAATTGATACTGCTGTATCAGGGGATAGAATTGCGCATGCGCGGATGAAACCCATGGACGCAGTCAGCTCTATTTTTTCTGGACCAAGAAAGATAGCACGCGCAATTCACAAGGTGAAGCTTGCTCCGCAAATGATTCCTCGAACTGGGTGGTTATGGAGACATTTCAATGATGGTGGGATGCTACCATTTGTCAATGTTACAAACGAGCGAGGAGAACCGATGCCGTATGCAGGTATAGGTGAGCAACTTGCTTCTTCAGCTGTAACTTGGAGTGATCTCCCTTGGGTCAAAGAAGCATGGGGAGACCAGCCACTAATTGTTAAAGGTGTTCACTGTGCTGAAGACGCTCTGAAAGCAGAAGAATTAGGAGCAACTGGAGTAATTTTCTCCAACCACGGTGGTCGCCAATTGGGTCAGGCAATTCCCTCTTTGCAAATTGTAGCGGAGGCAATGCCTAAATTGCATGCAGCAGGATCTAAGCTGGATTGTGCAATGGATGGAGGAGTCAGAAGCGGCCTAGATGTTCTTGTTGGTTTGAGCTATGGGCTCAAGGCTGTGGGCTTAGGCAGAGTGGTCGCTGGTGGTCTTGGAGCTGGTGGTCACATGGGTACCAGTCGAGCCTTTGAATTGGTAAAGGAAGATTTGATTCGTTCCATGGAACTGCTAGGGGTTCAAAATATTAGCCAGATCCATAATCAGGGGGAGAAACTCCGCCGAGAAAGTATGGTTCTTGGCACGGCTCATCTGCCAGAGTTCTACTTCTAAATGGAATATCTCATTGTTATTGTTTTGATTTCTGTTAGCCGAAACTGATGGTGTTAGCTAGACTTATGGGTAGTTTTCACGCACAAATTAACTGTCCAGAATTATGGGGCTACTCTATAAAGCAAATCATCAGATACTTGCAGAGACAGTTGAGAATTTTCCTTCGGCTAGACATCATTTTTTAATCATTGACAGTCAGCCTTCCTGGCTGATCTCCTCTGCGAAACTTAACTAAAATGTTTTTTGACGAAGCTTTTTCCTCAGAAAAAAACAGACATTATATTCCTAAAAAATTAGCCATAAAGTTCAAGGAGGGATTAGAGAAACAATGATATTCCACTGCTTGTGACCAACCTTTCATCGGAACAATTG
>AGAU01000213.1 GCA_000224765.2 SAR324 cluster bacterium JCVI-SC AAA005 | reverse complement strand
CCACTTTTGGGATAGAAGTATAATTGAATTAGTAAATGAAATCAAGCTGATTTAGCAATCCTGAGGCACTTCTAAGTAAGTATGTACCCTACTGCATTCTCGGTCTCATAACCCGAAGGTCGCAGGTTCAAATCCTGCCCCCGCCACCACACCTTCTCAAGTAAATTCAACTACTTGCGGCCTCGATCATCCTCTCTAAAATAATTCATTTCAACTGACAGCAACTGCCAGTAGCGCCACTTTTCTTTCCTCAACTGCCCGTCAACTGACAGTAACTCTTGGCAGCACAGTTACACAACGAACTGTTTTTTCAGGAAGTAGGAATCTCAACCTCCGCTGGTCCCTTGGCCAATTCTTTTCTCTTCAGATGTT
>AGAU01000214.1 GCA_000224765.2 SAR324 cluster bacterium JCVI-SC AAA005 | reverse complement strand
CTTTATATTGCTCCAACTAATTCCATTAAAGAAAGCATCTCCGCTGATGTAGAGCGTGCCAGTATAAGAAACTTGTCCGAGTGGTTCTGATTCTTGAATTATATTTTGATTCTGTTTTGGGGGAAGAATCCTCTTCAAAGAAGGTTTCTTGGTGCCAACAACTTCTTTCAGTGAAAACGTAGAGAAGACAAAGTTCCCTTCATCCAGATAGGGATCGCGAATTTTGCCATACTGAGGAGTCTGTCCTGATTCGTAATAGGGAACTCTCTTCTGTAGATACATTCCCAACTCGACCCCGGTTACATACCCATCCTTGTCAAGATCTGCCTCTCCGTTGATTCCCCTGATGAAAGTAGGACGAAACACACTGACTGCTGGAACGGTCTGATTT
Organism: SAR324 cluster bacterium JCVI-SC AAA005; assembly: GCA_000224765.2. Classification (GTDB taxonomy): domain Bacteria; phylum SAR324; class SAR324; order SAR324; family NAC60-12; genus JCVI-SCAAA005. The sequence goes on along the minus strand of AGAU01000214.1, from coordinate 591 downwards.
GCACTGCCTGCAGAGATGAATTGACGAACTGGTTTGCTGGTCGAATAAGAAATGTCTTCAGGAATCGTGATTGCCCGAGATTCCAAGACTGAACCGGAGAAACAGGAGTCGAATAGAAAGAGTGCGTGCTTGGATTCAATCTGTTTTGCCCAGGAGAGAATCCTCTCCATCTTGATTGCTCTGCGAAAGAAATTCTTCTCATTGTCAATAGGACTAGGTGCATCAACAGGTACTAAATAACCAAATTTTCGACCATCTCGCTCAATTGTGTGACCATGACCTGCGTAGTAAAATAGAAGACGGTTGTCCTTGTCATATCCGTGGGAATCAATGAAGTCGTCCATTGCATCAATCAGATCTGACTCTGTCGGATTAAGGACTTGAGTAACTTCAAACCCATGTCCTTGTAGTGCTTCTGAAACTGCATCCACATCTTGAGAAACACTACTAAGATCTGCCCATGCATTGTCCTGATAGTCACTGACTCCAATCACCAGTGCATAACTACCTTGATAGAGTTCGATCTGTTCCCCATTAGGAATCTGGAGACTCACTGGACGGATTGCACGATTTTGTGCAAAGAGCAGAGTT
>AGAU01000215.1 GCA_000224765.2 SAR324 cluster bacterium JCVI-SC AAA005 | reverse complement strand
TTGAGTCTCAGTGGCAATGCGACGATCAACTCTGATTACACACTATCGGACAACATCACGATCAATGCTGGTGCGACGACGGGAACCGCCACTCTGACCGGGGTCAATGATTCCACTGATGATGACAATGAAACAATTGTTGTGGATATTTCAGCAGTCTCTGGTGGAGATGGAGCCAGTGAGAATGGAACACAGCAGCAGACAGTCAACATCATTGATGATGACGTCTCCACTCCTTCAATCGCAGTTACCCCTTCAAATGAGAAGAACACAATCTCATGGAGTGTCATCCCAGGTGCTAACAGGTATGTACTCTATTACAGTACTTCAGCTGGAGTGAGCGCATCTGACTCGCCTTTTTACATTTCAGGTGGTTCTACCACTTCCTACATTCATGGTGGTTTGACAGGGGGTACCACCTACTACTATCGCCTGAAGGCCGTAGAGGGCTCTAACTCAAGTGCCTTGTCTACAGAAGTCAGCGGTCAGCCCACTGTAGGTTGCTCAACCACGGAGCAGACAGACAATGATACGGATCTCTTGGTACACTATGACTTCAACAATAATCTCAACGATGTCAAGAATGCTAATGGAGATGGTAGGTACAACCTGATCAATACAGGTGGCACGATCAAGTATGCTCGAGGCTGCGGCCACGGAAATGCAGCTTACTATGACTCTACTACAGGCTATGCCTACAATGACAACTTCACCCACAACAACATTCCTACACTGACAGGCAATTTCACAATTTCCTTGTGGATCAATGGGGATGAGGACAATAAAAAGTTCTCTGCAGCCTACTCCAGTGGATCACAGAGCAGCAGCAACCATCAAATTGATGTAGATGATTCAGATCATTTACGAATGTTATTTTACAATACCGGTGGTGCCGACCCTGGCTTCAATCAAAACAACATTACAGACGCCAACGCGATTACAAATGGCCGGTGGTATTATCTTACGGCTGTCCACACAGACGCCAATCAATGGACTCTTTACAGAGATGCCGTTGTTGTTGGAACACAAACAGCCAAAGCGACTTGGGATAGATTAAAGATCGGCATCAATCGCAATACAGATATTCGATGGAAAGGATACATCGATGAATTCAAGATCTACGGCAGATCACTGACAACAGAAGAGGTGGTCGATAAGTGTCTGGCCTACGCTGAGTGCGACAACGTTAGCCCAAACATCCCAACAAATTTGACAGCAACCGGTGGCAATCTTCAGGTGGCATTATCCTGGGACAATATGACCGGTGCCAATAACTACACGGTCTATTGGAGTACTGATAATTCCAGTTTCAATACGATTAGTCCTGCTGTCTCTGGCACTACCTACACCCACACCGGCAGGAATCCAGCAACAATTTACCATTACAAGGTTGCAGCTAATAATTCTGCAGGTACCAGCGACAACTCAACGGTGGTATCGGCAACGACATTATCTGCCCCCGTTGTAACACTCTCGGGAACAGCCTCAGTGAACGAGGGGAATTCTGGGACAACGAATGCTACTGTTACCGCCTCCTTAAGTAGAACTGCATCAGTAGATACAACCGTTACACTGACAGCTTCAGGAACTGCTACTGCCAGTGCTGACTACACTCTCAGCAGTTCAACGATCACAATATTAGCAGGAGCCACTACTGGAACTGCTACTGTCGGAGTGGTTGGAGATCAAATTGATGAAAGCAACGAAACCATTGTTCTAAATGTTACTGGAGTTTCAGGAGGTGAAGGGGCAATGGAAAATGGATCTCAAAGTGTCACTCTCACTATCACTGATGATGATACGGCTGGTTTTACAGTTGCTGAAACAAGCGGCACTTCAGTGAACGAAGCGGGATCAAACGATACGTTCACAGTAGTCTTGAATTCAAAGCCAACAGGCAATGTGGTCTTCAATGTCACTTCTGGTGATACGGGAGAAGCCACGGTTTCCCCTGCGACTTTGACTTTCACAACAGGCAACTGGAACAGTGCCCAGACCATAACTGTGACAGGTGTCAATGATGCGATTGATGACGGAAATCAAAATAGCACCACTACCATTGCGATCAACGCAGGATCGACTGCAGATTCAACTTATGACTCTGTTTCCTCTCAGACGGTAACAGTCACGACTACTGACGATGACACAGCAGGCTTCACTATTACTGAGACAAGCGGAACTTCTGTTAGTGAGGCAGGCTCAACAGATACCTTCACGGTAGTTCTGAATTCTGAGCCCACGGGCAACGTGGTGTTTGGAGTCACTTCCAGTGATACCGGCGAAGCCACAGTTTCTCCTTCTGCACTGACCTTTAATGTGGGCAATTGGAACAGTGCCCAGACCATAACTGTTACAGGAGTTGATGATTCCATCGATGACGACAATGTGACCAGCACGATTACTGTATCTATCAATACAGGTTCTACAGCAGATTCTGTTTATGACTCAGTTTCCTCCCAAAATCTAAGTGTTACAACTGTTGATGATGATAATTCAAATGCAATTACAATCACTCACTCTGGTGGAAACACTGTAGCGAATGAAGCTGGCTATGGAAGATATGCACAAGACTGGACGAAACTGAAAGGTGGTTCCAATGATGACAGAGGTAAAGCAGTAACAAGAGATAGCTCGGGTAATATTTATGTAGGATTGGCTACAAAAAGCTCTTTAAATGGAAGTAATGCAGGAAACTTTGATGCTGCACTTGTTAAGTACAATGCTCTAGGAACAGAGCAATGGACTAGGCAACTGGGAAGTACTGCCTACGACGTGGTAGTTGGTGTAGCTACAGACTCTTCTCAGAATGCTTACATTGCTGGATATACTACAGCCGCCTACGACTCACAAACTACTCTCGGTGGTTACGATATTTTTATCTCTAAGTTTAATTCCAGCGGAACAAAACAATGGTCAAAGCAGATCGGAACAGGTAATGACGACTATCTTCATAGAATAAAAATATATGATGACATCATATATTTAGTTGGAAGGACCTTGGGCGCATGGGGAGGTGCCTTAACGGGTTCTGTCGATGCTTTTGTTGCCAGATACGATACTTCAGGCAATCAAGTGGCAATTGTGAAGTCTGGCTTCAATAGTGGCTTCAGCAGTGGAGCTGATCTTGTCTTCAACAGTGACACGGATGACTACTTTGTCTACGGCTATACAGAAGGAAATATTGATGGGGAGACTCATCTTGGAAGCCGTGATGTTTATGTTCAGAAATACAACAGTAGCCATGCTAGACAATGGACAAAAATTATTGGTGGGACAGCCTATGAGATAGAGAGTCATCGGCCCTACATTGCGATGGGCCATGACAATTCATATTTTGTTATCAGTGGTCTTACCAAGAGTAATCCTTTCGATGGAGAGACTCATCCGAGTGCTGGGAATGACAGGATTTTCTTGAGTAAACGAAGTGCGTCATCTGGTAACAAAACTTGGTCAAAGGTCTTGGATAATTCAACTAGTGATTTCAGAGGTCTTGGAGTCGATAGTAGTGGAAACATTTACACGATGTTTGGCAGCAGTCAGTTGCGAGGACTGTATCAGCAATCAACTCCAGATGGAGATGTTGTGATTGCCAAGTACAATGCCAATGGAGATGAGCAGTGGATGAAAGCAACAGGCAGTTCCACTGGAAAACTCGATTACCCAGAAAACATGCTTGTCACTAGTGGGGGACAGATCTACGCAGTTGGATCAACTAATGGAAATACCAATTGTTCATTATACGCTCTCAAGCAAGACAGCAGCTGTCTTTACAACACAACCTTTCATGGCTTGAGTTCAGCAGGTAGTTTTGATTCGTTTCTCTTTAAGATAGACGGATCTAATGATTACATTGGTCGAGATTATATCAGTATCTATCTGAACGGGTCAGCACCATCAGATACTGTTTACCTGAATGTAACTAGTGCTGACACAGGAGAATTTGAAGTTCAAGCAAACACTGCAAGTTGGTCCAGTGGGGCAGGATCTACTACTCACAATGTGTATGTGTATAGTGTACAAGACAACACCACTGATGGTGATCAAACAGTCAATCTGAACATCACTACTTCTTCATCTGATGCCTCTTGGAATGGTTTGTCTTTGACCGCTCCTGTGACAGTGACGGATCAAGATCCAACTGGCCCTTACATCGGGCTATACGCTTCGAGTAATTTCGTTACTGAAAATGATTCAGGTAGTCAGACAGTGACAATCACAGCCTTTGGTGATCGTAGTATGACATCAGCTGCAACGGTAAACTTGTCAACCCACGGAACCGCTGCAACATTCGGTACCGCTGGCGAGGGTAGGGACTGGGTGTTAAATGCCTCCAATATTGTGATAAATTCAGGGGCTACGACAGGGACAACAACGATTACGATTTATGGTGATGAAATTGATGAGGATAATGAAACATCGAACATAAGAATTTCATCGGTGTCTCAAGCCACTGAGGATGGAGACCAGAGGGCAAATGTTCTAATTATTGATGATGACACGGTAGGTATGCGTTTCCAGCATGGAGGTGCAGACGGTAGCGAGTCCAGAGTCAGTGAAACAGGTAGTTCAGACACACTGACAGTGCGTTTAACAACAAGGCCAACTGATACGGTCAAGTTGGACTTGACCTCAGATGATACTGGTGAGTTTACCGTGTCTCCCTCGCAGTTGACGTTTGTTCCTGCTAACTGGAGCGTGAATCAGACCGTGACGGTCACAGGGGTTGCTGATGGGATTACTGACGGCAACATTACCAAAACCGTGGTTCTTTCAGTCAACACGGCAGGAACACTAGACTCAAAATATGATGCGGAGCGAGATCGAAACAAACAGGTAATCGTTGAAGATATTGATTAAGAGGGGGTTGATAGTGGATCTTGGAAAAGGCCGGGGGCCAAGGGTAAAAGACATTCACGTCGCGAAGAGTGCCGGTGAATTCATTTACACCAAAATGATCCCTCTCTTTGAGATCTAATAGGCCAGCGGTCGAGCCGTGTAGTTGTTGCAAGTGACGGCGCATGGATAGCCTTCGTTCAGCAGAGCAAGAAGAGAACGCAGATGCTTTTCCAGATTAGATGGCAGATGATTGGCCCTGTGCGCACATCCCCAACACTAACCAAACAAAGATATTCCGTCCAAGTGGATGCTGGATGACTTTGTTCACGCTCGCCAAGTACTATAAAATTCATTGCAATTTTTTGTCTGCTTTCAGATATGGTTCTATTTGCCATTGAAAAGCTGCATCATCGTATTTAACTTCCTCAGATTTCTTTTTATTGCGCTATTTCTAGTGAAACAGGCGCTGTTCCTTGACCGTAGCAGGAATGACATCCTTACCAGTCTCAAAAATGATTTTGCTCCCTTTGGGCCCCTTTTCTCTAAATTGATAGG
>AGAU01000216.1 GCA_000224765.2 SAR324 cluster bacterium JCVI-SC AAA005 | reverse complement strand
TTGGGGAGCCAGTCGAATCAGTCAGCTAGCTACTCCGTTTTCCTCTAATCCCTCCAAAATCGAATTAAGGCGCAAAAAAGGGGCACTCCGAATATCATTGAACACCCAAAACCACTGTAGAAGCCACATTGCCTGTCGGTATAACACTTCGCTGTTTCTTCACGTAGTTTGACGTACTGTCAGACAGTCGAATCTACCCGCTCTTGAAACCTCTTTCTACGAGCATTCTAAGCATCCTAAATGCTACGTTTAACCCTGATATTTCTGAGTAGTCCGTAAACTATTTCAGCGGATGCTTGGTCTAGTAGACTGCCTGAAGAGATGCCTGCGAACCATTACCTTCAACCTAATTTTCTTCAACGAATCGTTGGTGTTTGAAGGGCAGATTTGCGGATACATTCATTGGAATTCTCCTCAATAGAAAATTAGGTTCGGATGAAAATCTATTAGGGGATGTGATAGAGGAAAAGTTGGGGATCTTTGGTTCTTTCTCACCATTTTAGTAGATTGAATATCTTTTGATGTAAATACCGAAGAAACTAGAGGTTCTTTGTCGGGCTTTGATGATCAAGAGAGAAACCTTTCCAGTTGAGTATATTGAGACCCCTCATTTGCATCTAACATAGTATACCTCGGCCTTAGCTGAATGATCTAGGTCAAAATCTAGAACTTCTGTTACAAAGGGTGCACAAATGTTAGAGACTTCTTCTTCACAGGAAGTGCTCTCAAATCTTGAATTTAACAAAATCTGAATTTGTTGATTTTCATTTGAGGAACAAACCAAAATTCTACCTAAGGAGCCATCTCTAAAAATATGGTTGCGGACTGCATTCCCTTCCAGAGTTTTGTGAGAATAAGCAACTTCATTATTTTTAGTACAACTAACAATCAGCCCAATTGAAAATATTAGAATGAGCTTTATTCCAAGTTTATTAAGCATATCGATGGGTCAGATAGTTATTCACGCCAATGAGTTGATTGGAAAAACTACAAAGAATCCAATGAAAATCAAATGAGTATAATAAAATTTATCAAAAAGCTGGGCAATTTCCCCCTGAATAATTTCTTGGCGTCATGTGATTTCAATTAATTCCTTTATGTCCAATTTACCCCACATATTCTTTAGGTGTCTGATGAATTCAAGCATCACCACTTCGCGTAATTAAAGCAACAGCACAAGGAAAGTAGGTACACTCCTCGAGAGTCCATAAAACGAACTCCAGAATATTTCAACCGCAATTGGTATCATTTAGAACAAGCTGGGGCAGAAAACAGGTTGATGCATCATGGTTATACTCGATGAGCCCTGAATACCCCCCC
>AGAU01000217.1 GCA_000224765.2 SAR324 cluster bacterium JCVI-SC AAA005 | reverse complement strand
GGTGGTTTCTGCTTACCAAGCGCCCAATAAGTAATTAATATTCTTGTCAAAGGGGTTCAATGCAAACTGAATCCTACCTCCCTTTGTATCTCCTCGCCGGCTAATCTAATTAATGTCCGACACTTATCTCCAATCAGAAAATCGGCCTCTGATAGCGTTTGCAATCGTAATTGGAACAGTTTTCCTTTTTGCCTCAGGAGACATTTTAATCAAATATTTAACAACACGTTACCCAGTCGAGTTGATCATGGCCATTCGCTCTGTGGTAGGCCTGCTATTTATTTTAGCTTTCTTTTGGCCTCGAATGGGTAGAACGCTATGGCAAATTAAGCGCCCTCGCTTGGTACTTTGCAGAGGCCTTGTCTTGGTGCTAGGTTCACTATTGATAGGCCATGCTCTGCGGCTCATGCCCGTGGGTGAGACGATTTCCATTCTGTATTCGTTTCCGATCTTAGTCATGATCCTTGCCATCCTTCTGATGGGGGAGCAAGTAAGCACAATAAATTGGGGGTTTGCCGTATTAGGTTTCGTAGGAGTTTTGATGGTTGCGAGGCCAGGAGGAGGTTTAGATACTTTAGGTGTCACCTTGGCCCTACTGACAGCGATACTTACAGCTATTTTTCATCTGATGACAAGAGTCCTCTCCAATACAGAAACTAGTCATTCTTTGCTCTTTTACACCATTCTGATCAGTGTGCCCTGCTCCTTTTTGTTTGCTCTATTTACCTGGGAAGGATATTTTCCAAATTTAATCGATTTGAGTTTGATAGCGCTGCTGGGATTAATCATTATTGCAGCTCACTACCTACTGACAGTCGCCTACAAGTACGCGCCAGCTTCTTTGGTTGCACCTGCCAATTGGGTGCACGTTGTATGGGCGGCTTTATTGAGTTGGCTGTTTTTTGACCATCTTCCAGATCAATGGACGATCCTTGGTATGCTAGTGATTATTGCTGCGGGAGTTGGAATTGCCATCAAAACACACAAAGAAAATTCAAATCATTCAACTGGTACTTCAGTTTCATAATTGTCTGGATTAAACCTAACCCCGACTACTGCCCCATACCATTTGAAATAACAACAGTTCTACCACACAAATAATAAATATATTATTTACCTTAATTTGCTAGGAAGTATGGGCGGCCTCTGTAATTAATTATCGTATTAGCAACTAAGTCACTATTCTCAATTACAGTAGCTAATGTAGGGCCTTGCAACAGAGGAGGAAACTAAAGCGCTTACCATAATGAATGGATTATTTTTATCTTGAAGAAAATTAAGTAGGCTCAGCAGGAAATCAAAACCAAACATAGCCTTTAAGATGCTCAGAATTGCCGTAGGGAAGTTTTGTATAAAATAGTGGGATAACTATATACCAGTGTATTTAGCTGAACAGCAGGGCTTTGAGAGCCTGTGGGGAAGAGGTTTTACTCCAAGTACCCAATCAGTTTGTCCACTAAACGAGTCTTGAGTAGGTGTAGCTAATTACTAAAGGCCTCTAAATAGTATTGAGGCTTGACAGCATAGTGTTCAGCAGTAGTTTGCCCAAATTGTCTCTAATCGGATCTAAATCCTTTAAAAATTTCTTTTTGGAGGGGAACTAAATTGCTTCGAGTACCGGGATGAATTGCTTATTCTGAGCTTTTGCAACAGCCAAGGAAGTCAATTTTCCTGCATGGATATTTAATCCTTGACGAAGATGCGAATTATCGTAAGAAGCTTCTTTCAATCCTTTGTCAGCTAAATTCAAGACAAATTGTAATGTGACATTGTTAAGTGCAAAAGCAGAGGTTTTGGCCACGGCACCAGGCA
>AGAU01000218.1 GCA_000224765.2 SAR324 cluster bacterium JCVI-SC AAA005 | reverse complement strand
TTTTTTAACAAGTTATACTAGACTAAATTCAATTCTTGAGCTTTACTTATGCATAATGAAATTATTTTAAGGAATTCATGAATTATTTTTTCACAAATTTAAAATATTTCTCAAATACTAGGATGTATGCTTAAAATGTATGGGACTTGATAGTGTAACAGAAAGTAATTGTTCAATCAGTTTGGAGGTAAATGTTTAATATTCTGACCGCAGAATTATTATATAATTGATAAAATAAAATAAATATTTTTTTATCTTAAATAATTTTATTACCTAATACATTTTGAGAGGTTTTTGTGAATGATTCTTATTTTACATCATCAGTCCTGAGTAGTTTTATAGACTACCTCAAAGAAGGTTCAGCATTTTATATTATTGCTGGTGTGTTTGCTTGCATTACATATGGTATACTTTATAACTCTTTGGCTCATGATAAAAAAATAATTGGTGATAAACATCTGTATGCTGAAATTCTCTCAAGAGTTTTGTTTGGATCAATCTTTATGATTGTCGGAGGACTGAACGGCTTTTTTGACTTTGTTCCTGGTGGTCAGAAATTCGAGTGCGAGCCTTGTTCATTATTTATGAATGGATTAGATGCCACCGGATATATGTTTCCACTTGTAAAAATTTCTGAATTTGTAATCGGCGGTATGATTCTATTTAATTTATATACCGCACTCGCTATTATCTTAGCTTCTCCGATAGTAATCAATATATTCTTGTATAATTTATTTTTAGATCAAAGAGGGATCGTTGAAGCAACAATTTTAGTAATATGCTTGCTTTATATAGCTTGGAGAAAACAATCAATATTCAGATCATTATTTGTTAAATAAATATTTAAGGGGTCTTCAGGATCAAGTTTGATTGACGAAAACAACCTACTAATCAAGTATTTAATTAATGTCTAAGAAATAAAAATTAAAGAAATTCTGTTTATTTCATAATTTGTTAAGCAATTAAAAGAATTTTGTTAAATGGTTTCATCAGGAAGGCATATGTGGATATTTTGTCTCAAGGAGATCCAAAATGGGTTTGTCAGCTTCTATCCAGTCAAGTTGTTTTGCCTCTTCAAGAGATCCATGAAAATAGCTG
>AGAU01000219.1 GCA_000224765.2 SAR324 cluster bacterium JCVI-SC AAA005 | reverse complement strand
CCTAATCCTGACTCTGGTCTCGTCTGTTAAAGAGACAATTCTGCGGGGGCTGTAGACTCCAGCGTGAATGCCCTTGGGTACCTCAGCACTGATAAAATCGCCGGTTTTATAGGGGTGAGTAGGTTTACACTTCGGCTGTCCCTTCGGGAAGCCGAACTTGTCTGTACCGACGACCTGCCGTTTACCGTGACCAATTGCTTCGATTGCGAGGGGTCTGACGTGCTGCCAATGCAACACTTTCGGCGTACTGGTACCAACACAGGCTGCGTCCAGCCAGTATGTTTTCGGTATCTGTTGCTCAGAACGATTAAACTTTGTAAGCCCACCACTGGCAGTTTCTACAGCTAACCCAGTAGCCCTCAGGCGCTCAACTAAAGAGTAGCGGGTCGAGTTGACGGCCACAGTGTTCTTCAGTGGAGCCTTGGCCTGTTTCTTTAGTTTCTCAAGTACCTCCGGTTTATCTGCCAGGAACTCTCCGACAGGACGATTCGTTTTCTTTACATTGCAGTCTCTACAAGACAGCGTCAGGTTGCTGACTCGATGACTGACAGTACTGCGCGGAACAATATGATCAACCTCCAGGTGAGTGTTTTTAGCTCCACAGTAACCACACTTTCGATGCCATTTTTCCAGTAGATACTCGCGTAGTTCGTAACCGTAAAGCGTGCCTTGCTGGTACTCCACGCCACTAATCTCCGGGTTTTGAATCTTCTGCGTATCAAAGCGTATGAGTTCCTGTGAAATCGCTGTGATTGGCAGATAGCGCCGTAAGCGATGGACCCAGGTCATAGTGACCTCGATGCGGTGCTGTAGTGAGGGAGCGAGCCACTTACCCAACTGGATGACGGTATTGGCACTGGATAGGACAGGAGGGCCGGTACGCTTGCGATTATTCCAGCGGGGCGGTCGATAGCGCGTTTTCCGATTACGTCGTCCACTACGTAGAGATCGACGTGTCTCCAGCGCATTCTTGATCAATTGACCTCGGTGCTGGAGCTCTGCCGCCCAGACGACTTCACCCGTAGCTTCTGTCACTACGGCAATGCCGGTGGTTTTACTGCCAGGATCTATTTTTAGACGCACAGGACGCGGACTAGCAGCGGGGTAGGAATGTTTGAGGATAATAGTAAAAGGATATCGACGCAGTACCGCAGCCTTACCACTGGATAGTAGTAAGCGAGCTCGTCTTGGCGTACAGGGCGCCAGTACTAAGCGATTTGCATCAACAACCAGTATTCGTGACATTTGGTAAGCCTTAAAGCTAGCGATTGGGCGCGACTTCTGAGGAAGCGTTACCCGCTCGTAAAGTATGCCTCGACAATGTTATCGACGGTTTCTATCAGCAGCACTGAGCATCCTCCAAAGTCTCTGTTTAACTACTGACCGCAGTGTCCCGCGCTGGCACGCACGCGGGAGTGCCTATCTATTCGCCGATAACGTAGCTCTCGAAGAACTTAGTCTGGTTGTAGCGGATAAATCCGAAGATAAATCCGTGCTTCGTTTACGAGAGTCTGCCCGATACTCTCATTTTTTGAGAGTGAATTACCCCCCTAGCCTACTAAAAAACTGGGGTAGCACCGAAACTCCCGGCAGACCCCCGTAAAGAAGAGGAGGCTACAACTAGTAAGGCGTCTCCTTGAAAGTGAGATGCCCGGCAGACCCCCGTAAAGAAGAGGGGGCTACAACTATGAGGTAGAATTGTTATCCATAACAAATTACCACCCATCTAGATGGTTTATATAATAAAAAACCAATTTATGCAATATTGCGAAACAGTCCTGGTAGACCCCTGTAAAGAAGCGGAAGTTACAAAGTCTTCTGTTTGCATATCCCAGCAAATGACCTGGCAGACTCCTGTAAAGAAAGGGAGGCTACAACTATGAGGTAGAATTGTTATCCATAACAAAATACCATCCATCTAGACGGTCTAGATAGCGTAAAGCTATTGAATGCAATTGTAAACAAAAAATCTTTAGTACTGCTCGCATCCAGAATTCCCCGCTACTGGTGATGTAACGCGCACTACCCCTCTGAAGCCAGCAAATACGCTGTAATTACCGACTAACGCTACTGTCGTTAGCTAGGTTCTATATGATCCGTGGTATGCTCCAGTGTGTCTAAGTTGGTTACAAGATCCGCTTCTCAAATTTTACTTAAAATATATATATAATTAAAAATCAGTAGTTTAAGTAGTAATTACCAATTGACAACACGCGGAAGCATCGCTAGCCTGCAATTAAGTCAATTGGGCGCAACTTCAACGAAAGGCTTTTTATGAGTAATGACAAGCAACCAATTCGGAGAGTCGTCAAGAGCTTTGCGATACGTCTCGATTTACTGGATAAGCTGGAAGCTGAGATCCCTCGGGGTGAGCGGTCGGTTTTGTAGACAGACTGATCGAGAGAGAGTTGAAAGAAGCCACCAGAGCAGAGGCGAGTACGGTAGGCTAAAAACGAAAAAACCCAGCAGTCTTTTACCGTGGAAAGTTGGAGACTACTGGGCTTTTATCATCAATCAACCGCTGTGATATACGGCTGAAGGTGGTTTGGCACCTAGGAACTAATCTACCACTGTTGTGCCCAAAAACCAACGTGAGAAACGATTCTTACGTACTCGCCAGGTCAGACCATCTTTTTCTAATCATGTCGTAGCGGTTGTGAACTCCAGGACGGAGCTCGAGTAATGTCGAAGAATGCAGAAAAAGTTCTCTTTGATCCTAGTACCGGTAAGAGCAATTCACGTGATCGTATACCTAACGAATCTCTGCTAGCAGTCATACAAGAACACCCAGACTTTTCTGGTTGGAAGCGCAGTGGAGAGTACTTTCGTGACCCTAATGATAACGCCAGAACTCTGGGCTTAAACGGGGTAAAGTCTTTTAAAGGTGGGGTACCCCAAACGCTTTTTGAAGTAGCTAAAGAGCGAGATCTGCTTGGTGCAGCAAGAAGCCTCGCTGGACTACCAGACTTCTCACAGAAAGGTAATTCAACTAGAAAACGAAGATCTACTGGTCCCAAACTCCCGTCTGACAATCCTAACGTAGACACGCAACCCAACGATCCGTTATCACAGTTGGTGAGTCCTACTGCCCACTCACAGTCGAAACAAACCAAGTCTAGATCGAGCACTACTCCGCAAGCCCAAGCGCTCTGGAAACAGCCAGAATCTGATAAAGCGAAGACCGCAGTTCAAAAATATCTAGAAGACAGCGCACTGGTCACTGAAAATTACGATGATCTTTTAGGCTCATACATGCGCTGTGTGACCGACAATACTGCCAGTGGTAAGGGTTCTCCCGCGTTAGTGGTCCCGATGCTCACTCCAGAACAATCCAGTCGGGCAGCTATTGAAGCGCCAACATCTGCGGACAAGGTCGCTCGAGTTCTGCTACCGGAGAGTGCTGATCCCGAAAAGAAGCAGCTCGGTAGTCCTGACGAGGGAATTGGCCGAATAAGCTATTTGCCTCCTCGTACCGAGAATTGTGAGTCATTGAAGTACCTGGTCTGTGAAGGGTTTCGTGATGCGCTATCTATTCGTACCCACTATCCGGACCATCACATCTTCGTTTGCCAGTCTAAGGGTAATTTACATAACGTACCGGCGTTCCTACCCGAAGAGGCGAATGTTCTGAATTATCAGGGATCACGATGGCCACGACGACCCGAATCAAAACGGGGAGACAGATGCCGCAAAATTACGTCAGGAGTTACTGCGACGTAATTGTTCATGTCAGGCGCTAATGCTCCCAGAGGCCAAGAAAGATGCGAATGACGCGCTCAGAGACGGGAAACTCGATCAGTGGCTGAAAGAACTGGTTGAAGTACCAAACGATCTAGTCTTTCAGGATCCTAACTTTGACGTAGAAGCAGTTGTTGGAGATATTCTGCCAACTTTACAACGGGGTATTCTTTCTATTGATTTAGAACAGTATCTAGAACTCGCTGCTGAAAGTTTGGATCTGAATTATGAAAGCGCTTTTTGTGAATTGTTGTGCAACGTAGGATTCGCTATTGGGGGTCACAAGACGCTAGTTATTAAAAATAATTGGCAAGAGAAGGCCTTACTCTGGCTGGCAAGTATTGGCGCTTCTGGAATAGGAAAGACCCCGCTCAACCGAATGCGTGGCGGACAACAATTGGAGAAACAGCAGAGACATTGGCAGGAGCATTACAAACTAGAACTTGATCAGTGGGAAGATCAAGAGAAGCCAAAGTCAAAGAAGCCAATTCGTAAGCGTTGGATTGCTACTGCTCTGACAATGGAACGTCTATGTGCTCTTCACGAGGACAACCCAGCTGGAATTGGGCTGTTGAGTGATGAGATACTCAGCGTGCTTGATGGCCTAAATCAGTACAAAGGTAAAGGGAATGATCGCCAGAAATTATTAATGCTTTGGAATGGGCACTCTTTCGATAATCCAACAGCTGAAAATGACCGGTACATTCCCAGTATTTTTGTACCTGTTAGTGGTGGAATCCAGGACTCTTTACTGCGAAAAATTATTAGTGATGAAAACAAGTCTGACGGACTGGTAGCGCGGTTTCTATTCAATCATCTGTTTCTCAGTAAAGAACTATCGTAAATCGAGCGCCAGCAAGAGATTGACGAACTAATGTCCGTAAGCAACGGCAAGGTACTGCTGAGTTCTTTGTTCAACAAGCTAGTTGAGATTCGCGATCAAAAGTGTTCAGTCCTGATGAACCAGCACGCTCAGATCCACTTGCAGCTATATGTACATCACCTCAAGTCGGAGGCTCGACGAGGAAGCGAACAGACCTTTGCCGCATACAACAAACTGCGAGCTTACGTATATCGTGTTGCGTTGACACTGCACTACTTGAGCGAGCGTGACCCCGATGCTTCCGAGCTTAGTGAACAGACAGCGCTGAATGCGATAATCGTAATGAGATTCTTTGTCGCAAGCATGAAGCGAACTTACCAGACAGCGGCACTGAATCACACAGAAGAGAACGCACGTCGTGTTCTTGATAAGGTACGCCGCAGCGGTGGGGGAGCAACACAGCAAGCGATCAAGCAAGACTTACGAAGAACGGTTGGCGATAACGTCGAGAATATTTTGAAGGCACTCGAAGACACTGGTTGGTTAGTGAAGACCAAAGAAGGTAGAGCATTTAATTATTCAATATCATAACCCCGTACTCATGTACGCTTTTTGGCCGCAACGCTAGATAATTACTGGGATAAAACCGAGTACTGGGAGTGTACTCGCGGCTAGTCTAGATGTTTACTGGGGTAGAAAGCAAATTGAGCACATGAGTACACATTCTAGGAATTAATTATATCAAAGGAACTAGTGGACCAACGTAATCTTGAGCGCTTGCCCAAGCGTTGGGACCTCGAAGAAGTCTGTAACCGCATCGCAGCCGGCGAAAGTTTGGCGCAGATCGCACAGAGTTACGCAAAGTCCAAACAGGCGCTCTCGAAGTATTTGAATACTGATGAGGAACGTCGTAAGCGATATCTGGAGTCGCTTGAAGCTAGAGGAATACTACACCTCGAAGCAATCGAGAGAATCGCTCATGAGGTAGAGACCGGAGAGTTGGATGCTCGTGACGGTACTGTTACTTTCCAGGCGCGGAGCTGGGTAGCCGGTCGGTTGAATCCTAAAATGCTTAACGAGAAGTGGAGTGCGCAGTTGGAAGTACCTTCACCATCATTAGCTTTTCTAACAGCAATAAAAAAAAAGACGAGCGAAGAGCAGATGGATTCTACACAGCCACCAGTTGACGATACGCACGCGCAAGATCGTGACGACGCTAATTAACTAATTAAAAATAATAGAGCCGATACGTGTCCACCATAATCAGGAGTTCTGATGCAGAATAAAGTTCATCTTTTAGAGGCCGAGTACTCATCCTGGCAGGTGAATGCTCATATCTACGATAGAGATACCAATACCCATTGGGCACTAATGCAAAGCAGCCAAGATTCCAACGGTTGGCTGAGCTATCGGGTGTGCGTGTTAGGAAGCAGCCGCAAGAAACGCACCTATGATTTGCGTTGGAGTCGATCGGAACGGCGATTTGCCCGCAGCACAGATGCTATGGATTTTGCGGACTATCTACCGGCACTGAAAACCAAATTGATCGAGTACCTGTTACGGGCAGCCGATTCATTTGCAGTACTATATTACTGACTATGGAACTACAAGTATCGAGTGCGATGGATGCTCTGCATCGGATACGAGCAGTAACAGCGGTTAAACGACTACAACGAACGAGGGGATATTAGCAGCTAGTAGATGGGAAGCTCGAGTCAGTGAGCTTCCCGTAGTGCGTTCAAGAAGTAGTACAGAGAAATAAAATGTGGGAAAAGTCTCCGTACTAATCATGAAATTCACTGAACATATTTTTGGTATCAGTGAATGGCAGACCTTGTTCAGTTTGGCTAGTGCTAGCTGATCGCATACTCATTCAGCTGAATGTTAGCGTATCGCTTTGGTCTCCCGGGTCGGATAATGGACCTCTAATGTTCAGTAGTCAAGCGAAGTCCCAGATAATGAGTCGAATCACTGCCCTAATGTATACTTTTCACATTTGTCCCTAAGTAATTGCAGCTGACTGACATCCGTCGACGACTTTAAATAGTACTTCTGGGTTCACCATGGTTTTAATTTCCATGACGTTGCCGTTTGGATCTTTGATAAAAAAAGTTTCCTGTTCAAATTCATTTCCCTTAAAACGTCGATATGGCGGATCAATGAAGTCAATGCCTTTCGCTTCTAGGCGTGCTTTGACAGTATCAAAATCAGCTTGCTCGAGATGGACTCCAAAATGCGGCACCATAACTGTGCCCATATCAACATCATGACTGACGTTTGGCAGGCTTTCCTGACTTTGGTGAAGGGTCAGCTCGTTACCCCAAAAATTAATATCCACCCAACGACCGGTTTCGCTATTGCCGGTTGAGCAACCAAGTACGTCACGGTAAAAGGCAACGGAAGTTTCTAGGACGCCAGCTGGTATAGCCAAATGAAATGTATTCGCCATAGCAAATTATCTTATGTAAGTTTTACAAAAAATTTATGTACAGTCTACTACAAGCGACCTTCCGATTCAAAGATCTTTATAATCAGCACTGACTATCGTTATGACGTATCGATAGCCGATCTAATGTATCTTTGGCGAAAGTAAACATTCAGTAAAACCCTCCAACCCGAGTAAATACCTGAACTAGACGAGATTTATTTACCAAGAGTTAAAACTACCTCCCCAATTGTTACCAAATCATTCATCTTATAAAAAAAAAATTTCAGATATTTTAGTGATCACTGGTTGAGAATAGCAGTTGGAAAATACCTTATGACTTGGGCCAACAAGCAGCTAGTTGATTATCACTGTTGACTACCATGTAAAATTCATTGATTGAGTGATTGATGTCTTCTTTGGCAAATACACTGTGATAGTTTTGCTGTATTGCTTTTTCAAGAAGCATCGTTTGTTGGGCATTACAACCAACTAGTGCGGCAAGTGCTTCCAAGTGTGGACCTTGACCCTGTGCACTTTCTTCAGCGATTTGTGGATATGAGGCATCAAAGAATTGTTCGATTCTCGCTAGCATCCATCTACAATCAGTTGAAGTAGCAGACATTTCTGTCGGAGCGATTGTAGTGGAAAGCCCTGCTTCTATAGTTATTCCGAAAACATTCTTATATTTTTTTTGACCTCTCATTCCATCTGTAAAATGACCAGTATTGCCATACATTGATCCATATCCAGATCCATAATGGCAAGCAAACAGATCTGATGAACCAGCAACAAAAATAAACCCGGAAAGTGCCATTACCAAAGTTAGAGATTTCATCTTCCGTATCAATGTAAATTTATATTTTGAACTCACTTACAAATATTTCGATTTGTCTATAGGACAAGCTGAGAAATTAGTCTGGTCAAACACAAAAGACCACTGGATTTATTCCGCTGCTCTGGTTTGAATTCCGATTATTTACGGTAATCTATCTGGAAAATTGCGATCAAAACAGAAAAAAGTAGCAAATAAACGGATCACAAATCAGTCAGTGGGAAGGCATGGAGGAAGGTGGGATTCAATTCGGTTGGATCTCGAGAGCAATTTTTTGAGTTAGTTATTCATGAGGCTTAACATGTTAGACACCTTCGCCACTGGCAACTTGTCCAACAAAACTTCCAGTTAATTTCACGCCTACGTATTCAGCGTATTTGCCTGTACCTTAAGTTAAGTCGACGTCATAAGAACCATCGCTAGCTAAAGAATCAGCGTAGATCTATACATTAGTGTGTGGGAATCATTCGTGAGGTGATGCGGGTGAAAGAAGGAAGCAAGAGGTAGGGCTGATAGAAAAGAAGCCGCATTGCAGTAGGGGTGTCTACTACAATGCAGAAAGGATATCAGAGTTTTCTCTCGTAGGGAGCCTGACCACCAGTTAATTCAAGGTCTATCTTCGAGATATTATTGTTCATAGCACCTATCCCAAAATTTGGTCCCATTGGGCCATCAATA
>AGAU01000220.1 GCA_000224765.2 SAR324 cluster bacterium JCVI-SC AAA005 | reverse complement strand
GGGGGGTTATGGCTGCTGAAGAATGGCCAGAATTGGCGAGAAACACCTGTGCCTTTCGCACCATTTTTATGCCTGGGTGGATTAATAGTACATTGGATATATCCAGAAATTCTTGACCAATGGCCTCTGCATCAAATTTTCTGAGTATTAGATACAATATGAGCCGATGAAGGCCAAATACCAAACCATATGTTGGTTGATTACTGGGATCCAGATACTGTTCTCAATGGGCGTGAATGCTCAGGAAGAACCAATGAGTATCTCTGGGGGGAACTACTGCGCAAAGGTGAACAAGTTAGTATCACTCTACAAACCAGTGGTAAGCCGATCTATGAGCTCAATGAAAATCTCAAAGCTCGTACCTTGGTTGTCAAGTTTCGCAACACCAGGGCGGCCTTTGTGGATGGACGTCGTGATCGATTGTTCAATGATCCTCAAGTTGAAGGAATAAGGTTTTTGGATATGGAGCCCGATACTTGGGCTCAATTCAAGCTTCGTAAGGATAATTTAATTTTTGACATGGTACCAGGCAGTAACCCTGGACAACTGGTCTTCCGATTCCGTCCACTAATCCAACTACCTCCTGTTACGCTCCCGCCAGATCCAGAGCCAGCTACCATTGCCTTGGAAGCTTTGGAATACGACGATAGTAACCCGGATTTCACGAGTCTGACTTTCTCGTTTACTAGTCCGCCTCGCCTGTTTGTTTTGGAAAATTCTCAGGACCGAACGGTTCGGTTACGGTTCGCGGATACAGCCCCGGAGACGCGTTTACCCTGACACCTTATGAAGATGGTCGTGTAAGAGTCGATGAATTGACCACTGATCCTAATCAGGTATTTGTCACTTTGGGGCAGATTGCTAAAGATTTCAGGCTTGAAAAAGATGAGTTCTCAGATCCTGCGCGTTGGGTGATTCGAATCTATGGTCAGCCTGTTTTTCAGGACATTGCCATTGAGGAGGAGGATGCTTCATTGACGCCTGATGAAGTTGCCAAATTAGATCGGGAAAAACGTGTTCGCAATGCAGAGATAAGAGTGGCTTATCAACAAGGTGAGAATCATTTCCGAAAAAGTGAATACGACTTGGCGATTGAGCAATTTCAGAAGGCGTATGCAGCGGGGAAAAACGGCGTTGGTGAATTTGAAGACGAGTGGAACCCATTAGCTATTCAGTCTTTGTTTAGAATTGCTGACACAAAATACACCCAATTGGAAAGGCGACGAGGAAGAAACTATCATCAAGCGATTGATGACTATACAACTGCTATCAGGGTGTCGAATTCAACAGAAATTGTGAAGGACTTGATTCCGCATGCCCAGTTCCGCATTGGTCGAAGTTACCAGCAGATGCGCTTCAGCCAAGAGGCGAACAACAGCTACGAACTTCTACGAAGAGACTTCCCTTCATCCTACGAAGCTCAGGAATCCTCGTTCTGGCAAGCATTGAATCAGATTGCTCGACGAGAATGGGGCCAGGCAATTTTACAGTTTGAGGAATACCTCAAGGCGATGCCGAACCCAAAGTTCATTCATATTGCTTACTACAAGATAGCGCAGGCCTATTACCAACAACAAAAATTTTCCGAAGCCAGAGATTTTTTTGATCGGGCCCGATCACTTGACAGTGTATATGTTCAGGAAGACCCAATGTTGCTCTTCCATATGGGAGAAACTTATTACGAAAATGCCGATTACGATGTGGCGCGAGAAATCTTCCAACTACTTCTTGATCGCTATCCAGAAGCAGACTTCTCAAAATTTGTCGCACTGCGGTTAGGTGATTTTCTTAGGGATGAGGGTAAGGAAGATGAGGCGATTGCTGCTTACAGCAATGCTATTAGAAGCTATTCATTGGAGATAGCTCTGATGGGCAAGCTTCGCATTGCTAACATCCAGGCGGAGCGACCTTACTCTGATGAATATCGCCAAGCACTGAGAACCTATGATGAAATCATTACGCTTTATCCGGATTCTCCACAGGTTGAAGAAGCAAAATTGCGCAAGGGGCTGACTCTCACACTCTACGGAGCGTACCGGGAAGCGATTGCTGCGCTGGAGGGCTTCATGGAGGAATACCCTCAGAGTGTCTATGTGCGCCGCAACATCATACAGGAGAATATCGATGAGAACTTGAAGGGGTTAGTCGATCGTGCTTACCAACGCCAGGATGATCTGGGTGTAGTAACGATCTATCGGGATTACCAGGCCAAGTACCTACTCAATTTCCGATTTGATACGACACTATTCCAGATCGCCCATGCGCATCAGAAATTAGGTTTCTATAATGAAGCAATGGACCTCTATCGGTTTCTGGAAAGTCGTGTGGGGGG
>AGAU01000221.1 GCA_000224765.2 SAR324 cluster bacterium JCVI-SC AAA005 | reverse complement strand
ATAAAATCTGACTCTAGAACTTGACACGATACATTAGAGAGCATATTATGTTCTTAGTTATATTTCTGAATGATTTTAGAACATTTATCTCCAAGAGTACTCCATGGGCAAGAAACCTCTCAATGAGTCTCAGGTCAAAACTCTTCGTAAACTCACTTCCGATTCTCCTCTGCATTCTCTTCTTCTCAACCTATCAGTAGACTTGATGTTGAGAGCATCAGATTTACTTCGACTCCAAGTCTCCGATGTAATGACGGAATCAGGAATCGCAAAGGAAAGTGTTCAGGTGAGACAGAAGAAGACCGGTAAAACCACTCTGGAGATTCCTCTGAGTCCCTATTCACGCAAAGTGATTGAGGATCACCTACAGAATCGTAATCAGAATGACTTTGTCTTTAAGGGTCAGAAGTCTCATTACACACGCAAAGCAATCACGACTCAGCAATACCAGAGAATCATCAAGGGATGGATGAGAGAATTGGGAATCGAAGATGTCTCAGGATACTCCAGTCACTCGATGAGAAAGACCAAGGCATCGGTTCTCTACAAGAAGACTTCCAATGTAGAAGCAGTCAGAAGACTGTTGGGGCATCAGAGTGTGACAGCAACCAGTTCGTATCTGGGAGTGGAGGATGAAGATGCAGCGGAGTTGGCAAGGAAGTTTAGTTTTTGACTATATTTAACTTCAGATGTTCACAGTCTCAGAATTAGTTCTTCTCAAAACTGCAGACTTCCATTTTCCCAGACACCGGGTGATTGAATTCCACTAGAGG
>AGAU01000222.1 GCA_000224765.2 SAR324 cluster bacterium JCVI-SC AAA005 | reverse complement strand
TATTCTTTGCCCGACACATTGACCGAAGACGTTAGAACTATGCTAGCCGCCAACACCGCTTTGAATAATGCTTTCAGCATGTTGCCCTCATATATTGAATGTATTCAGTTTTTAAACACTGTTCTATACTCAGATTAGACTGCTTCATCGTCTGTTCCTCATTTAAATTTCTTTGCTTCCCCTTGTAATTTATGTGAATTAAATAAGCCGAAAAGCACTCTTCTAAAGAAAGTCCTTAACGGAATGACGCCATATAATTGGTCCAATTAGTTGTTTGATCATCTTAGTTGGCTCTTTTGCCCCTACGGCTCCTTTAATTTGCTCAATTAACAACGTGGCAGCGCTTTCGCCGATCTCTGCATATGGTAGCTTAACAGTCGTCAGTCTTGGATTTAGCAGTTCAGAGATCAGGGTGTAATCATCAAATCCTATGATCGAAATCTGTTCCGGAACGGAGATGTCCCACTGCTGTAGTTGCATGTAGACATTCATTGCCATTTTGTCATTTCCACAGCATATAGCGGTTGGTGGCT
>AGAU01000223.1 GCA_000224765.2 SAR324 cluster bacterium JCVI-SC AAA005 | reverse complement strand
TTGTATCCCCAGCACATTGTAGATCCGTTGTCCATAGCAGCGCAGGAATGATTTTCCCCAACACTGAGAGTTTCGCCAATACTCGAAGACAATGAACTTGCTTTCGGTTGTAGGCGGATATTTGTCAGATTATCAACAACAACAGGGACAGAAGAGTTGTCATATTGGCTTCCTACACCCAATTGTCCTTCTGAGTTACGCCCCCAACACTTAGCGGTGCCGTTGTCAAAGGTTGCACAGGTTTGATAGCCTCCAGCACTTATGCCTTTAACATTGGTCAATCCACTTACTAGGACTGGAGTACTGTTGTCCGTGCCACTGTTATATGAGTGTTCATTTTGACTGCTGTTTCCACTGAGAGCACTCCCCAACTGACCATAGTAATTTTCGCCCCAGCACTTTGCTTGTCCATTACCAAAAGTAACACAGGTATGGTCTTTACCAGCGCTAATGTTGGTTACATTATTAAGGGAAGGTATAATATTAGGTTCAGATCTGTTATCAGTATTTCCAATACCTAACTGTCCGCTGCTATTTTTACCCCAACAGGCAATAGATTGATTGTCTAGAATCGCACAGGTGTGAGCTCCTCCTGTACTGATTTTGGTTACGTTAGTAATCCCAACAACTAAAGTTGCTGATAAATTATCCGTTGTTGTATTATCTCCAAGTTGACCATAGTAATTTTCGCCCCAGCACTTAATTGTTCTGTTACGCAACAAAGCACAGCTATGCTTGCCTCCAGAACTAATACTTGTGACATTGTCACTGTTGAGGCCACTTACAAGAGTGGGCAACGACTTATTATCTGTGTTGCCAATTCCAAGTTGACCGTAGGCATTTCCTCCCCAACACACAGCGGAACCATTGTCGAGCATAGCACAGGTATGATCATCTCCGACACTGATACCTTTTACGTTACTAGCTCCACTCACCAGAGCAGGCAGAGTTCTATTATCAACATTTGTACTGTCACCTAGTTTGCTGTATTCATTTCTCCCCCAACACATGGCTGATCCATTATTGAGCACAGCACAGGTGTGACTCTTTCCAGCACTAATACTTGAAACATTATCGAGCCCAACAACTTTGGTTGGTGTGTTTCTTCGCTGTGTTGTGTTATCACCAAGCTTGCCATGATTGTTATCTCCCCAACACATAGCAGAACCATTATCAAGCACTGCACAGTTATAGTCTAAACCACTGCTGATAAATTCTCCTGTATAACTCAGTGAAGTAGAGGAATTGTTATCGTCATCTACAATAAAAATAGACTGTTTTTGAATGCCTGTCTCTGTAGCTCCACCCCC
>AGAU01000224.1 GCA_000224765.2 SAR324 cluster bacterium JCVI-SC AAA005 | reverse complement strand
CCTGTTTATCTAGTAGTGGATGTGAAAATCGATGATGTTGGGGCTTATGGAAAATACAAGGAGAAGGTCAAACCATTGATAGAAAGTTACGGTGGTGAGTATCTGTCCAGAGGTGGGGAAATCAATGTGCTTGAGAACGAATTGTGGGAACCCACCAGGATGGTATTGGTAAAATTCCCCGATAAGGAATCTGCAATGAACTGGTATAATTGTGAAGAGTATCAGGCACTGAAGAAAATTCGAATCGATAACGCGACTTCAACTAGTCTTATCATTGAAGGCCTTTGAAACTTGCTCTCAGTTTACTGAACTCAATCAACTAACTGGCTAACTCCAAAGAATTCAGCATCTCCTCATAGTTCAACTCTGCCTTATCTTTTCCCGGCAAGTTTCATTGTCGATTCAAGCGATCTCAAAAACATCAGATCAGTTACCTAGAGAAGTGTTGAGCCGATGACAAAGCCCCCTAAAGTTTCACCATAAAAATAAGTTGAGCACTAATACA
>AGAU01000225.1 GCA_000224765.2 SAR324 cluster bacterium JCVI-SC AAA005 | reverse complement strand
TCAAAATACGATTTGGAGGAATTGCCCTGCTAATTTTTTTGGCACTATTCTTTGACCCAATGGACGGGGTGTTTAAATGGGATGTCATCAGTGGAGTCTGTGAAGAGGTCTACAACTACGAAGGGAATGCTAGCGATGATAGTTTCACTCCAATTGACGATGTTCAGGGCGCCTTTAGCTGTGGTGATGGATCAATCAGTATTACAGTTCCCAAAATTGCGATTCTTTTGGATATTCCAACATTTCTATTTATTTGGGGTATCACTTTTTTTGTTGTCTACACAAGGAAAGGGGATCGAATCAAGGTCTATGAGGAGGCTTCCCACATTGCCAAGGATGTTGGAGAGTTAGCGGCTGCTATTGGAGCAATTCTAGTGTTCTGGGGTCAATTCAATGAGCGGAGCATGGCCGTCGGATTCGGAGTGGCATTTCTATCGTACTTTGTAGGCTTGGCGACTTCGTTATTTCTCAGAGCTTATGCTGAACATCTGAAGAGAAAAGAATTGGCCAAGGGACCAGCGGAGGTTGAGATTCCTA
>AGAU01000226.1 GCA_000224765.2 SAR324 cluster bacterium JCVI-SC AAA005 | reverse complement strand
CACCTTTTGATTTATCAAAAGAAACATCATTCACTGCTTTCAAATAACCCTTATTCCTTCCGAACATACCTCTAGAAACAGCAAAAGATTTCACGAGATTTCGAACTTCAAGTAAATTATATTCTACTCCATTCATCATCCTTCTCTTCTAAACTACTGTGTAAGAAACAACTTACTTTGTGATAATCAGATCCCTGTAAACTCGGAACCGAGTTAGAGCACTTTGGAGTTGCAAATTCACATCTATTGTAAAAGCTACATTGCCAAGGAAGATTAATTGGAACTGGTACAGTTCCTTGAATAGGATCTAACTTTTGATTGGCTTTATCAATCCTTGGAATAGATTTAATTAGTGCTTGGGTATAAGGGT
>AGAU01000227.1 GCA_000224765.2 SAR324 cluster bacterium JCVI-SC AAA005 | reverse complement strand
TTTTTTTTCGAGACCTACCTCTTCAAGTATACTGAATACCAATTCATTGGCACGTTCACCCGTTGCAATACCATTGTAAATTAATGGCTCTTTAACAAGTTCTAACACCGTCATTGTCGGGTTAAGCGAAGAATAGGGATCTTGGAAAATCATATGAAAATGTTTCCGTACATTTCTCATATGACGATCATCGGCTGAAGAAAGATCCATTATTCCATTAGCCGTCTGAAAAAGAACGGAACCGTCAGACGGTTTGATACCTCGTATTAGACATCTTCCAAGAGTTGTTTTGCCTGAACCAGACTCGCCTACAATTCCGAGAGATTCACCTTTTGATAAATCAAAAGAAACATCATTCACTGCTTTCAAATAACCCTTAT
>AGAU01000228.1 GCA_000224765.2 SAR324 cluster bacterium JCVI-SC AAA005 | reverse complement strand
GGTATTTTGGTATCTTGCAATCTGTGATTGATTAATTATTCGTAGATGGGTTCCTGGAACATAGCGTGTTCCCCCCGTTTCTACAGTGACTTCATGGAGAAAATAAATAATTTGAATGTCAAAGTTTTTTGACCTCAAGTCAATCGTTGAATCCTGATGGTTAGTTTGTACACGACTTCTATTAGGAAAGGTCAAGTGCGCATGGTGATGATCAAAGATGGGATTAGTTCCCATCAGGCTTTTCAGGGTTCCAGCTACAACAGGATCATCGAGTATTTTACTGATTGGATGATTGATTGGAAATGCATTTGGTAACAACTCTCCAGGCCTACAATTAGGAATGAGCTTATTGACATGCTTGTCGTTTGATCCAATTTCAACAGGAAATAAGTCTAAAAACTCTCTATTTAATGCGTCGTCAATCAAACCATCAAAGAGAAGACAGCCTTTAGCTGCAAATTCAGCTATTTGAATTGAGTTCAACAGAATCAACTTTTCCATAAGCACATGTTTCGGTGCTATAATATGATTTATTGTGTAATTAATTTCAAAAACCTACAGTGGTTAAATAAAAGTTAACGGATATTAATGATTAATATTAGCCGGTTCATTCTCCACTCGAGTCAACCAATAATCTATATCAATTTCTGCATTATCAAGTAATGTTCGCCAGAACCGGATTCTATTCATGTATTCAAGTCGACTGGTGTTATCAAACCACGGTTCACAAGACATCAGTTTTGAGGGTACATCATCCTCTTTAGTTTGACCAAAAGCGTGGAAAATTGGCCTTTGCCAACTCTTAATTCGGTCTTTCGTTAGATCGCTGGTATCCCACTGAAGGGATTGAGATCCAGATGGTTGTACTCGAAGTTTATACATAATTCTTGGAGTTTCACCCATATTCTTCCCACCACCATGCCAGATCCCGTGATGGAAAAAAATAATGGTACCAGCAGTGCAGGCTACACGGATCTGACCGCGAATATTTTGATATCGAGCAATCTGTGATTCATGCACAGTTCTAAGGTGAGTCCCGGGAATGTAACGAGTTCCACCCATTTTATCATTTACTTCGTGTGGAAAATAAATCATCTGAATGTCAAAATTTTTTGATCTCAGATCAATCGTCGAATCCTGATGATTGGTTTGTACGCGACTTCTATTTGGGAAAGTCATGTGAACATGATGATGATCAAAAATTGGATTCTCTCCCATAAGACTTTTCATTGCACCTGCAACAACAGGTTGAGCCAAAATCTTACTAAGGGGATGATTCTGGGAAAATGCTTTCGACAAATAGGTACCTGGTTTACAATTTGGAATAGCTCTATTGACATATCTATCATCAGAACCAATATCTGCAGCAAACAAATCTAGAAATTCTTGATTAAGATCATTATCAATTAGTCCGTCAAATCGTAAACAGCCTTTAGCTGCAAATTCAGCCATTTGAGATGTTGTAAGTAAATTAAGTGTATCAATCATTTCCTAATACCTTCTTTTCAAAAATAAATTCATTTTGGAAAAAACTAGTCTTGTATTCGTTACCGCTAGCGGCAGTTAAAAGTGGTGAAGCTTGAATCAAAAACCATCCATCAAGCATAGCATCGAACCCTGTCTCATATGGCGGTGAATCAGAATCTCCTGCATAAGATTGAGTCTTACCTGTACCATCCCAAAATCCCCATGAGATCACTTTTGAATCCAAAGAAGAATTTTCTAAGTATAGAAAGAGTATTTGCTGTCTCATATGAGCTAAGTTGAAGTGTAGTATTCAAAACCGTGGAGTTGATGTTCGTTATTGAAGTGACAAGAGACCAGTTGATTAACTGATACTTTATTTTCGGGAGGTATGCTAGATGTACAAATATCTTTTGCATATATGCAACGAGGATGAAAAGTGCAGCCACTTGGAAGGTTTCCCGTACTTGCAATTTCACCTTTCAAAATAATTTTTTCTTTGTTTTTCGCTAAAAATCCCTTAGGTACCGCAGATAATAAAGCTTCTGTATAAGGATGTTGTGGATTATTGAAGACATTTTTACTTGCGCCAGCTTCAACAATCTTTCCAAGATACATTACAGCAACAGAATCTGACAGATGCTCAACAACACCTAGATCGTGAGAAATAAACAATAGTGTCAGATTAAACTTTTCTTGTAAATCTTTTAGCAGATTTGTGATTTGGGCTTGAACAGATACATCTAGCGCACTAACAGCTTCATCACAGATAATGATTTTGGCATCGCTGGACAAGGCTCTTGCAATCCCGATTCTTTGACGTTGTCCTCCAGAAAAAGTATGTGGATAACGATACAGTTGATTTGGATTCAAACCAACTATATCCATCAAGTACCTCACCTTTTCTTCAATCTGGGTTTTGCCAATAGTTGAATTGGCTTTAATTGGCTCAGAAATGATATCTCTGATCGTCATTTGGGGATCTAACGATGAATTTGGATCCTGAAAGATAATCTGAAAATTTTTTCGAAAGGTTCGAAATTCATTCTTTCTCATTTCTCGAATAGAATACTCTTTATCGAGATAAACTTTGATCTCTCCAGCAGTAGGCTCGATTGCCCGAATAATACATTTTCCAAAAGTGGATTTGCCACAGCCGCTTTCCCCAACAAGTCCCAGTGTTTTTCCTGAGTAGAGATCCAGATCAATTCCATCAACAGCTTTGACATATTCATTTTTTGATTTAAAAAAACTACTACCAATAGGATTGGTGTTTCTTTAAATTACGCACAGACATCAACAGCTTTTCTGTTTCAGCCATAGAGACTTTACTAGTCATTTTTCTAGTTATAAAGAAAGCAACTTACTTTGTGATCATCAGAAATTTTATTCAATTCAGGAATTGCTTTATTGCAGAGGCCTTCCACTCTCTTTGGACATCTAGAGAAAAAACCACATTCATGCTTTAGATTAAGGGGGATTGGCACATTACCTTCTATCGTCGAGAGCCGCTGATCCTCGGAAAGGCCAATCTTAGAAATACTTTCGATAAGTAGACAGGTATATGGATGCTTAGGTTCTGAGAATAATTTCTCCTTTGATGTAATCTCAATGACTCTACTAAGATACATCACAGCAATATTATCTGCTATATCAGCGACTACTCCCAGATCATGAGAAATATAGAGTATGCTCATCTGCTGGGAAGATTTAAATTCTGACAGAAGTTGTAGGATTTGGGCCCGAACTGTCACATCCAAGGCTGTTGTTGGCTCATCAGCGATCAGGAGACGAGGGCTACAACTAAGAGCCATGGCAATCATCACTCTTTGCCGCATTCCTCCTGACAAGCGGTGAGGATAAGAATCAAACCTCTTCTCTGCCAAAGGAATACCGACTTTCGTAAGCATCTCAATTGCTAGTTCTTTGGACGCTTTCTTGTCGAGATCTGTGTGTAAGAGTATGCTCTCCTGAATTTGGTTGCCAATTGTGTCCACTGGGCTTAAAGAAGTCATTGGCTCCTGGAAAATCATTGAGATTTCCTTACCTCGAACATCTCTAAGTTTTTTATCATTCAGACTCAATGATGCCAGATCGGTAACTTGGCCGTCGTTACCATGGTATAAAATTGACCCTGACTTGATTTGACCAGGTTCTTGATTCATTTCACGGCCACCTTTGCTCTGATCACTATCTTAAAAGCTGTCTCTACGACAAAGCTTTGTTATTAGATAATGATTGTGTTCTTTTATCGAAAACCTATTAGTCTCCTTGGAATCATTGTAGTTTTCTAAGCGGTCTGCTGATGCACTATTACTAACTTCCTACATGTCTACCAAAACCATCATCAAGGTCTGTGGCCTGACCCAAGCAGACGAAGCACTCACCTGTGTTGAATTAGGGGTCCAGTGGCTTGGCTTCAATTGCTACCAAGAATCCAAACGCTATCTACCACCCGAAGCAATTGCGACCATCGTGGAGCAACTGCCTCCAGCAGTAAACACTGTTGGAATCTTTGTGAATGCTTCAGCAAAAGAAATTAAAGAGATTCTCCAACAGACCGGATTAGATGTAGCCCAGCTGCATGGCGATGAGAGCCCAGGCTTTGCTCATGCCCTACAGGTCCCTTGGTTTCGAGCATTTCGGGTGGCTGGCAATCTGGCAGAAGAGGAAATTCGTAGCTACAGTCAAGAGTTGTTTCTGCTGGATGCAGCCCAGGCTGGGCAGTATGGTGGAACTGGACACGCCTTCGACTGGAGTGTAGCCACACGCTTAAGAGATCATGGCAAATTGCTACTTGCTGGAGGTTTGCGGCCAGACAACGTAGAAGAAGCCATCCTTCAGGTGAGACCGTTCGGCGTGGATGTTGCCAGTGGAGTCGAAAGTGCTCCGGGTCGTAAAGATCCGAAGAAGGTGGTGAATTTTGTCACTGCTGTTGCCCAAGCAGAAGCGTCATGGTAAGGATTCAGCAGTCATGGTAGAATCTGGCATCATTGCTAAGTTCTGTTTTCTTCAATCCAATTCCCATCCTTCAATCAACAACACAGCATGGAAACTTGCGGATTCAGCACCTACCGAGGCATTCCCGTAGAAAAGATCGTTACTCCCTTGGACGCCTCCACGGCACTTAGGCGTATTACAGACCAGATCGACAACCACAAGGGAGCGTTGATGGTCAGTAACTACGAAGTACCTGACCGATATTCCCGCTGGGACATTGGCTTCGTCAATCCCTCCTTGGAGTTGATTGCCCGGGAACGTAGTTTTTCAATCAATGCTCTGAATAAAAACGGTCAGCGCTTGCTGCCCTTGTTGCAGGAAGTACTGGAAGACCACCCTCATTTGGAGTCCTTCACAGCCACGCCTAATGCGCTTCAAGGAGTTACAAGTCCAATGACAGGTTGGTTCCCCGAAGAAGAGCGTAGTCGGCAACCCAGCCTCTTCTCCGTCATTCGAGCCATTGCTGACCTGTTTCGCTCCGACGAACCATATCTAGGACTCTATGGTGCCTTCGGCTACGACCTAGTTTTTCAATTTGAGAAGCTGGAGCAACGTCACACACGGCCGGAAGATCAGCGGGACTGTCATCTCTTCCTACCCACCGACCTGGTTGTGGTCGACCGCCAGAAGGAGTTGGCCTACAGCATTTGCTACCGCATCTATACTCCAGAAGGCTGGACAGAACCTCACCTGAATACCGGTACTACCTTTCCAATGGCATTTGGCCGGGCAGACGGGGCCGTACAATGTGATCACAACGAGGGTGAATTTGAAGAGAAAGTGCAACAGATCCGTTCTGGTTGTCAGCGTGGTGACTTCTTTGAGGTTGTGCTCTCGCAGGCTTTTTCCGCTGACTTCGACAGTACCCCACTGACGCTCTTTCAGCGTCTTTGTGAGCGCAATCCCAGCCCATACAGTTTTCTGCTCAACTTTGGTCAGGAACAGTTGGTCGGGGCCTCGCCAGAAATGTATATTCGGGTCAACAACGGACGTTTTGAAACCTGTCCGATTTCAGGAACAGTACCAGTTGGGGAAGATGCAATGGAGACGGCAGAGCGGATCAAGAACCTGATTGGCTCTGCCAAGGAAGAGTCTGAACTCACGATGTGCACAGACGTTGATCGCAACGACATGTCTCGGATTTGTGTGCCAGGCAGTGTAAAGCTGTTGGGACGTCGGCTGATTGAGAAGTATTCACGCCTGATTCACACCGTTGATCATGTGGAAGGACAACTCGCTGAGAGTTTCGATGCAATTGATGCGATCCTAACCCACATGTGGGCTTGTACCGTGACCGGTTCACCCAAGCCAATCGCCATGCAAACGATTGAGAATCTCGAAAAATCCCCACGTCGCTGGTACAGCGGCTGTGTGGGCTTCCTCTGGTTCAACGGCTACGCCAGCACCGGAATGACTCTTCGCACAATTCACCTACAGGAAGGGGTGGCAACGATCCGGGCTGGTGCAACACTGCTCTTCCATTCTGATCCGAAAGCTGAGGAGCAGGAAACTCGAACCAAGGCCTCTGCTTTTCTTGATGCAACTCTTGGCCGGAGTAAAGCACAGGTCAGCGACATCATTGAGCCGGTGAACGGGCAAGGTAAGACCGTACTCTTCGTAGATCATCACGATAGCTTCGTTCATACACTCGCAGGGTATGTGCGGCAGACTGGTGCTCGGGTGATTACACTCCGGTCTGGGTTCCCTTATGAAATGATTGATCAGTTCCAACCAGACCTACTCTTCCTCTCACCAGGACCCAAGACACCTCAAGATCAACAGGTTCCTCAACTGGTTGGAGAGGCTGTACGACGTCAACTGCCCATTTTTGGAGTTTGTCTGGGCCATCAAGGAATTGCTGAGCACTTTGGAGGACGTCTGTTAACATTTACTGAACCTTGTCATGGTCAACCTTCGGAAGTTTATCATAAAGAAACAGGTCTGTTTGCTGGGCTTCCTCAACCTTTCCGGGCTGGACGTTACCACAGTCTCTACGTTGATCCAGAACAGCTACCTGCTGAGTTAGAAGTCACTGCTCGGACAGATTCAGGAGTGATCATGGGACTACAACATCGGCAACTTCCAATTGCTTCCGTACAGTTTCATCCCGAGTCCATTCTCAGCCTACAAAAACAGGCAGGACTTCACTTGCTAGACAATGCATTGGGATTGTTGTGTGGCCGTTCCTGAAAACATGAGACATCGTACTAGCAGTCTGAAAAAGTTAGAGAGTAGAATTCTAAAAAGTTTGTCTCGGAAGCTGGGGTCTAATTATGAAAACGACTGTGCATAGTAGAATTCTTCTCTTTTTTATTATTGTCACCTCACTACCCTGCTTATCCTTAGCTCAACAGCGGAATAGGACTGATTCTGGAGATAATTTCTCTAGTAAAGTTTATCGGCAAGCTTTGGTAATAGAAAACACTAGTTATCAGAATACCAAAAGTGTCTCACAATCTCTGGCCACTAAAAATCAGGTAAGTAACACACTGCAAAGCCTTGGCTTTCGAGTGAGTAACCTTAGTAATGCCAAGCAACGCGAAACAGAGAAGGCAATTCGTCAGTTTGGCAGGTCACTCAGAGATAATAGAGGAGTTGATGTTTTCTACTACGCTGGCCATGTGGTACAATTTGAAAATGAAAACTACTTGTTACCAATAGATACCAAGCTGACTCGTATTGAAGAGGTGCCTTATAAAACAGTTCCTCTGGGTAAGCTGGTGAGACAGATGAAGTTTGCTGGAAATCAGATCAATATCATCATTCTGGATGCATGCTCACCCAATCCCTTCATCGAAGAATTACATGGCGGCACTCCAGGAATGATGGAAATAAAAATACCTAAAAACATGATCATTTCCTATGCGTGTTCTCCGCGTACACTTACTAAAAAAACCGATCCTGAGAGGTTATTCACTTCGGCTCTTCTGCAGCATATGAAAACTGTCCAGATCGAATTGAATGAAGTCTTTGAACAGACAAGTACTGATGTTGCACAAAAAAGTGATGGTCGACACATTCCTTGGTTTTCTTCATCTGTAAGTAAAGAGTTTTTCTTTGCTCCCAACAAAAAATTTTTAGAACAATATGTGCTTAAACCTGTAGTTGTAAAAAATGAAGATTCAAATAAATCAAGAGTGACAGATTCTAGCAATCAAACTGTTGCTGCTAAACAATCAGACAACCAAACAAACCAAAACGCTGAAATTGTCATAACAGAATTAGCAACACCTCCGGATGATCAAAGAATCTTTCGCTTGAAGAGAGCCTATGTCGACCAGCAACTGGCCAATCTCAATGCACTACTCAATGACGCTAGGGTGATTCCGATAGAGCAAGATGGCAAACCCTGGTTTATCTTTGATTTTGTTCGTGAAGGAAGTATCTACGAAAAATTGGGACTGAAAAACAAAGATGTGATTGTGCAAATCAATGGCTTTACAGTGGACAACCTGCCCAAGGCTCTCAAACTTTTTGAGGCCTTACAGCTGGAAGAAAAGATCACCCTACGCATCAAGCGTGAAGGTCAAATAACCGACTTTCAATATTTTATCGACAGCTAATTTCAAGTAGATCTCTTATGCAACTTAACCACTACGATACTCCTTGCCTGTGGGTCGACCTCGACATCATGGAGTCAAACATCCAGCACTTGGCTGTATACTTTAAGTCTCGAGGCTTGGAATGGCGGCCTCACACCAAAGGAATCAAGATCCCTGAAATCGCCAAGCTTGCGATCAATGCCGGAGCCTCTGGAGTCACTTGTGCCAAGTTGAGTGAGGCAGAATTGATGACCGCAGCTGGTGTGCAAAACATTCTGATCGCCAATCAGGTCGTAGGAGAACAGAAGATTGAGCGACTTTGTCAGCTTTCCAGATTCAATGAAATCATCGTGGCGGTTGACCACCTAGAAACCGTGCAGTTGATGAATCAGATTGCTGAGAAGTTTGCTGTAACCCTAAATGTGCTACTAGAGGTCAACACGGGGATGAATCGAGCTGGTCTAGATCCGGGTCAGCCTGTATTGGATTTTTACCGGGCAATCAGTGAGTTGAAGTTCATCCAAAACAGAGGCTTGATGGCATGGGAAGGCCACACAGCAACCATTGCAGATCCTAACGAAAAAGTACGCTCGATCTCTGCTTCCATGGAAAAACTGAGCGCAACCGTCTCCCTCTGCAGAGAGCATGGCATTCTTATCGAAATCATCAGTGGTGGGGGTAGTGGAACCTATACCATCTCCTCCAACTTTAAGCTGCTCACTGAAATTCAGGCTGGTGGCGTGATCTTCACTGATGTCGCCTACTCCAAGTGGGGTGCAGAGACTCAGCCTTCACTTTTTCTAAGGAGTCTCGTCACCAGTCGTCCTAGTCCCAAAAGAATCATCACAGATACTGGTTGGAAAACCCTCCCTGGCTGGTCAGTCGCTCCCAAACCACTTGGAGTGGATGCCGTTGGCTCCGTGAGCTTTTCCTCTGAGCACGGGGTGATCCATCTCACCAAAGAAAACACCTCCCTACGTCCAGGAGATCCTCTTGATTACCTGGTGGGTTACGGTGACAACACCGTGTTCCTACATGAACGGCTCTATGGAGTGCGAAACGGAGAGGTTGAAACCATCTGGGAAGTCAGGGGAAGAGGAAGGTACACCTGATTGAGTCCATCGGTTATCGACCATGGAAACCTCAGACAATTCCATGTGCCACAGGAATCGGCAGCGCAGAGCGATAACGTAACAAGCATATGATGCTCAGTCGTTCCCTTGTAGCTAGTAGCACCTCATGCTGAATATCTACACTACGAAAAAGCACCAATCGATTTCGGCTCAGTAACAGGTCCTGGAGTCTCTCTGCCAAATGTAAACACAGTTGACCTCCTTCTTCAGCATGCCAGTCCCAATTGAGGTAGGAGGTGGTAAAAACGGTACGCCCTGGAGCATACTGAAATTGATCCAGGTGTCGTTGATAGCGAGTTTGTGCGGGACATGGTGTATAGTGCGCTTCCTGAGTGACAAAGCTCAAGTATAGATGACGGTTGAGCAGTTCCTGCAGTTCTTCCAGGCAGCGCAGGTATGTCTGTTGGGCAACGGTGACTTGATCTGGATGCCACTAATCGATCTGATCTCCTCGAATCCGCACCTGGCGTTGCTCCTGATGTCCTTTCCCGACTGGTCTGCTATAATCTTCCAGCTTCCCAGCGTTGTCGAGCGTCCTCAGCCAAGGTGGGCACAACTGGACCTTTCAACCAATTCTCACAGACCAACCAGCCTTGTTCCGCCAAACGGTTGGGCACTTACTCCCACTACTCCATTCGTACTCTCTGGAAAATACACACTAGCTGTGAATTCTCGGTGGAGCAGGAAATTCCTGTGAGAAGTCCGTGCTATAACCCTCGAATACAAAACACACTGCCGAAGTCTATGTGCTAATTTCGCAGGAGATTCAAGCTAGATTCAACCTGATTTGGAGGAAACGCATGCCTCAACTCCGCTCCATTCTTTCGGTCCCAGGACACTCTGCCAAAATGCAGGCCAAGGCTCTCCAGAGTACTGCCGACCTGGTGATGTTTGACTTGGAAGACAGTGTCTTGCTTGCAGAGAAAGAGACCGCTCGTCAGCAAATTATTTCTACCCTGAAGAGCCTACCAGAGCACCATCCCCGTTTGGCACTACGCTGCAACGGATTGAAGACCGCCTGATTCTATCGAGATATGATTGAAGTCTTGGAAATAGCCGTGGATCGAGTTTCCGTTTTGGTCATTCCCAAGATCGAAAACGCAGGGGATGTGGCTTGTTTCACTCACTTACTAGATGGAATTGAACGGCATACTAAAGCCCAGCAGACTATTCGCTTGCATGCTTGCATCGAAAGCCCCGCCGGTTTGGTACAGTCCGAAGCAATTGCAGCAACCTCCTCTCGTCTGGAAGCTTTGGTCTTTGGGATTGCAGACTACTCTCGTGCTATTGGCGCCCCATTGGTTTCCCTCTCAGGTCATGGGGAAAACGAGAAATCGGTTTATTCGGGCCATCGCTGGTACTACGTCCTGAGTCGCCTGGTCGTCGCTGCCAAGTCAGTGGATCTTCAAGCGATTGATGCTCCCTATGGCAACTTTCGAGATGTCATTGGACTGCAACAGTCCGCCACTCAGGCACAGGCTTTAGGCTGTGATGGTAAGTGGGCCATTCATCCTGATCAGCTGGGTATGATTCAACAGGTGTTTTCTCCAAATACAGCGGAACTCGAACTCGCACAAAAAGTTCTAGAGGCCGTACGGGCAGCAGAAAAGCAGGGATTAGGCACCGTGGCAGTCGATGGTCAAATGATTGACCAAGCCACGGTAAAGTTAGCAAAAAAAGTTTTGGAAGAAGACTGAACAAAAGACGAGTTGTTACCGGCTTTGTTGCTTCTGGAAAGCTTCAAACTCAGCTTCCAGTTGCTGGCTGAACTCTGAGTAGGTCTGATTCGAGATGTGATCGAACAGCTCGTCATCACGGAAGGGACGAGGCCTCGTCAGCAGTTGTGTTTCCTCCTTGACCTTAGGCGGTGTAGAGACTCCGACCGGAGCTGGTTTCTCTTTTGCGGGAGGAGCTGGCTGGGTCGGTTTTGTGGTGGCTGTGGTTGTAGCTGGCTTTGTTTCTGGAGCAGCTGCTACAGGCTTTTCTGGAGCTGGTGTCAGAGCCAGTCGGTTCACAGACACTGCCATTACCTTGGGCAAGCGGAGTCCTACGGACTGTAACCACTCTCGCGCCACATCACTCTGCACTGCGAAGTTGATTCCCGTGATCGCCAGACCGTCTGCTGCTTTGCGAGCAATGCTGGTGCTCACTCCAATCATCTGCCCATCCTCATTGAGCAGCGGCCCCCCAGAATTGCCTCGATTCAAACTAGCCTCTGTCTGGAAGATGTGATTCCCTCGCACTCCTTTCGCGTTTCGAATCCTTGCCCCAATCCGCCCAGAAGTTAGCGACCAGAGTCCGCCATTTTCTGGATGCCCAATCGCCAGTACTGGATCCCCAATCTGCACACCATCTGCAGGTCCCAAGCTAAGCGGTGTTACCTTGGGTGGAGCTTCCACTTCCAGCAGGGCCAGGTCCAATTTTTCTGAATAGTGGCTCACCTTCGCTTGGCGTCCCTTGCGGAAATTCTGCTCAATCCCGTCGTTGGGATTCTCAAAGCTGTAAAAAACCAGCGTCTTGTCCATCGGGCGTCCACTGTCTCCGAGGACTACGTGAGCGTTGGTCAGCACATGTTGGTTGGTGATCATCGAACCTGTCCCCTTGGAATGGGTCTTCGAGTTGGGTTCCATGCTGACTAGCAGCACCACAGCTGGAACTGCCTCCTGGTAGACCTCTGCTGGAGTTGCAGTCAATCCCTGCTGAATCGAGCATAGCAACAGAATTCCCCCTAATACCAAAAAGGTTCGTAGCTTTTTATTCAATTGCATCAGTTTCTCCAGATGATCAAAGTTGAGATGTTCGATTTCGGGAAAGCTCGGTTTTGTTTTTTGCTTTTCACCATACTGAATTTACATTCATCTAGAATTTTTAATAAGACACCCAAGACTTGTTCAGCAATCTATCCAAATAGCTAATTTACTCTCATCCACGCCAGTCGGCACCTTCTCTCTCATGGAGAAGAAAAATTTGATCGAACGATTATCTGAAAAACTCTCCCCTAACTGGGAGAGTGGGGACCATCACAGATGATGAGTAAGGGATTGTTTTGAACCAAAAATGTTCTTTTTCCACCCACTCTATCTGGCAAATTCTACCTGGGAAGCAGTCAAATTGATCAACCTAGTCGGGGTCGGGCTGTGAATCTCACAGGCTCAATCGGTTGCTCTTCCAGCAGCTGTAACATTCGTTGGACGGAGCGTTCCAACTGAGCATCACGTCCCGCGGCATAATCATGGGGGGCGTCTTCGATCACCTCATCCGGTGTCACTCCCTGGTTTTCGACATTCCAACCTGCCTTGTGAAACCAGATTGAGTACTGAGGTTGAGTTGTCGTGGTACCATCGACAAGCTGATAACGGGAGTCAATGCCGATCACTCCACCCCAGGTTCGTTTGCCCAGCAGGGGGCCTATTTTCAACTCGCGGAAGCTGTAGCTGAACATGTCACCATCCGATCCAGCAAACTGATTCGTCAACGCCAACAAATGTCCACGCAGCGTATGGTACGGATAGGACTCCGGAGCACCCCAGCGGCGTACATCATAGCCCAGATGTCGATGAACCAGCTTCTCCAGAATCAGCGGGGAGACCATCCCACCAGCGTTGTAACGCACATCAAGGATCAGTCCTGCCAAGTGAACCTGGGCAAGAAATCCTCGGTGGAACTCCGCCAAGCCCTGTGTCGACATATCTGGAATGTGAAGATACCCTACTCGTCCTGCGGTCTGCTCGGCTACAAAGCGGCGGTTCCCTACCACCCAATCACGATAGCGAGCGGCTCGTTCACTACGCAGAGTACGGACTGTGATAATGCGAGATTTTGCATCTTTCTCTGGATGCTGCAAAGTCAGTGGAACCATTTGTTCAGCCTGGTGTAGTAACAACTCTCCAGGGCTAGTCTGCTCATCAAGGGGAACACCACCAATGGCACAGAGATAATCACCCTCTCGCACATTGAGCCCTGGTTCACAGAGTGGCGAACGAATCTTCGAACGCCAGGGATCACCAGTATATAACCGTCGAATCACGTAGCGTTTAGCAGCCACATCCCAATCCAGATCAACACCGAGTC
>AGAU01000229.1 GCA_000224765.2 SAR324 cluster bacterium JCVI-SC AAA005 | reverse complement strand
TGTACCCATGGAAATTGGTAGAAAGAAATGAAGATATGATGAGGGTTGCAAGAAATCCTTATTACGCTGGAGTTGATCCAGAAGGTAATCAGCTACCTTACATCGATGGGATCATAACTTATGGGATCAACGATAAAGAAGCGCTGATTATGAAATTGGTATCAGGAGAAGCGGATTTTGCAAATTCGGATTTCATGAAAATAAGTGATATGCCAACATATATACAAAATGATGAAAGAGGTGAGTATAACGTGGTCATGACTGGGTCAATCAATGGACCACCAACACTTTATGTAAATCAAGACTGGGATTACGGAAACCCCAATAGTCAATGGCAAAAACTGATACAAGATGAAAATAATCATTTTACAAAAGCCCTTGCCTTGGCAATAGATAGTCAAGATATTAATAACTCACTTTACTTTAACTTATATGGAATGCCTACAATAACATCAGCTGAATATGATCCAAAGAAAGCAAACGAGTTACTTGACAAAGCTGGAATGAATAAGAGAGATGAGGATGGATATCGAACATTCTCAGATGGTTCTCCATTTAGAGGAACAATTCTTACAGCAAATATGTCACCAGACATGATTGA
>AGAU01000230.1 GCA_000224765.2 SAR324 cluster bacterium JCVI-SC AAA005 | reverse complement strand
TTCTTTCAACCCTCATCATATCTTCATTTCTTTCTACCAATTTCCATGGGTACAGTGTTGGAAGATCAACTAATCTTGGTTCATTGCCGCAACATATATCCCAATGTACGCTTTCATAAATAGCAAATAATTGTTTGAATCCCTCTACTCCATGCTCTTTTGCAACTTCGTTTAGTTTCGATTCATCTGTGTACTTTGGGTGTAATTTCTTAAGGAAGTGCGATGGTTGGATTAATTGCATATGGTCTTGGATCCAAGTCGTTAGTTCTGAAAGGAAGTACCCAT
>AGAU01000231.1 GCA_000224765.2 SAR324 cluster bacterium JCVI-SC AAA005 | reverse complement strand
TTTTTCAGGACCCATTCTCTAGCTTAGATCCAAGAATGTCTGTAGCCAACGCTATCGCGGAACCACTCCGGACTCACAAAATCTGTAATCGAAACGAAGTAACTGACAAAGTCAATGAATTACTTATACGTGTTGGTTTACTTCCAGAACATGGTAAAAGATTTCCGCATGAATTTTCGGGAGGACAAAGGCAACGTATTTGTATCGCAAGAGCTTTGGGACCCAAACCTGCTTTGATCATCGCTGATGAAGCTATTTCCTCTCTCGACGTTACAATTCAAGCGCAAATAATTAATCTATTGATGGATTTACAAGATGAATATGGTATTTCTTATCTTTTCATCAGTCATGATATGGCAGTTGTCGAAAGAATAAGCCATATTGTGGCCATTATGTATTTGGGCAAAATAGTGGAGATAGGCTCTCGAGCGCAGGTCTTTGAAAATCCCAAACACTCTTACACATTAAAGTTATTAAATTCTGTGCCTATCCCTGATCCCACAGTCAAAAAGGAACGTGAGAAAATACCTTTTGAAGAAATTCCCTCGCGAGTT
>AGAU01000232.1 GCA_000224765.2 SAR324 cluster bacterium JCVI-SC AAA005 | reverse complement strand
TGATCCCAGAAACTCTCTCCAGAACGACTCTCTGTGACGCAACCCAAACCACCTGGGTTAACCTAGAATTTGATCATCAAACCAAAGTCATGGTTGAATCAATTAAACGGCTCCTACCAAGATTTCTAGCAAAAATTACTTGATACTAAAACATTATCAATCTTTTCTTTCTGTCAGATCAATTTATTACCTTTCCTTAATCAAATGCTAATAATTATGTTCTAGAATTGCTCTCAATTCTTGCAAAGCACGGTGCTAGCCTGGCGTAAAACAGACCTCCATTTGCAATGAGAAAGGTCTGAAGCACAATAAGCCCAGGAGAAAAATTTTCAGCGAGACCAGCGAAACTTTAGCAACTGGATGAGCAGTTTCGGCTGATCAAAGAAAAAGTGATCTCCGAATTTGAAAAAGGAAACTCAAACGTTCGTGCTCTGATTACAGAACTAAATATCTTTGACTACATGGAGTCGATAGTAGATCACGCAAAGAAGATCTTTGAGGACGTGGTTTATACAGTTGAAGCAGAGGCCATTCGGCACTCTTCATTTGCAAACACACTCAGGAACCTTTCAACCTGATTCAGCTTCCTCTGATCGTCTTTCAGGAATCATGTTGTCATCTGTTTTGGGAAGATTCAATGGTCGCCGCCTTGATTTGGGTGGAGCAGGTCTTCCCGAAACTGGAATCTCATATCGTTCATGCAGTAAGG
This sequence comes from SAR324 cluster bacterium JCVI-SC AAA005, assembly GCA_000224765.2. GTDB lineage: Bacteria > SAR324 > SAR324 > SAR324 > NAC60-12 > JCVI-SCAAA005. The sequence goes on along the minus strand of AGAU01000232.1, from coordinate 7,231 downwards.
TCTCCCTCACACCAATTTCAATCACGTCTAGATCCAATCTGACCGTGGGCACTCTGGGCTCGAACAGCAGAGTAATAGGTAAAGAAACTTCTACGGAATTACCTGCCTCCAGCCAATGCAATTGTTCAGGCCAGTCTGGATCTGCCATTCCCCTCCAGATATTTATCCGGACCTTAACCAACCGCGATAAAGCTGTTGAGTTTGAGAGCTTATAAATGATCTCTCCATCGGTTCTTCCACTTCGTGAATCGATAGCTTCAGTTGATTCAAACTGGAGACGCGTCAATAATAGTTTTTGCGGACTCTCCTGACGAAACCTCATATACAACCTCTCCAAGCTTCCCACCCATACATCTTGTCGGGTACTACTCAAGCTTTGCCAAGCGTCCAGCATTCTTTGAATGTCGCTCTCATCGCCTATTTGGGCTAGAACTTGAGCGAATCGCCAATTTTCTTGGCTTTCTGAGGTCATCATCCCTTGACGCAAAACAGGTAATGAAGCCTCAGGCCAAGTCAAAAAAGCCAACCTTGCTTGCCAACGATCCTCAGCGGTGCCAATTTCAAGTGCCGGAAGCCATTTCGTCCAAAGTTGATGCTTCCAATGACTGGAAATCTGAGCTTGGGAGAGCACTGGCCAAAAAAGTACAGCTAGCAAAAGAATTCGCAATTGCATGCGACCCAGATTACAGAATTGTGTTTTAGTGGACAAAATTAGGTCTAATTATTCTAGTAGTTCTTTTGAAGGAGTACAAGCAAGGAGGTTAGGGGGGAAGCATCAATTCTCCCAACGAGATTTTTTAGGAAGATTCGGCGATTGGAATCCCCTTTTCTTCGCGTTGGGCAAGTCGTAGGTCTGGACGCCCCTTGATCGATCCAGTTAATGTTTTGAGGTTAGCCCCTCTGTGAGCTTGCATTGGCTCTTCAATTAGATCAGCAACTTGGCGCAGTGTGTAATTGTATTGTTTGCTGACTTCAATCAGACGACCACCTTCTACAAACTCCGGAGAGCTTTGATATTTTTCCAGATTATTGATGACAACCACATGTTTCAAGGCTTCTGGCTTTAAGTAAAGCAGGGTCCGCTTATCATTTAATTCAGGTTCATCCATCTCATCCGCTGATAGTTGTGCCTCAAACTTGAGCCAGTGCATCATTCCCCCCAGCAAGTTACTCATTCGGGACATGGTTCTCCTTACAAGTAAATCATTCATGGTTTATTTGGGTTAGGAACCAGAAAAGCACTCGCCATATGCTTATCAGCTTTCTGTAGTTCCCTTTGTAAGACCACCGCCTTTTTCCGGTCATCAAAGGCAGGTACTTGAACCCGAAAGTATTTTATAGTCTGCTCAGTTGATTTTTTGATAAACGAGACTTCTCCTGTTAACATCCCATTCAGCTTTTTCACTAATTTTTCAGGTTTTTGTCCCTTGGGAATTTGGCCCAAGACCAGCTGAAATTTGCTTCGAACACTTTCTAGATAAGCTTTTGCGTTGATCTGATTGACGTTGTTTATCTGCTCGGCCAATCGTTTCCCATTTTCTAGGGTAAATGCTTCTCTAGAGACAATTTCAATAATAGTTCTTTTCGAAATGAATGGAACAACTCGAACTGGAAGTTGGGGATACAGACGCTCCATTATTTTTTGGAAGTCGAACACACACTTCTCGGTAATACAACTTGCAAGCTGGACTAAATAGCTTGGCTCATTAAGATTGTGAGGACCTGTATAAATAGGATTGTTCTTAGAGGTTATTATTTTAATTTTTGGCTTTGCTAACTTATGGTTTAGGTTACCAGTTTCTTCAATGATTTGATTTTTAGCAGTGGTTTCTATTTGCTTGATCTTCTCGTTTCTGACAGATGGTGGAGGTGCCACGGTAACCGGGGGTGGTGCAGGTTTCTTATCCTCGGTCGAATTTTCCATACGCGCTTCCACCAAGGCCGGCTCCTCAACAATCGGCCCTGACTTTCCGTACTGCTCTGCAGGTGGGTCTGTCAAAGCTGGACGAATTGAAGACTCAGGTAGATCCAACGTTGGAACAAGTGGCACCAGCTTTTCCATACGACTCCCAGTTTGGTTCGGTTCACCTGTGCCCCCCGGAGCAGGTGCCTCGTCCTCCTGGTCAAGCAGCGGAACAACAACTGTCGGTGGCAGGTTTGATAATACCTGCAACGAAGTTATCTCCGGGCCAGTCGTCCAGAATTGGCTACTGCCAAAACCCATCACTACCCCCAACATATTTGAAGCAACTGCTGTCGCAAAAAGCTGCTTTCTATATAGAACAAGATTCCCCTTAAATTCACCAAGATTGATTGAGCGATTTGAAACCTGTTGATCTCCATTGTGCGCAACCTTTTGTGGAGGATCTGCTGATTCAGAGGCTGCACGTACTTGGTCTTCAGAGATTTTCTCCAGACCAGACAAATCTTCATAAAATGCGTCTACTTCATTGGTCACTTCCAGAGAATTTGATTTATTATCGTCTAGCTTTGTTCGAGCGCCCTCCTGTGGATTCTCCACACCTTTGAACAAAGACGGAATTGGAGAATTTTGTTGCGCCATACCTAAAACTTAAAATATTATTTTATTTACATGTGAAAATAAATTTCATTCATAATTCTTGAAAATTCAGTAAGATAAATACCTAATGTAAGTTGTTATTATGAATACATACTCACTGCTGCAGAATGTATGCCGCAAAAAAATCTAAGAAAAATTGGAATATTGTTATTATCAAATAGTTTACTTTCTATCCTGCTAAATGCATGCTATAAAAGCGTCTTGATAATTAATTTAAGTGTCTTTCATAATTGGGGCACCATTGAACAATGATTGGGGAGAGACATTGGAAACGACTAGTTACTCAACTCGCGCTGAAGCTTTAAGGGATGAACTTAACCAGCTCTTCGGTTCACAAGAGCGAAATATTGATCAGGCCACTCGAAGTTTGAAAGTTTTGGCCCACCCAGCTCGCCTGAAGATTCTGTGTGCACTACGAACCGGTGAACAAACAGTCCAAGATCTGGAGTACTGCACTGGCTTGAAGCAAACCACCTTGTCACAACACCTCTCACTTCTTCGTTCCAGAGATATTGTAACATCGAGGCGTGAAGCCAACTTCTCCTTCTACCGGATTGCCAATGATCGTATCTTGGAATTATTCGCGTTGATTAAAGACATCTACTGCCAAACCTGAGAGAAAAGAAAGGAATCTCTGCCAATTACTTGCGAGTAACTCATTCAATTTTTATAATATTTGTAGTTTGTCCGCAGAAATGGTCTTTCCAATGATTGTTCCCTGCCCACTTTGTACTCTCCTGAAATTAATCATCGGTCTACCCTTCTGTTGAATGATTGGATTTGTTAAAAGCAATTTACTGGTATCTCTAAAAAAAGTTATCAAAAAATAAAAGTTCTTCCTGGATGAACTCATCAATAAAATCTTCAAAAGTTAAACTAAGCCAGGTTTACTGGAGATGAAATATCTTATCGATCTGATCAACAAAAGGCTGATCCATCCTGTTCTGCATAGCATGGCCTCAGTCAGTCAAGTCAGTTGGGGAGTAGGAATCGGAATGTTTCTGGGTTTCACACCCACGGTAGGAATACAAATGTACCTAGCTGCTTTAATTTGGGGTGTCTGCCGTTATCTTTTGAATTTTAGATTTAATCTTCCTGTCAGTGTTGCAATGGTTTGGATCAGTAACCCATTGACAATAGTACCAATGTACTATGGCTTTCTCACGACAGGCTGCTGGGTACAGGGCAAAGAGCTGTTAACCTATGCAACTTTTGAAAATCGTCTGACCGAGATCCTCGGCATGGAGGGTGTATGGAGTCCTATCGTTTCAGGGGCAGAGTATTTACTTATTGAGTTGGGGGCTCCAATGATGCTGGGGAGCTTATTCTACGCTTTCCCAATTGCAATTGGCAGCTATTTTTTAACCTACTATGGGTTGCTGCGACACCGACAACACAAAGCCTATCAAGCACAAATGAGCTACGAAGATTGGTGTGCCGCACATGAAATTGTACCGTAATGCCAAAATCTTCCTCACAACTGAATTTTGAATTAGCAAGGCTTGCAAAATCTGGCAACGATGAGGAAGCTCGTGAATTACTCCTTGCAAAAGAACTGAGTGAGGCCGACGAACGTAAATGGCTCTATCACCTAGGTAACTTAATTCACGCAGCTGGGCGCCCTATTCAAGCTTCCGGAATTTGGCGCGAAATCGGTACCCCTCCACAAATTTCAACTCATGACTTATCTTTGGTTACCCTCCTTCGTCGGTGGTGGCCTCCTGTACTAGCTACGATTGGTGTTCTTACAATTTTCTACACGCTTTTATTTACTACTTTCCCAAGACCCTTTGACCTGTTTCAATTTATGCAGGCGATGAATAACCAGCAACAGAACCAAAACGTCTGGAAATCCTTCTGGGATAAGGGCCGACCTTCTTGGCGTAGCTCAGATCTTTATGTACAGGGAGATCAGTTGGTCCCAATGCTTCAAGACACAATCGCCAAATTACTAGGGAAAGAAACAAAAGAAAAGACTGCTAAGGATGAGTTGGCCAAGTGGCTTCAAGAATATGAAAATAAACTCTATGGAGAAGGGTCGAGTGGTCTGAATTACCACATCGTAGTCGCCAAGGGGTTGTTTAACTCTCGAGCTTTTGAGGACGCAATCGATATTCTTGAACAAGGATTAGAAGTAGAAGAATCTGTAACTAAACGTAGTCAGATTTATCAGGAATTAGGGACTACATACTATTATAAAGGTTACGAACTTCAGCCCGACGGCTTAGCGCGCTACGATCTTCCACTTGTGCGCAAATCAGTGGAAGCTTATGAACAGGCGGCGCCTTATAGCAGCAATCCTTACTTATTTGGTAATCTCGGCTGGGGCTATTATTTATTAGCTGAATATGAAAGAGCTATAGAATACGGAGAACAAGCTCTGCAATTGGCGCCGAGTCTCAATTACGTTCGGATGAACCTTGGCATCACCTACCTGCGCTTGGGAGAACTGCAGGATTCTCTCGATTCTTATGCAAGTATTCTGGATTACAGACCGGATCACACGGAATATGAAGGAGGAATTAGAGATCTTCAGGAACTCATCAGAGAATTTCCAGGGCAGTATCCGTTCGGACACTTTCTACTCGGTTATCTATTTCAAATGCAGGGTAACTATCCCTCTGCGCAAGATGCCTACACGCGCTACCTAAAGGAAAGCTACATTCCTTATTGGCAAGCACAAGCTCGTCATCAGTTGAATGAAATGTCTAGGGATTAGATTTAAGTACGATATTCAATTGAAACAGCATTGATTGCCAGTTGCCCTTCTCCCATCTCAACAACAGACGCTATTTTGTAGCGTTTTCCCTCAAAATAGAAAATTCGCTCTGGGTGAAGGGCATTGATTTCAAAGTGCAGATCAATGCTGCGCGTGTATCCTAACAATCCATAGGCTCGGACTGTTGTAGCCTTTGCACTTTCTTCATTTGGAGAAGAAATTTGTAGGTCAGCCGGGGTTTGAAGGTTGGCGGCAGAAACTGAAGTTACTGCTTCTGGATGAAAAGGAGAGCGGTAGTTATCCGAAGAAGAAACTGAAATTTCTGGGATATCTGAACCTGGACACATCTGACACCTCGGGGGATAGTTTCAAAACCTCTACTTCTCAAAGATTTACTTACACTTTGATGGATAACAGCAACTTGCTCCCATGACGAGCCCTACCAAACTCTAAAGCTTTTAGATCATGCAGAGATTGTACAGTCGATTGAAAGGAATCAACAGCGAGGGAAATCCTTATGAAGAAATTCTGATTGAGGCTTTTGGCCTTGAGTAGATAAACCAACAACTGCATCATCATGGATTTCTCAAGCTGCAAATCAATTCAGTGGAGCCATAACAAATACAGGAACCAAAATAGCTAGGCTGACTGAGACGGCTGGTCAATGGAAGAAATTTGCAAACTCTGGGCTGCCTATTAAAGATTACTTACACTTCCTAATTAGTTCGCAAAGTGACAGAACTAACAAGTTTCGCCTACATAGTGTTCTTCTGCATCTTGAATCAGGAAATTCGCTAAAGGAATCCTTTAAGTTTGCACAAGGCTTTCCAGATTTATTAGCTCGACTGCTAGCCGTTGCTGAAAATTCTGATCAACTGCCAACAATTTTGAGAGCTCTTCAACAACTTTGTGCTCGTTGCGATGATGGCCCTCGCACTTCTCCTGTTGCTTTACATACCTCTCTTCCAAATGAGAAGGACTGTATAGGAGAGGCCGTGCTTGCTTTTTTGAAGTACTTTTCCTAACGTCTTTAAATAAAGTTTTTTAAATCTTAATAATACTGTCTCCGATCTTGGTGGCCTAAGGTCTCGGCAATGGCTTCCTAGACGATGGGTGGTTCCGGAAACAGAATCGCCTCCCATGTTTGGAAAGGAGATTCCCACATGCTCGACAGCTTCGGTCGAAATATAAACAAGTTGCGCGTTTCCCTTGGGGAATCCTGCAACATGGCTTGCACATACTGCGTCACGAGTATCAAGGATCATATTCCAGATCCTCACGCACTCTCCAGTTCAGACCTGCTCAAATTAGTCTCATTGCTGGTAAGGCATTCCGGTATCACCAAAATTCGGATTACAGGTGGCGAACCACTGCTCCATCGAGATCTGCTCAGTTTCATTGATGGTGTGCGGCAACAAGATGTTGAGAGTATCGGCCTAACTACCAACGGCTTAAATTTGCACAAATTGGCCGTACCCCTTAAAGAGGCAGGCCTGGGTTCTGTCAACATCAGTTTAGACTCTCTAGATCCTGAAAATTTCAGAAGACTAGGGCGTGCTGGACGCCTAGAACGTGTGATAGAGGGGATTGAAAAGGCTCTCGCTGCGGGACTACGTATCAAACTTAATATGGTGGTTATTCGAGGAGCCAATGACCATGAGGTGGTTGATCTTCTTGACTATGCTATTGAGAGAGAGATTGAGCTAAGGTATCTCGAGCTCATGCGAATGGGGCCACTTTTCCAAACAGAGAATTTTCCACTTTTCCCAATGAATGAAATTCTCGAATTGATCGGTCGGCATTACTCTTGGCGAAAGGTTGAGGCCGAGCGCGATGCTACCGCCCAACGCTACTGGGTACCTGGAGGATACTTTGGCATCATTCCCAATGAAAGCGCGCCTTTTTGTTCTACCTGCTCCAGATTACGGTTA
>AGAU01000233.1 GCA_000224765.2 SAR324 cluster bacterium JCVI-SC AAA005 | reverse complement strand
GGGGGGAAACATGGGACTACATAAAAAATATAAAGGATCAGATCTGGTCAAAAATATTCAATATTAATGGGGTTATCTATCTACTCGGAACTGACCACTGTGACAATAATTCAGGACGATTGAATGGCAAAATCGTAATACGAAAATCAACTGATGAAGGAAGAACCTGGTCAGAAGTAGAAGATGAAACAACAGGACTCTTAACAGATGAAGAAGGTTATCATACAGCACCAACTTCAGTCTTGG
>AGAU01000234.1 GCA_000224765.2 SAR324 cluster bacterium JCVI-SC AAA005 | reverse complement strand
CAGTTTTTTTGAAAAAATCTGTAATTCATAATTATTTAATATAAGAATTTTATAAATTAATATATCTATAATACTTCTCAAGATTAATTGTCTTTCTTTTTCTATTCGACTCAATACAAGCTTCAATAACAGCATAACTTTTAAGGTAATCAATTAAATTAGTTCGCATTGGTATATTAGTATCTTTATTATTTAAATAATCTTGAAGATATTTGAATGTATCACTCTCAAAACTTTTATCTTTACTGATTTTAACTTTATTTAAGATTTCAGCATCTTTCTCTGTTTTAAAATTTTTTCCAATCAGTCCTAATTTACTTTCCAATTGTGCAAAATTTAAATCGCAAAATTGGTCTTTCTGTATTACTACTCCATCTTGAAAATCCGTTCTCCACTCAAAAGAAAATTTATTCCATCCTGATGTCCATGTCCCAATATAATTAACATGGAAATTTTCAAAATTTAGCAAAATTGATACTGAACAATCATTCTCAT
>AGAU01000235.1 GCA_000224765.2 SAR324 cluster bacterium JCVI-SC AAA005 | reverse complement strand
CTTCCTTCTTCTCTTCCTTCTTCTCTTCCTTCTTCTCTTCCTTCTTCTCTTCCTGTTCACGCTTCTGTTGGTTTGTTTTGCGAGTTTTTGACATCGCAGCATTCTTTGAAATAGCCGTCCTAGCGCCAGGTAGCTTAATAGCTTCTTGGGTTAGACTAACACTTTCACCAGGCGGAACAGAGATCTCAGCATCTGAATCACCCTCTAGTTCAGGTGGCACGGCATAAATCTCACCGGACTCCGCCTCGAGCGCTGTTTCACCGGTTTCTGGGCTGAATTCGACACCTCCTTTGGAGCCACGCACCCCAACAACTGCTGTTACTGTGCGAATCTTGAATTCTCGTTTACGACCATTGACTAGGGATCGATTAGGATTAATCTCGAAGGTTAGGTTGCCGGTCAGCAGACGCGTGTTACTCTCACCTTCTATTTCATTTGCATCCTCCACTTTGAAGACGGTATTGGCCTTGAGAGTTACTACTTCATCACCGGAACTAAGGATCACACGGGCAGCTGAATTACTAGCAGTGTGAATACGATCATCTACGTTGAGGAGTACGTTTGTGCCAATAGTTTTGTAGATACGCACTCGAGAGCCATTGCTAACTTTGACCATGCCCTGATCAAGAACCAACTGGCCTCGCTGCTGAGCTTCTACTGGCGAAGCCAAGGCGATCAGTAGCAGTAAGATAGCAGTAATCCAGATAGCCTTGTGTGGCCGGAGTGAAACAAACATGGAGCCTTATTTGTAGATGAAGGTGAACTGGAGTGCTGTTTGGTACTTCCAGTAGTCCTTACCAGTTAGGTTGGATGTCTTGGTTTCCAGTTTGCGTGAGAAATTGATGATCATCCAAGGAGCATAGGGGTAAGTTACCCCAACAGTTGTAATGTTCTTACGATCTCTTTCACGCACACCGTCAATGTTGGCGAGTCTCTTCTCACTCTCTGATACATCGTATTTCACTTTGAAGCTGACTGGTTTGACCGGAATGGTGACATCTGCAGAAAATTTCAGATCAGCTTTGTCTTTCTTGTCGTTATTTAGATCCGTTAGGGTGTAGCTAAGCTTAGTGCCGTATTTCCAATCAGCTAGTGTAAACTTATTGCTCACTTCCAATTTGTCAGCAGTTCCATCATCAGTCGTTGAACCAATTGCATCTTTCCACTTGTGTTCAAGCTTGCCCTGCCAAGTGATGTCGTTGTCTGTTTTCAGTTTGAACTGTCCAAAGAGGAAGGAGTCTGCGGATACTTGACGGAAATCGCTGTTCCAACTGTCTCGACTGCTATCTGGACTCTCGGGAACATCACGCAGTCCGAGTGAGTTAGCTCCAAAACCTGCTGTAAGATCACCCAGCCAGGTGTACTTGCATTCCCATTCAACGCTGAGTTGGCGTAGCAAAATCTCCTTGTTTCGCTGATCCTCCATCCATTGACGATCCGTAGTGATGAGGCCCTTGGCTGCTACGGAGTTACGATAGTTGATGTAGTGTGTGTAACTCGGAACCAAGACGATGTTGCTCTTGAGCGTACGAATTTTTTCCTTGCCATCGGGAGCGCTGGAAGCATTTGTATCCTCTGTGTGACCCAAGATCGTGATTAGTTGAAAAGGAGGCTTAGGCTTTGGTTTCTTGATTTCCTCTGTCTCTCGAAAAATGATGAGTTCTTTGCTGGCTTGGGTTGCCTCTGTTACCACATCTAAGTCAAAGTAATTCTCACCAATTTCTAATTCATAAGGCAGTGAGTAGGCTGCATCGTAGCTGTCATCTGCCAGTTCCTGGTTGATGCCGTTGATTTGAACGGAGCGCAGGGGACTGAAGGCGCTGATGGTGACTGTGAAGTTGCCACTGACAATTTCTGTCTTATCGGATGTAGTGCTGATGATTTCAATTTCTGCAGCTTCAGCAGGAGCCAAGTCTGCAATTTCTACTTTTGGTTCACGCACCACTGGAGGAATACCATCGTATTCCATTCTTAGTAAATCAATGGCCAGAGTAGAATCAAAGCCTGCTTGCTTAGCTTGAGCGTAAAAGGCATCGGCCAGATCCTGATCTTTATCAGTGCCAATCCCTTGCTCATGAAACTGTGCCAGATAATATTGAGCTTCCACAACGCCTTGCCCTGCAGCAGCGTTCAACCAACGGAATGCTTCTTTGTCCATCTTACTGGAGAAGAGGAAGTCAAAAGCTGTCTTCCCAAAACTGAATCGGCTTTTCTTACGAAACTCTTCCTGCACACCCTTTCGCTGTCGATAGAGAATTCCCAAGCGTAACTGTGCTTCTGAATTTCCTCGTTCTGCAGCCTCCTTGTAGAAGCGAACGGCAGTGGCATCATCCTGCTCTACACCATTACCTTTTTCATAGGCTTGGGCTTGGCGTAGAGCTTCCTCCGCTTCACGGAGTTGTTGCCCCTGAAATTCTGTTTCCAATTGCTCCAAAACTTCAGCGGTTTCCGAGTCAGTTTCTGAAGGAGTAGCCGCCGGAAGAGGTTGGGCCAGCCAGCAAAAAAGAAAGCCCAACAGCCAGAGCTTATACATGCGATTCCAGTGATTAGTTTCCTTGAGCAGGATTCTAGCGTTGGCGAAAGTAGCGATTCAATTGGTCAATCAGGGCACTTCGGATATCCGGTATGGTTAGCGATAAGCCTAGTGCGTCTGTCAGTATCCCAGGAACCAGCAACAGACCACCAGCCAGCCAGAGTAGGAAGGCCTGCCAGAGTTCATCAGTTGGCAAATGGCGTTGCTGCAATTCTACTTCCACCAATGTCCAGATTGAGAAATCCTCCTCTCGCATCAGCCAAAGCCCTCCAAATGCTGTGATGCTACTGAGGAGAATAGTACCCAGCAGTCCATTTTCGCGCCCCAGCAGGATCAACAGTAGTCCTTCAATGAGAATCAGCAGGCCCAATAGGGACCAATGTATGCCGCTCATGGGCTCTTGAGAGGAGACTCAGCAGTTTGTTCAGGCTGGTCGATCGGGTTGTCAGCGGGTCGTGGATTGAAGTAGAGATCCAGTCCATGAATAACGCCGAGTAAAGTGCCGATAATCAAGAAACTAATCAAGTAGTTCCGGAGAATCCGTGGCATTTTTATTCAGATGATTTCAATTGTATTCGCAAGTACAAGACGCCAAGGTCCTGATAGGATTCAATTTGGGATGCAGAACCGGGCAGCAAAAATCGGTACTCAAAAGGGCCACGAGGGCGATTCTGTTGCAGACAATTCGCATTTTCAGGTTCAGAGGTGGGATGTTCACCTCGAATCAGTAGCTCTGCGTCTTTCAGTTCGACATGTAGTGATTCCTCCATCACTCCTGGCACATCAAGACTCAGGAAAAATTCATCATCACGCTGATGTAGGTCATAGATGGCGTTTTCGCTCAACTCAGTTCGGCCTGTTCCATCTATTTTGAAGGAACGGCTCCGAAGTTCGCTCAACATTTCTTCTTGTTCTTCCTGTCGTTTGAGCAACTTTTCGAGTTCTGTATCAGACATGCTAGCTAAGGATCCAAGTGGATGTGAAAAAATTATTGCGTAAAATAGATAAGTTAGCAAAATGGATTTGTAATCGCAAATATACAGACTTCCTTGTATTCGCAACTTTTTGTTTCTAAAATTTTATGATCGATACCTCAGGTTGGCTTCATTTTCAGCAGCATTTCTTTTCGATCCCAGGCACAGGATTGAGCTTGGATACTTCTCAAATGGGCGTACCTACTTCTTTCTGGGAAGAACAATCCGATCCACTTCAACAATCTTTACGGTACATGAAGGAACTGGAAGCTGGGGTTATTGCCAATGCGGATGAGCAGAGACAGGTCGGTCATTACTGGTTACGTACTCCAGAACTTGCGCCAACCCCCGAACTACGTCAGGCCATTGAACAGACCCTCCAGCGAGTTCAGGATATTGCAACCCAAGTACTGTCTAGAAAATGGACCAACAAGCAGGGTCAGTATTTTCGACATGGGCTCGTGATTGGGATTGGCGGCTCGGCGCTAGGACCTCAATTTATTGACCATGCATTGGCACAGCAGGGACAAGGCTTGAAACTCCACTATCTAGATAATACGGACCCAGATGGCTTTGAGCAGGTCTTTGCAGAGTTGGGAGAAGAGCTGCCACAGACACTGTGTCTAGTTATCTCCAAATCTGGTAGTACCCAGGAAACCCATAATGCGATGCTGGTCACACAGCATGTTTTTCAAGAAGCAGGGTTATCATTTGGGAAGCAGGCAGTGGCCGTCACCAGCACTGGAAGCAAGTTGGATCAACTGGCAATACAAGAAGGCTGGTACGCGCGGCTACCAATGTGGGATTGGGTGGGTGGTCGGACTTCAGTCTTTTCAGCAGTGGGACTCCTACCCGCAGCCTTGCAGGGCATTGACCTGAAAGAGTTGCTGATGGGAGCCCGGCTGATGGATCAGCACGGACGGGAAAAAGAAATCTCCCGCAATCCTGCAGCCCAGTTAGCCTTGAACTGGTGGTACGCAGGCAATGGTCGTGGTGAAAAGGCTATGGTGGTATTGCCCTACAAGGATCGCTTGTCCTTGTTCAGTAATTACCTGCAGCAATTGGTGATGGAGTCCCTTGGAAAAGAGCGTGATCTGGAAGGGCGTGTTGTTCGTCAAGGACTAACTGTTTACGGCAACAAAGGTTCCACAGATCAGCACGCTTATGTTCAACAACTTCGGGAAGGACGAAATGATTTCTTTGCCCAATTTCTGGAAGTGCTGAAAGATCAGGAAGGGCCCGCTGTAGCGGTTGATTCGAATGTTACCTCAGGAGACTATCTATTAGGTTTCCTGCTAGGAACGCGGCAGGCTTTACGAGAGAAACAGCGTCAATCAATGACATTGACCCTGGATTCGATAACACCATGTAGCATTGGGGCCCTGATAGCTCTTTTTGAACGAGCTGTGGGGATTTATGCATATTTGGTGGGCATCAACGCCTATCATCAACCCGGAGTTGAAGCTGGGAAAAAAGCTGCTGGAGCTGTACTACAGTTGCAAGGTTGTCTGATAAGTGCGCTGAACGATCAGCCAAATCGTTCTTGGACGGTGGATGAACTTTCTCAGCACCTTCAGATGGGAGAACAGCAGGTGACAATCTTCAAGGTGCTGGAACACCTAGCAGCGAATGGACGTGTGGATCGTCATCAGACAGATTCATCCTTCTCCAATCGCTACCAAGCGAAAAGTGTTTAGTTTTTTCAACTGAGATCAACCTTACTCTTCTGGAAATCAATTCCGCGATTCGAAATCGATTCGTGGATCGATTATGGTGTAGAGCACATCACTGATCAAGTTGACGACCAGGCCGAGCAGAGTGAAAATATAAAGAGTACCAAACATCACTGGATAGTCACGCTGCAGAGTGGCTTCAAAGCCCAGCAGACCCAACCCATCTAGTGAGAAGATCACCTCGATCAGCAGAGATCCTGTGAAGAACATACTGATGAAAGCTGCGGGGAAGCCAGAGATGATGATCAGCATCGCATTACGGAAGACATGGCCATAGAGCACCCGTCGCTCCGGTAGTCCCTTAGCCCGCGCAGTCACTACGTACTGCTTGCCGATTTCATCCAAAAATGAGTTTTTGGTCAGCATCGTCAGTGTGGCGAAACTGCCAATCAGGATGGCAATCAGGGGTAGGGCTAGGTGCCAGAAGTAGTCGAGGACTTTTCCGAACAGGCTCATATCGGCAAAGCTATCAGAAGTCAGTCCACGTAAGGGGAACCAATTCAGATAGTTGCCACCAGCGAAGAAAATGATCAAAATTATGGCGAAGAGAAAAACAGGGATAGCGTTGCCGACGATGATCACCGTAGAGGTCCAGATATCGAAACGGGAGCCATGGCGCACTGCCTTGCTGATGCCCAGTGGAATACAGACAAGGTAGACTAGGAGTGTACTCCAGACTCCAAGTGATGCAGAAACAGGTAGTTTCTCCCAGATCAACCCAAGCACCGTACGATCCCGGTAGAAGCTCTCACCAAAATCGAAAACGGCGTAATTAACCAGCATTTGCAGGTAGCGTTCGTGGGCTGGCTTGTCGAAACCATAGAGGCGCTCGATCTCACGCAAAAGTTCGGGGTCAATGCCCTGGGCGCCTCGGGTACGTCCTGATTGATCAGAGGTGCTGGTACTATCCTGCATCTCTGAGCTGGTATTGGTAATCCGGCTTGTCACGTCCATGCCACCGTGTCCCTGCATCCGAGCAATGAACTGATCCACGGGTCCTCCGGGGGCCACTTGGACAATCACGAAGTTGATCGTCATAATACCAATCAGTGTTGGAATGATCAGGAGCAGGCGGCGCAGGATGTAAGAGGTCATTGCAGTCTTTTCCTCAGAGTTCAAATAGGAACGGAAAAATCCGTTATCTTCACAAAAGAGTTAAAATGAAAAAAGTCATGAGAGTGTTGTGTTGTTTATTGTTTACATTGTGCTTTTTTTTACCGTTTGGAGCAATGGCAGAAATTCGAATTCTTGCTTTGGGAGACTCGCTGACAGAAGGATACGGTGTTGAGCTGGAAGAAGCTTATCCCTATCTGTTGGAACAATTGCTGAAGGAGGAAGACCTTGAAGTGCGAGTGATCAACGGGGGATTCAGCGGAGCGACCAGTGCCAGTGCGGGTACACGTCTCAAGTGGTATTTCAAGATGCGACCCCAGATCATGTTGCTTGCCTTGGGAGCCAACGATGGCCTACGTGGCTTGGACATCGGGAACATGAAGCAAAACCTGGCGAAAGCAATCCAGATGGCCCAGGAGCGCCAGATCAAGGTGGTGATGACCGGTATGCAGATGCCGATCAACTATGGAGAAACCTACATCCAAGCCTACCAAGAAGCTTTTTTTGAATTAGCCCGTGAGTATGAATTGCCTATGGTTGATTTTCTGTTGGAAGGTGTTGGAGGAATTCCGGAGATGAACCTGCGGGATGGTATTCATCCAAACCCCGAAGGTCACCAAGTCATCGCTCGGAACGTTTTGAAAACCCTGTTGCCAATTGTTAAGGCTGAGTCAAAGGGTCAGAGCTGAAGCTTCTTTGGGCTGTGCTGACGCCACCACTTTACTGGAATCCAACTGGCACTGAGCAGTAGCGCTGCTGCAAGTAGCCAAGGATAAAGTGGTTTCAGAGGTCGAAAGACATCGGCATCGTGCTCCACAGGCTCCAGCTCATCCAGAAGTTGGTAAATCTTAGCCAATTCTTCGGTACTACGGGCTCGGAAGTACTGTCCACTAGTGAGGGAAGCAATCGTCTGCAGCAACTTCTCATCCAGATCGCGTGATGGATTGACCCGTCTCGTACCAAAAAAAGTTTGCACTAGCATTTCATCTGCACCAACTCCAATTGTGTAAATCCTAACTCCAGCCTGCTTCGCCAAACGGGCCGCCTGCTTTGGAGAAATGTCTCCTGCTGTGTTGGCACCATCCGTCAACAGGATCAGTACGCGTTCCGATTCTTTCAGTCCTTTTAGACGTTTCACACCAAGGCCTATGGCATTGCCGATGGCGGTACGCTCTCCAGCGAGTCCAATTTCTGATTCCATCAGCATTTGCTGAACGGTCTTCCGGTCGAAGGTCAATGGAGTCTGCAGGTAAGCTTGTTCTCCAAAAAGAATCAGGCCCAAGCGATCGCCATCTCTACGTGTAATAAATTTCTGAAGAACATTCTTGACGACATTCAGCCGATTTGTAGGGTTGCCAGATAGTTGAAGATCCTCTTCCTTCATACTCCCCGATAGGTCAACAGCGAGCATCAAGCTACGACCAGATAGAGGTAGAGAAATAGGGTCTCCCACCCACTGCGGACGAGTGGCGGCTCCTACCAACAGAGTCCAGCAAACCAAGGCCAGTAGAAAAGCCAGTTGTTTTGTCTGAAAGTGGGAGGCCTGTGAACTATCGGAAAGCTGTTGCAAACGTTCGAGGAAGGGTACCTGAAGGGCTTGTGGAGGAACTGGGGTAGCTGGCCATAGCCAGCGGATCAACAGGGGAAGGGGCCAAACAAGTGCAAACCAAGGCCAGATAAACTCGAGCATTGTTCAGTTGGGAAAGGTAAGTTTCTTGGTTTTGTGGAACCGGGATGCAGTGTTCTGGAGTTGAATCCACTTTTGACACAGTACAAACAGTTGCGAGGGCAGTGGTTCCTTCAGTGGGCGGTAGGGTCCTTCTGACAGAATTTGACCAGGACCCTGTGTAAACTGGGTCGTGTCTCCAGTCTGATCCAGAAACTCCAGCCAGCGTCTGCCATTTAAGCAAGCGACCTGCTCCCAAGGATGGGCCTGTAGGGCAACCTCACGCAATAATTGAGAAAGCTGCCTTAAGGTCTGTGGCTCGGCTACATGCTGCTGTAGCTGAGCCAGTTGCTTCAGAGCCAAGCGTCGTGGAATACTACGATGCTGCCATCGCCAGAGCCACCAGATGCTTGTGCTGAGTAGCAGGAGTCCCAGAATGAGCAGAATCCACCAGCCCATTGCCCAAGGCCATGCAGAAGGCGGAGGTGGAGTGACAATATCCCGCAACTCAGCGAGAGTGTTCATCGGATTCATGGATGCTCAAGGGTGTTCAAGTAGTGCGGTGGAAACATTATCTTAAACAGGGGACAAAGACTTTTCCATGAAGATGCTCAGTGGGTCTGCCTGGTACTCGCCGAAAGGCCCAACGTGTTGATAGCCCAGAGATTCATAGAGTTGGATGGAAGTTGGTTGATGAATTCCTGTTTCCAGGCGCAGCAATCGGATGTGATTCTGTGAAGCAAGTGATTCAATTTCCTGCATTAATCGCAATCCAATTTTTGCTCTTCGGTGACTTTCCATCACGAAGAGCCTTTTGATCTCAGCGTAGCTTGATTTAGCGATGAGTGCCACACAACCCACTGTTCTTTCCTCGACAAAGGCACCTAAGAAATAATTCCTCGGTTGCAGCAGCACTTCCACATCCACAAGGTGATTACTCTCTGCATGATAGAGACTCTCCATGTAGCGTGTTGAAGCGTCCAATAGATGGTCGGCTTCGTTATGTTGAATTTGCCTGATGACAACCCTATCCTTGTTCATGCTGCTAACCTTTGTGCTCTCCCCACTGAATGCTCAGTCCTCTTCTTGGGTTTTTCTGATCTGGTTCATTCGAGCAGCCATTCGGGTATAACCTCTTTCCACAAGTACGTTTGCTACATTTTCAAA
Organism: SAR324 cluster bacterium JCVI-SC AAA005; assembly: GCA_000224765.2. Lineage (GTDB taxonomy): Bacteria > SAR324 > SAR324 > SAR324 > NAC60-12 > JCVI-SCAAA005. The sequence goes on along the minus strand of AGAU01000235.1, from coordinate 11,005 downwards.
ATCAACAGCTTCCTGGTTTTGGCTCAACTTTGATTTTCCTAGAATCCTCGTAATTTTGATCCAGAACGCAACGATGTTTTCTAAAATGGCGTTCAGGTAGTCCTTGGGTACGTCGGCCATCCGCTAGGCGTTCTCACCATGGGTTTGCCCTTCCATCTTCTTGGTCAGCTTACTTCAACGGCCAGTTTGGATTTGTCATCATTTTGGTAGTGGATCGTACTGTAAATGTGCATGACTTGGTAGTTCTAGGTCGGTACGTGCCTGTGATGAACAGGCTTTTTGGGATACCAGTTTAGTGAAATGCAGGCATCTTCTGCCCGAAAGATAGCAAGGATTTCCTTACCGGACGGAATAATTTGATGTAAGCCGTTGTTCAGCGCAAGGTGATCAAGCAGTTCCTGCTTTTCTTGAAGCATCAGTGGAAGGTGATTGTCTACCAGACCTTGTTCGGTTTGCGCTACCAAAATAGCCAGAGGAAACTTGTCAATTAGCTTACAAATCTGGCTAGGATCAGTTTCTTCAAAATGGGGAGGGAGGTACACTTTTGGTAAAGTCGAAGGATAAGAATGATTGAAATGCTTTTCACCAAAATTTATCTGCCCTTTGGAGAGCAGGCAAGATGCTTATTCTCTGATGGCATTTAGACTAGCTCAATGGAACACAGTGCGCAGGGATCAGAAGCGCTGGTCGGAATGGTAGAAAGCGCGACCATTTGGATCACCTGGCACTTTGTCGTTGTGAATGATGTACGGATCGGAGTATAGCTGGTTAGCTACAATGAGAATTGTGATGGTATGTTTCCCATGTGCAGAATAGCAATTCAGAAAGGGCTAGCTTGTAGTGGGTGTCCAATGGCGAGGAGTTTTTTGGTAGGAGACTTCTTATAAAGTAACCCGAAGCCAATGTCCTTGATGAATCTTGGCTTCGCTAGGTATATGTCAGAGGGTAGGAAGTTCGGGAAGAGGTTGCTCCAACCACTTCAAAGAGAGTCCGTTCAGTTTTCCGTTCAACTTCTTGTGCAAGATGAAGACATTGACCCACTGTAGTAGATCGAGATTCCCACTCTTTACCCCAATATAGCATGGGGAGTTGGCAATTATGAATTTGGTTTCCAGATTAAAATCAGGATTGTTTTTGGAGATCTCTAGTGCAGCCATGTTTCCAGTGACAATCACGTCAGTCTGACCTGATACATAAGCGGAAATGGTAGCTGCGTTGTCACCGAAACGAATAATCTCAGCGTCTACAGGAGCATTTGCGCTGATCGCCAAATCTTCCAGCGTTCCACCAGTCACTCCAACCTTTTTTCCAGAGAACCCTTTCACGGAATCTAATTCAACGTCTGGCTTGGCAAAAGCTCCGGAGTAAAATGGAGCGTAGGCGCTAGAAAACCAGATCGATTTCGCTCTCTCAGGGTTGGCACCCATAACAGAAACCACCAGATCGACTCGATTGGTCTCCAAGAAAGGGATTCTTTGTTTTGATGTCACCGGAACCAGTTCCAGTTCAACTCCCAAATCGTCAGCAATCATTCTCGCGATCTCTACGTCATAGCCCACATACTCTCCTTCCTCACCCAAGGAGCCGAAAGGTGGAAAGTTTTCAGGGACTGCGATGCGGATTTGCCCTGATTTTAAGATGTCTGGTAGTTCTGCCACGGCTGGTGTTGCGGTCATTGTCATCAACAATACAAACATCATTGACAGGCTGAGCGACCATCTTTTACACATTTGCTTGAGCATTATGTTCTCCGGATGATGTTAACGAAATAAGTGTACTCCACAGGAGTCACACGGCAGTCGGAAGGTCTCGCTTGGAAACACTTCCGAATTTGCGCTCCAGCTGCTTTGAAAATGCTGAGAGCGGAAAACAAAGGCAAAAGTAGATCAATGCCATTAGGGGAAAAATAACGAAGGGTTCGGTGCCATTAACTGGGGCATTGGCCCAGCGTTTCCCAACACTCATCAAATCATGAAAACCGATGATGAAGGCTAGGGAGGTGCCTTTAATGATTTGCACCATGAAGCCAACCGTTGGGGCAAGGGCGTTTCGGATTGCCTGCGGAGCGATTACTAGTTGTAAAGTTTTGAAGAATCCAAATCCCAACGATCGTGCTCCTTCCCATTGACCTTTAGGTACAGCCTCTATGGAACCTCGCCAGACATCGGCGAGGTAGGCGGATGTGTATAGAGTCAGAGCTCCGATTGCTGCAATCCAGGGATCTACATTTTGGCCGAAGAGTCTTGGTATTCCGAGGCCAAAGAGAAACAAGAGCATCAGTAGTGGCACAGATTGAAACAGCCAAATGTAGGCTACCGCTCCGGTCTTTGATTTTTGTGACGGATAGATGCGAAGCAGGGCAATGACGATCCCAACCACTCCACCTCCGAAAAAGGCAAATAGTGAGAGGTAAATGGTAAATTGGGTCGCTTCCAGCAATTGGAATATGACAATCCCAAAGGGCTTGCCGAAGACGGATACAAAGATCTCTTTCATGGTGCTGACCACCATGAAAATTTTTTGATGAAGACCAATCGGAGAATTCCTTTGAATGAGAGAGCCATCATAATGTAGAGGATCGTAAGCGTGAAAAAGACCTCGAAAGACCGGAAACTCCGACTGTCTATGAATAGGCCCGCAAACGTTAGATCACGCACCCCAATTTCTGCAATTACCCCTGTCGTTAGGAAGAGAAAAATAAATTGACTACTCAGAGAGGGATACATTGTGGCGACCGCCTGAGGTAGGAGAATCTTCCAAAATGCTATGAAACTTGGAATCCCCAGAGTCTTTGCTGCTTCAAGCTGTCCAATGGGAACGCTGAGGAAGCCGGAGCGCAGTATTTCTGCAAAGTAGGCTGAGAAGTTGATGATCAGCGCCAACAGTGCATGGGCCCAAAATGCCCACTGGTAGCCAAGAAGCAGAGGTAGTCCAAATGCAACAAAGAAGAGCTGAACGATGAGCGGTGTGTTGCGAATAAATTCTATGAAGGTCGCTGATAGTTGCCCTAGTACTGGCCAACTGTGATGACGGGCACTGGCCAGCAGGGTCGCTAAGACAAAGCCTATCATACCAGCTGAGATCGTGAGCGTAGCGCTATTCAGGATTCCTTCTGCCAACAGCAGCAGATATTCAGGACTGCGATAAATTTCAAAAAAGCGTAGTTCCACTGTTATCTCCCCTTCGAATCAAGGCGTTGAGCAGCACTCAGTATGCCATCATTTAAATAACTGATATTTATGAATTAAAAAATTAAATTACAAGAAATTCGTTCGAGGTCGTGAGTAATTCAAAGGCACTGTGGTCAATTCAAAGGCACTGTTGTGCCAAGACTTTTTCAAACTCTGACCACTTCAACCTCCAAGCTAACTTTTCGAATTTAATCGCAAGAAACGGGATGTTTTTCTTGATAGCCAAGGAGATACTTCACCTAACCAATATGCTTTATCTGTGGGTGAACTCATGTCTGCAAAGCCAACCATCAATACTTTCATGACTTTTCGTGAGTGGGGGTTGCTGTTGGCTCTTTCCATTCTTTGGGGTGGCTCATTCTTTTTTAAAGGTGTAGCAGTCAGGGAACTGCCAACGTTCACCACTGTGGTTGGTCGGGTCGCCTTAGCATCTGCAGTACTCTGGCTGGTGATGAGAGTCACAGGTCAACAGTTCCCTAGGAATCCAAGAATTTGGATCGCTTTCTGTGGGATGGGAATGTTGAACAACGTCGTGTCATTCAGTTTGATTGTTTGGGGACAGATACGAGTTGCTTCTGGTGTTGACTCAATTCTCAACGCAATGACACCTCTATTCACAGTAGTAGTTGCGCATTTTATGACCTCGGATGAAAAAATGAATGGTAGTCGTCTTTTGGGGGTTGTTATTGGTTTTCTAGGAGTCTTCACTATGATAGGTACTGATATGCTTGCAGGGATAAGTGCAAATCTCTTGGCACACATGACAATTCTTTATGCAGCACTTTCTTACGCTTTCGCTGGCACTTTGGGCGTAGATTCAAAGCGATGGGGGTGTCGCCGATAATCACAGCAATAGGGCAGGTAACAGCCTCCAGTTTGTTTCTTGTACCGATGGTGATCTTGGTTGAGTAACCATGGACTTTGCCAATGCCAAGCGTAGCTACCCTTGCCTCCCTTGTAGGGATTGCTGTTTTGTCGACAGCCTCAGCATACATTCTCTATTTCCGAATCTTGGCTACAGCTGGAGCAACAAACTTGTTGTTGGTTACCTTCCTGACACCAATCAGCGCCATTCTGCTGGGAATTGCTTTTCTGGATGAGAGTCTACTGCTGAAATATTTAGTGGGAATGGCTTTGATCGGCGCAGGTATGGCTGCGGTTGATGGTCGTCCCTGGAAGAAATTAAGGGTGCTTTGGGATATACGAGAGTCGTGATATGCAGCAAAACCAAGAAAAAGAGAGAAACGATTCCAAAGAGATCGATGAGCAACGCTGGCAAGCCGTTTGTAATCGGGACCAAGCGTGGGATGGTATCTTTGTTTTCGCAGTTTGTACGACAGGTGTGTACTGTCACCCTAGCTGCATTTCCCGAAGAGCCAATCGGGAAAATGTTTCGTTTCACGACACATCTTCACAGGCTCAGGCTGTGGGCTATAGAGCTTGTAAACGCTGCAAACCCAATCAAGTAGAATTTCTATCGCATAGCAAAGCCATTGCTCAGGCTTGCCGAGCAATCGAGTTGGCAGAAGAAAAGCTTGATCTAGCCAGATTGGCAGCATCAGTGGGTCTCAGCCCAGGTCATTTCCAGCGTGTATTCAAGGCACAGGTTAGTTTGTCTCCAAAACAGTATGCGATGGCGTTACGGAAACAGGGCTTCCGCGGTGAATTGAAGTCTTCAAGGAATGTCACCCAAACAATTTATGAAGCCGGTTACGATAGCCCATCACGAGCTTACACTGACAACACCACACCAGGACTGATGCCAAGCAAACACAAGAAAGGGGCTCAGGGAGAAACAATCCGTTATGCCCACCGCAAAACAAGCCTTGGAAGTATTCTGATTGGCGCAACCGATCGTGGAATTTGCTTGGTCGAGTTTGTAGAGCAAGAAGAAGTCTTGGGCATACTGGAGAAAAACTTCCCCTCTGCAGAGCTGCAAGAAGCAGAGGAAGATTGGCAAGAATGGATATCTGAGGTGGTGGCCCAGATTGATGATCCCCATCGAAGGCAGTCAAACGAAATGATACTTCCCTTGGATATTCGAGGCACGGTCTTTCAGGAAAAGGTGTGGCGGGCCCTGACCGAGATCCTATCTGGAGAAACGGCAAGCTACACCCAACTCGCCCAGTCCCTCGGACAATCCAAGGCCGTCCGTGCCGTGGCCAGAGCTTGTGCTTCTAATCGTTTGGCAATCCTGATTCCGTGTCACCGGGTGATTTGTAGGTCTGGAGATCTGGCAGGGTACAAGTGGGGTATCAAACGCAAGCAGAAGCTTTTGGAACAAGAAAAAGATCGAAGATAGTGTGGCGAGCCTGCTTTACAGGAAGAAAAAACCATTCACAGTGTAAGGTGCAGCTAGTTGGTGGAGTTGGGCTGTGAGCGCACATAGGTATAGTTGTGAGCAGAGTTAGTCCGATTTTATATAATTTGCTGTAAGGAAAATTTCGTAAAATCCGATGGCTGTGCACAGAAGATTTTTTCATAACCAACGACTCCGATGAAAATAATTCCAACATTTTTTTCAAAAGATGTATCATTAGCTTAGGAAAATAATTATTAACAACAAATATCCGCTACTAAACTAGCCGTATAACGACAGTCCAGCATAGAATTTTTCCGGATTAACGGACTGTACTTCACTTCAGAAGCACTCCAAACGAATCGCTGACCATAGCCATGACCGGTTTTCTGGTCAACGGGTACCTCTTGAAGAAACAAGAGTCTCCTCATACCTACTGAATCGTCACTTCAGTTGATGTCTCTCGGTCTGCCTCGACTAAAAAATTAGTTAAATCCAAAGAAATTCAAAATCTTACTGGAAATTGTTCTAGCAGATTGATTGGGTGCTCATAGTAGAGTATCAGCTCTTAGAAAGCCTTTTAGGATTATTTTATGAACGAAGAAACTAGAATTGATCGATTGACAGTAAGTCCGGAAGAATTTGCAGAACTAACTGGGCATGGTTTGGCAATAGTCTATCGATACGTGAATCTTGGAATGCCCTGTAGCTACAAAGAAGTTCCACTAAAACAAGCCATTAAATGGCTACTAAATTTTCAAGAAAGAATAGAAAATTCAGAGAAATTTGGTCAACAAAAGGAAGCTGAGATGCCACTCGGTGAAATAGCTTTTCAAGAATCACCTAAAGAGAAAATGCGTGATGAGACAACGGTAATTGATGCCATCCAGTAAAGTGTGAGTGAGATCAAAAATCGTTTGGTAGCACTACCGTTAAAATTAAATCCAGAGATAGAAAAGTTGGGTAATTCTTTGGATACTGTTCGGCTACTAGAGAACAAAATTATTGGAATTTTCATCGAACTTTCCAAGATGCAACTGAGTCCAAAAACAAATAGTTGTTGATCAGGTTACTATTTCTTACAGAATGGAGAAAAAAACAGCGTTAGTAGGGCCAATCTACTTTTCAGAAAAATTATTTTTGGGATGATTTAGAAACTAATACTTACAGTGTGAGATTGAGTTTATTTAGTTTGCACTAATTCTTACATTCCATTGTGAAAATCATTTGAAATCAGCAGTCTCAATAAAAACAGCTCTACTCATATTAGATGTTTTGACAATCACGACATCATCTTTTGGGGTCAAACAACTGGAGATGACTCAACTACTTGAGAGAAAAAGCTGCCTGGGCTGCAAGCCCATTACTAATTCAAAGAGAATGAGCAGGAATTACAATTTGATGAGAAGGAATATGCTGGATGAGCGCACCCGATAGGCATCAACCAAACTCACGACTCAATGAGAAAAACTATGTTAGATGGCGCTAATCTCAAGAGTAATATGGCAGAAGCAGTAGCTTGTAAATCTAGAAGATACAATGCTCATAAACCTATTCAAGTTTATCTCTAGCATCTTTCTACTAAAGTGATAGGTGATTAGCTGCCCAACAAAAGTAACTTAGAAGAAAATCCTCCTCCAAACTAAATGCTCATATAAAATGTTTAATTGAGTTAAAGTGAGAGTATCGAAAAATTAGCGGTAAAAAAATTGAATTGTCAAGTCTACAGATTTGAAGTGCAGCTGTGGTTACTAAGCATCTAAGATTATGTTGGTTTCAATGGATCCTGATGTTTCTATCTAACCTTCTAATCCAAGTTGGCTTTAATGGTTAAGGACTTTTCATTAGTTTCGCAGAGGTGAAATCAAAAAAATTGTTTGCACAACACAAATGAGAAGCGTGTCTTAACGCTGAGATACATTAAAATTTGTTGCTCAGCAGTAGGTCTACTCTTTTACAACAGAGAGAATACTTAATACCGGTTTTGCCAAGCTTTTTCAGTCGTGTCCCCTTGCTCCTTGCTAAACCAGCAGGAATTTTATCTCTTATCAGAGACGAACGAATGGCAGTTGGCAAACTGACGGGCCCTAAAAAGGCTGCAATTTTACTGCTTGCCTTGGGCGAAGAAGGGGCTGCATCAGTGATGCAGAATTTAGAAGAGGCTGAGATTCAACAGGTCGGCTACTTCATGACTCGCTTCAATGACATCTCCTCAGAAGAACTCGATCAAGTACTTGAAGAATTCTACCGTCAATCAGTAATGAGTGATGGGGGAGGTGATCTCATGTCTTCACCCGACTTCATCAAAAATGCCCTCAGCAAGGCGTTAGGACCAGACAAGGCCAAGGAATTGGGTGCTGCGATGAGTTCCCAGAGCGAAGACATGGGGCTAGAAGCATTGAGGTACATAGATCCCATCATGATTTCTAATTATATCCGCACTGAGCACCCCCAAACGATAGCCTTGATTATCTCCTACTTGACAGACATAGACCAAGCAGCAACCACTCTGAGAAGTCTTCCAGAAAACTTGCAGGCCGATGTGGTCTATCGTATCGCCGCTTTAGATAGCATTCCTCCTGGCGTAGTCAATGAACTCAATGAAGTTTTGACGGATGAAATGAAGCAAGCAGGTAGCATGGTGACCAAAGTTGGTGGAGTGGAACCGGTTGCTGAAATCCTGAACGCAATGGACAAAGCATCTGAAACGCGGATTCTTTCTACGATTGAAGAGTCTAACCCAGATTTGGCAGAACAAATTCGTGAACTGATGTTTACCTTTGAGGACCTGACACTGATTGATAGTAAGCAAATGCAGACGGTCTTGAAGGACGTCGATAAAGCTGATCTGGCGATGGCGCTCAAGACAGCGAGTGACGCGGTTAAAGAGTTAATTCTGAGTTCTATGTCAACTCGTGCAGCTGAGATGCTCAATGATGATCTGGAAAATATGGGTCCTGTGAAAGTAGCTGATGTGGAAGGTGCTCAGCAAAAAATCATCAAAGTAGTCAAGAAACTCGAAGAAGAAGGTAAACTTATTATGGCTGGAGCTGGTGATGATGTTGTCTAACATTCTCCCTAATACACAGCAGGACTGATTTTCAATGAATCAATAGTAACAGGCAATTCACGGGAAATTGCTGATCCATGATGAAAAAAACTTATGCTCCAACTGAAATATTTTGGTGTTTGATGATGTAATGTAAAAATAAAGTGTTTTAATTTTTGTTTATCAGTATAGTGATTATTGCCAATCTAATTAATAGTATTGGAGACGTTGAGTGACTTAAGGCTTGGAATCACTCAACAACTTTTAAGGTTCCAAGCCAGTTCGTGAGAATTTTTGTGAATATTTATGTAGGAAATTTGGCCTTTAGCGTTTCTGAAGACCAGTTGCGATCAGCGTTCAGCCAGTTTGGAAAAGTAAGCAAAGCTTCAGTAATTATGGATCGAGTAAACAATCGATCCAAAGGCTTCGGTTTTGTCGAGATGGATGATGCAGCAGAGGGGAATTCTGCTGTTGAGGCTCTAAACGGTCATCAAATAGATGGTCGAGCTTGGAAAGTGAATGAGGCCAAACCTCGAGAAAAATCACGGTGGTAGAGACAGACTGATCAAGCGAGTAGAAGTTAAATCATTCTCCTATGATCCTGAAGATGCTGCGAATATACCATTGGCAGCATCTAACTTTCATATACCCTCCTCCCACCTCTCTTAGTTGAACTGCCAAAATTGTCCGTTAGCCTTGGTCTTATAATTCCTCCACCACGTTGCAAGTTAGCATCTTTCCAGTCGAATAGTTATGTTCAAGCCGCAGCAGCCATCAAAAACTGAATACCTTATCAAAATTCCTGGGTAGTACTATTCAGATGCAGTATTTCAATTTATTCTGAACAGAATACAGCTGTTGTCGTACCCAATAAAGAAGTTAACTTTGATATTTAGTTGATTTTTAGTAACTAACAATTCTACTAGATTGGCAAAGAGAACCTTTTGTTTTTATAAAATTCGATCATTTTTTGGTAGTTGTGAGGCCTATTCAAATAAAGCTTTTGAGTCTGTTTTTTTGAGAGCAAAGTCTCTGCTTCTTGATAGTTCTTCAAAAATTTGTCTCCAAGCATTGGTAATGTTAGCACTAAATAGTCTAGTTACTTCCAAAGAGAATGTAGTTAGAATGGATAAAATGAAGATTTTTTATTGCTTGATCTTTGAATAATATAAAGAATCTCACTCTTTTTAAAAGAGGTTCTTGAGTTATACATAGTTGAATGAATCATTTTTTTCGGGATATCTAGTTGTATTTAATTGAGATTTATAAGTATTAGAACAGTATATATAAATACTTTATAACGTTTTGATTAAAATTAATGTCTTAACACGATATATTTTTAATTTTTTATGAATTGATTTAATCTGTTAATTCACAAAATATAAAATATTATAATATCTTTTAAGCTAATTTAATGAGGACTCATGAATAAGTTGAAAACTTCGCTTGGAATATTAGTGATTTTTGCGCTTGTTTTGGTATGGTTTGCATCATCTCTGTACCAAAAAGTTCCAGCAGGATATGTTGGAGTAGCAACACTGTTTGGAGAAGTTCAGAAGAGTCCTTACGAAGAAGGATTACACATCCCTGTAAACCCATTCTACGAATGGTATTTCTATGATGTGAGGCAAAAATCTCACTTAGAAGAAGCAAATGTTCCAAGTCAAGACCAGCTTCAAACAAAGATACAAGTGAGTGTACAGTTTCAATTAAGTAGTAAAAATGCCCCTAAAATTTTACAGGAAACAGGCCAAGCTGCTGATGTCTTGCGCGTCCATATTGTTCCAAAATTAAGATCACTTTTACGAGAGCAAGGAAAGACGATTAAGCGCGCTGAAGATTTCTTTCTGGAGGAAACTCAGCAAAACATGCAGATATCTCTACTGGAAGGCCTCAAAGATTACTTAACTCCAAAAGGAGTGGATGTCGGGGCAGTATTGATTCGTGATATATCATTGCCACCGTTCATTATTAAAGCTATTGAGTCTAAGAAAGAGCGAGAGCAAGAAGTTGAGAAGCAAAAAGCAGAGTTAGAACGATTTAGAACAGAGCAACAGCAAAAGGTTGCACTTGCAAAAGCAGAAAGTGAAGCTGCAGCAGAACAAGCATTGAAAAAGAGAGTGCTTGCAGATGCTCAGGCTTATGAAATTGAAAAAATCAATAGTGCTATTGGTAGTAATCCCAATTATGTAAAGCTCCAAGCATTGGAAGCATTGAAGGCTATTTCTAAAGATCCAGCATCCAAAATATATTTTATGGATGGCGACAGTCCATCACCACTTCCGTTAATGAATTTTGGAAATGTTCGCTAATCTGCGAACCACCCTAGAAATTATTGATTCAGTGCTGCGTTAATAATTGATTTTTCAAAAAGTTTTATTAAATACCTGCAGTCCCTAAATTTTAATTCATCCTTTCAGATTTCTGACTTTCAGCGGTAAGAGATAGATTTAGAGTTGCAAAAAA
>AGAU01000236.1 GCA_000224765.2 SAR324 cluster bacterium JCVI-SC AAA005 | reverse complement strand
AGAAAGTCTGGAAGCCTGATGTAGATTTTGGAATCGATTTCCTTGCTGAAACCTTATGATAAGCAAATTTGGTCCATCCAATCCAAGTTCAGATCAAACAGTGATAGTGAGAACATTGCTTTCTGTATGGTTGTTCACACTTCACCAAGCCAGTAAAAAATCTACTCTTGATTTAGAGACGAGATACGCAGTACCTAGTTACGCATCAATAGGTCTTTTTAAAAGGACCTGCTTAGAATTGTGTGAGTTTTAGTCATCCACATCCTAGCGTTTATAGGGAACAAGACTCAAATAAGCCGACAATTTGACTGTTGGTAACAGTATTGGCGAGATCTGTTTTTTTACCTACTAATAAATCATTTTTCAGAATTCATCAAAACAGTGCTTTTATATGAAAATATTTAAATTCACAATTTATTTAATAATTACAGTATTTTTGATTTCATCAAAGAGTTACTCACAAGAACCATTTATAATTACATCAGAGTCACTTGAAATAATACCAAATAAACATCTCAGTTTTTTGGAAGAGTTTGATGAAAATGTTTCATTTGAAACTCTAGAAAATTCAGAGTGGTCTGAAAGAAGATTAAATGTACAATCGATGGTAGATGGTTACTGGGTACGTTTTTCGGTTATGAATAATTTGTCAACAGATCTAATAGGGCTTACGCATAATTTTAATAGGGAGAAAAAAATATTTGCAAAAAATTCCTTAGGAATAAAAGAGTATGAGTATTGGAAATTAGGTTTTTCTGAGCATAGAACTGATAGTAATATTGGAGCAATGTATAAAATATTAATGCCACAGCAAGAGATAACATATATATATGATTTTTTCAGAAATAAGCCCGTAGATCGTTTTAACTCGAAAGATAATTATCATAGGATGATGATTGGGACGTGGCAATCACTTAACATAAAGGAATTCCTTAGACCCTTGGGGAATACTGCATTTATAGCACCAGCGTTACTATTTGGAATTTACTATTTCTTTGTATACCTTATATCTAAAGGAAATTATATTTGGTTATCATTGGCTCTTTTAATACTATCCTTGATGCAACTCATACAATTCTTTAAAAACCAGTTTGGTATTTTCATTTTTACGGAATCCATTTCTACCGGAAGTGGAATGATACTTTTTATGCCAATGCTCTTCTTAGTTTTGATTCAATTTTTTAGAAAGTCTCTTAATTTAGCTCTCAATTATCCAAGAACTAATAAATTTTACTTAATGGCTATCTTCTTTTATTTTATTGTTAGTATTCTAAATTTAATTCTCTTATTAAATTGGCCTACCGATGATCTTCTTAATTTATTAGAATATCCTCCTGATAACTTTGGACCCGGAATTTTAAAAGTTCATCAAATAGTAGTTCCATTCATTATTCTACTACTGACATCAGTTGTAATTGCATTTATTTCTTGGCGTAATGGAAATTCTGCATCTGGCTACCTATGTCTCTCATTCTTATTACCATTCCTAACATTACCATTTGCCACAGTAGCATACCCAATATTTGGTGGATTTAATTGGCATTTTTGGTCGTTTATAAGTCCTTTAGCTGGGATTTTCTTCTTGGGAATGTTTGTGACATTTGGATTTTCAGTTGCACAAGGCATAAATGATCTCAAACAAGAATATATAGACAAACAACTGGAATTAAATAACGAGCTGGAATCGAAGGTCGAAGTTCGAACAGCAGATTTAAGAAAAACTTCTGAAGAACTCACTGCAGCTAACAATGACATCAATAAAAGTATTCAGGCCGCCAGTGTGATCCAAAACGCAGTTCTGCCCCGGATTGATTTATCACACTATGGATTCAGGGATCTAGAGTATGTTTGGCAACCGAGAGACACCATTGGTGGTGACTTTTATTGGTTGGAGAAGAAGAATGGCTGGACCTGTCTGGTAGTAGCTGACTGCACGGGACATGGAATTCCGGGTGCTTTTATGACTTTGATCTCCAGTACACTGCTGGATAGGATCTCTTCCATCAAGGACCTCAGTCAGCCAGAT
>AGAU01000237.1 GCA_000224765.2 SAR324 cluster bacterium JCVI-SC AAA005 | reverse complement strand
ATCCTTACTTGGTGCAATTCACGGTGAAGAAAAGATTCCAAAAGAGTGGCTTGATAAAACCGACTCTGTTACAGAAATTCAAAATATTGTAGGTAAATTAACTTCTTGAATTGAAAAACTAAATAAAAGCAATCGGAAGCTCTTGGAAACATCTATTATTAATTTGTAAATTTTTCTTTTGAATCCAAGTAAATTAGATCAATCAAAAATATATGAAATTATGTTTAGTTAGCAATTGTCTTTTAAGGTTTATTTGAGTTGTATCAAATATAGGCAACCTAAATAAATTAGCTGTTAACAATTGTTTGGTGCATGGAATCAAACCAAACCTGTATTGATATCTTAATACTGGAGGACAGTAGATATTTTTTTTCAGAATTGAAGTTGATAGTTACTCATCCAAAAAAGCGTTACACACTCTAGAGGATTCCATTCCAGTTTCCACCAGCAGAAGCTTCTGTTAAGAATGATAACTTTAAGAGGGTCCAAAAATACAATAGATTAAGTCAGCTAATATTTTCAGCCGGCGACAGTGTCTCTGATTCATAAAGATGGCAAAATAATTAACCATGAAACTGTTAGAGAAAAATGTACTCTTATCTTTTTCTCTAAATCCAATTCGTCATTGGGAATCCCACAAAAAAAGGTATGGAATGAATCTTCGAAAAGGGCAGATCCAGGGTTTCACCTGTTTTATCACTTGAGCTGTCAGGCAGACCTGCATTTTCAAAAAAAACAAGGGTATCTTACGCTAAGTGGTACCAGAAAGCAGCCTAAGATCAGGTTCTGAACATTATGTATCTCTGGTCATAGTAGTCAATTAGAAGACTTTGACCCCTAAAATTCGGCTTGAACGAGTAATACTCTCAACCATCTCAAGGTTCTTATTCAGATCGTGAAAAGCACAAAAACTAGTATTCCAATTGGTACTTTTGGCATTCATCCAATTAATTCGATTATAGCTGTGTCAACCATTTCTCTCTCTTGAGGCTGAGCTAAAATCCCACCCGCATGACCCCAAATGGATGGAATTTCTCTAAAGGTGGCATTGGGTAAGATTTCAGCTTCATCACGATTGTCATCAGCCCAAAAATAAAGATCTGTTGAGGTGGGCATGATGAATCCTTTCGCTGTAATTGATGATAAAGCTGACTTCAAATTTCCACCGTGTGTTGGATTGTCACTAATGTCAGCATTCTGCCAAGCTCGAATCATCGCCAGCAAATCATTCGGATCACTTGGAATAAAAACATCTTCAAGAAATTTGGGTGTCTCTTGGATTGATTCATAGCCAAG
>AGAU01000238.1 GCA_000224765.2 SAR324 cluster bacterium JCVI-SC AAA005 | reverse complement strand
TTTCTAGGATCAAAAATATTCCCATCATCATTAAGTAAAAATTCATGCCTTTGCGGATCGTCTCGCTCGTTTTGTAAATAACTAAGACGTTCTTCAGCCTTTGATCTTAGTTCAGCATCTCGATACGAATACGGATTGTCATCTGTCCAATTTCTTAGGAATCTTTGCCAAGACTCAGTGGTTAGTTGGTCATCAGTCGACTGTAGATCAAAAGCCGCAACCTGATCGTAATCCTCCTGCATCTTCTGCTGCCATTCTTCCCACAGAGATTTTAATTCCTGCTTCTTTTGGCGTTCTCTGCGCAAAACCTCGGATTTTTTCTTTAGATCACCAAGTTCTGTCCTTGTTGTAAATGTAGGGACCGTTTCAGGAGCAAGGTAGAAGTCTCCAATCACCGAATACTGAACCCACGGAGCCTGGCGTTGATTACTTGCCCTGTAGACGTCCGCCGTTGTACGCTTGAAGACTTCTTCGATCTTTAGGCCAGGTGTTGCCAGGTGTTGCAAGAGTTTGCTTGTGAATAGTCCGTTTTTTTCACTGCCGTCAGCAGCGATTTGACCAGGTGCTGTTGCAAAAGAGATAAAGGTTCCAGCCACAGCATTGACCTGCGCTAGACCCGGGTTAAATGTACGAAAAGATCTTGAAAAAGGGTTATTCCGGCAGGCATCGAGTACGACTATGTTCATCTTGTTATTTGCTAATCGCATCTGAGCTAATAACTTCCCCAGAGGGACTGCGTCATAGCGCACGTCTTCTTCTGTGCTGGGATCAATATCTGTAGGTAGTAGGTAATTCTCCCCGTCAAACTGCATACCGTGTCCAGCATAGTAGAAGAGTCCAACCCCCTTACGATCACGCAGTTGTTTACCAAAGTCTTTAATTGACCTTTCCATCTTCCGCTGATCAGCGTCTGTGACTGTAGTGACCTGAAAACCAAGTTGCTTGAGTGTATAGCCGATTGCTCTGGCGTCATTAACAGGATTTCGAAGAAAACCAGCATACCGGTATTTAGAATTGCCAATGACCAATGCCTGTCTGATACCTCCATTGAATTGCTTGGCAGCAGGTCTTATTGCTCGATCCCGTGACAAGGCCATGGGAACAATTAAAAGCGTCATCAGCAGATAGCAGATCATTCTTTTTTGGATCATCTGGACCTCCATGATCATCCCCAAAAAGTCCCTTGTGATCTTTGCAGTTTTTGATCTCATCTATTCAAGGGACTGCACAATAGATTATTTAATACCCTTTTGATTTTTTGTAATACCCTTTTGATTTTTTGTAATATTTCGGGGGTTCTTCTTTAGTCGTCTGAGGTGGTGTAGTCTTCCCTGGGCATCCAGACAGAAATAAAGCACTGAAAATGACTAAAAAAAGAATTCTCATATTTTACCTTGTTTGATTAAAGCCCAATCAGCATAAATTCCCACAATTTCAAATTGGTGATTCATACACAATTGCAGCAGATCAACTTTTTGGGGATTATCTATTTCTCCTACTCAGTTCTCACAAGTCACTCGTAATCTTCCCAGTTCCAGTCTTAGCTTAGTCCCAAAGGCTCTGAATAATTTTCTGGAAACTGTAGATTTGAATTTCTCCTCCAACTTCTTTAAGCAAATCTTCCAAAATCTGATGATGCTCCTTAGATTCAAGCCAGTGATGGTGTAGTCCATCATCAGTTTCATAGATTTCAACAAGTGTCATTACTACTCTCCCAGTTTTCTCAGGTGTCTTTCCATCAAGAAATGAGGCACTTTCTTTCCACTCTGGGCCAGAGGAAATATAATATTGAATTAGTTTCAGGGGGCCATCCTGATAACTCTTTTCCTGCATAAACTCAAAGTGACCATTGGCAACATCCATCAGTTCTGCTGCGACTTCTTCATTTGGTAAAATGACGGTCATGGTAGTTAGGGTTTTACCCTGAAGGGCATTTGCCACTAATTCTCCTTATGTTACTGTCCTTGCTGTAATTGCTGTGATGGTATAGCCGTTCACCCCAATCCAATCACTCGTAGTCTTTCCAGTTCCAGTTTTGCCCTTCACTAGGATCAAAATCCAAATCACTGGAAACAGTTTTTTGCGAGACGATTTTGCCATCTTGATAGCTCAGAGCAGTCATCATAATGCCGTATGAGGGCTCATCTACATTGAATTGACGTTTTGCAAATCCCTCAACACAAACAAAATCTTCTCCCTCAAAAAGTGCTTTAGAAGGTCCAAAAACAACTGATTCACCTAATGTTGAGACAATAACTTTGTCATCTTCAATATTTGCCTCAATGCCAGTTCTATAATCTATAGATTTATAATTCTGATGATAAATTTCATCAACTAGAGAAAAATCACCTTTGCGGCCAAGTCTCCAGGCTTTATCGTATGCTTCGGCTTTAGTCATTTTCTCTCCTTATACCGGTATCCTTGATTTCTGCGATGGCGAAGCTCCCCCAACCTAATCACTCGTAATCTTCCCAGTTCCAGTCCTGCCCTTCGCTGGGGTCGTAATCTAGTTCTTCCCCAATACTCTCTTGGGTAATTATTTTCCCATCTTTGTAAGTGATAGAAGTTGTTCCTGATATAAAAATATCTGCTTCTCTGTACTTGCTGTATCTTTGAATACATAGAAAATCTTCACTTTCGTTGATAATCTTTGCGGGAGCTACCATGAGGTGTTCGATGAATGCTAGATATGCTTCTTTGTCTGCTTCAAGGTTAACTTCAATGCCTGTAATCTTGCTGACAGCCTTGTAATCTGGATGATAAATTTCATCTACCAATGAATAATCCTTCTCTTTCGCTACAAGTCTCCACGCTTTTTCCCATGCTTCTGTTCTAGTCATCTCTCCTCCTCATGCTGGTATTCGTGATTTGATTTCTGCGATGGTATAGCCCACCAACTGCTTGCTGATTACTCGTAGTCTTTCCAGTTCCAGTTTTGCCCTTCACTAGGATCATAATCCAAAAGCTCTCGTACAACCTCTTGTCGAAATATCTTTCCTTCTCTGAAA
>AGAU01000239.1 GCA_000224765.2 SAR324 cluster bacterium JCVI-SC AAA005 | reverse complement strand
ATTTCCTCTCTATAATTTTTGAGTGAGGTGTTTGAAAAAAGTTGCAAATAATTCCAATTCATTGCAGGAATACCTTTCTATGGGTAGGTATGCTGATGATAAAAATGTCCCTAATTCTTCACTTCCTTAACCAGAATTTTTGAGATTAAGTTATGGAATATAAACATGGTCCTGATTCTTTCGAACAAGAGGGTGTGCCCAGAGGATCTGTGACAAAATTTCATTGGAAAAGCCAATTCTTCAGAAAAGAAACAGTTCGTGACTATTGGGTGTATGTACCAAGCCAGTACGATGAAACGAATCCTTCAGGGCTAATGGTTTTTAATGACGGTCATCGTTACGTTGATAATTCAGCTTCCTTTTGCCTTCCAATTGTTTTTGACAACTTAATACACCAGAAAAGGATCCCACCCTTGATTGGTATTTTTATTGAGCCAGGCCATAGCACGGATTATTCAATGGCAGACAAGCCACTTCGAGCGAGCGTTCGAATGAGTATGATGTATTGAGTGAGCAGTACGTCCGGTTTTTGATTGAGGAAATGATCCCAGCGGTTGGAGAGCAATATAACCTAACTGATGATCCGAAAATGAGAGGGATTTGTGGAATATCCTCAGGCGGCATATGGGCCTTTACGGCAGCCTGGGAGCGACCAGATTATTTTCATAAAGTAATGAGCCACGTTGGTAGCTTTACTGATATTCGCGGTGGCCGCGTTTATCCAACCCTAATTCGGAAGTCATCAAAAAGAGATATCAGAGTGTTTTTGCAGGGTGGTAGAAATGATATGAATGTTGATTGGGGTAACTGGTGGCTAGCAAATCTTCAAATGGAGTCGTCTTTAGAGTTTCGGGGATACGATTACAAATTTGTGGGCGGAGAAGGTGAACACAATGGGGAACATAGTGGTTCTATACTTCCAGAATCTTTGGAATGGCTGTGGCGTTAGCGCAACGAGCTGTAGACTGCGTCCACAAAATGATTGGAAAAAGCAAAACTGAAATCTCTGCATAGCATCATGACTTAATCCTAACTCCAACCAATCAAATCACTTCTTAATGGCGCTGTCTAGCCGGCGTTACCCTTTTGGTTAGTGACGTGATCTGCAACCTTATTCAAATTAGTTCAAATTACACCTCCCTGACTGTATTAGATCGGGTGAAGTGTGCTATCAGAATAATGACAAATGCACACCAAACGCTTAGTTCTCTCCTCAAAGTCTAGATCAGGTGGAAGGTTACAAGTAATCTAAAGATAAGCAACGAGTTGCCTACATGAACGTAGAAATCAAAGCATTACTACCGGTTTAGGGAGAACACACCAATGGCGGATGCATTAGCTGGGAAAAGAATTAGCACGATCACATACATTGCTCCCGACGAAAACGCCTCGGAAGCCATGAGAGATTATCTCAGCAGTCATAAGGAATTTATGGCGGCTAAGTGCTACAGGGAAGGGCCATTGAGATTGCTTCATTACTTTTTTTCAGAAGGACCAGAGTATGAAGAAAACCAGAGCTGGCTTGAAGGAAAATATCCCAAAGAAACAGGAAGAACGATTTTTCATCTATATCACATGTACGAAAACGAAGAGGGAGTCCAACACCATTGGTTTGAAATTTCTGAATTCCTACCAGTGCTGTCTGAGTTAATAAAAATGTTCAATATAGAAGTAATAGTTTCAAATCAGCTCACAGTTGTACAAAGCCTTTGGGACTAGTTCAGAATCGGTACTCGAAAGACTATGAGTGAGTAGTGACGAGCAGTTGGTGAGCTATACCATCGCAGAAATCAAATCACAGATTCCAGCATAAGGAGA
>AGAU01000240.1 GCA_000224765.2 SAR324 cluster bacterium JCVI-SC AAA005 | reverse complement strand
ACATCGACTCTCAAAGAACTCACGATAACTCGCGAAAGCTTATGAGAATATAAAAGTGTTTTGATTAAGTCAATGAGAAAAATCAGAAAATTTCGGATTCTTTAAAAGCCATCACACTCTCAATAGATGAAGTGTCCAGCAGCCAGATCAAAAGGCGCTCGATACCCAATGCCATTCCACAACTTGGGGGCATTCCTTCCACCAAAGCATCAAGAAATTTGTGATCTAACGCAACGTCTATTTTTCCGACTTGGCTCCGATGAATCAATTCTGTTTCAAAGCGTTGTCTCTGTTCATCTGATGCTGTCAGTTCACCGAAACCATTGGCGATCTCCATCCCTGAGACATAGCATTCAACTCTTTCAGCAAATCCATCTGGATTGAGTTGGGCAAGGCTAGCCAGCTGGGGTGGCCAATCTGTTACTAAGCAGGGTCTCTCCCACCCAAGTTGTTTCTCAAGCTCATCCCAAATTCTTCCAAAAACGACTTGGAAGGTCTCTTCATTGATCCTTTGCTGATTGATCCAATCCCCATGACCATTATTATCGAGCTTTTCGAGAAGATCTGCCGCTTGGTCGGTTGGTCTTATTTCAAACTGCCAAAATTCCTTGAGAAGATCATTCACAGTTGTGAGTTGCCAAGCATCTCCCAACATTTTGTACTTTTTTGGTGAAATCCATTCTCTTGGAAGGTACTTAATCATCTCTTGGATATCTCCACATAGACGCTGCCAGTTCTCCCCAACACGATACCATTCAAGCATCGTAAACTCGGGGTTGTGCCAACGACCTACCTCCTGCCCTCTGTAGCAGGCACTGATTTGGTAAATCTTTTCAAACCCACCAACCAACATGCGTTTCATTTGGAATTCTGGCGACGTCACCAAGTATCCCTGATTACATTGGATTAAATTAAAATGCGCTTCAGGATTTGGTGCTTTGACTCTTGCTGGAGTTTGAACTTCAAGAAAATTCTGCTGGTCGAACCAATCTCGAATACTCCGGAGTATATAATGTCTTGCTTTTAGGCAATGAAAGCGTGAAGGGGATTGATTGAGCTTTCGCCACCGGAGTGCATCACCATTGGCTTTCAGGCCCTTCGGAGGTGTATAGAGAACTTTTTCTGGAATGAATTTGCCCTGACTCGATTGGATAAGGACCAGAGCGCCATCAGTGATTTTTAAATTCTGATCGGCTTTTACAGAGAATTGTTGGTCCTGCCATAGGAAGTGGAATTCTTTCTCAGATTCATCAGATCCCTGACAGCGAGCAATGAAAGTGGGGGGGAAACCTAGCGGCATGCTGACTTAGCACCGGCAAATTCTAATATTCACTCAAAGACGCAGCTGTCACTCATCGAGTTAGAGATTGACACCATATTACTCATGATTTTGTTGGTATTCTGTAATGGCCTGTTTCCCGATTTCATCAAAGTCCCTAATCAAAGCAAATTTTGCATCATCAGCAGGTTCTTTCCAGACATGCTCTGGCTTCCAAAGATTTTCCGCAACACCGTTTAAGTAGACTCGTTGGTACTTAGGGGTGACGTTCAGGTTAAAGCTCCCCGGATTGACCCAGATTTTCAGTTTTGGTGGCTGATCTTCTGACATTGGAAGATTCAATTTATTGAATGCCTCCCAATAGAGCTTTCGTGCTGGCAAGCTATTAAATCTTTGATAGAACGTGTGCATCGGTTGGTTTTTTGTGCTTGCAAGCCCAGGATCTTTGTCGATAGTTGGTGTTTTGTTCAAATCAAATGTGAAAACAAATTGTTCATCGAAATTCGTTCTGACTATGGCTGCGCAACCTAGCGGACGATCCACATTACAGACAATCATCACATCGTAAAGATAGTAGATATTCTCCAAGAGTTCAGTCGAACTGACCCGAATTGGTTTGCAGTAACTCTTGATGTCACCCGCAAGATTCTGCAGATCATCCGCAGTGACAGGATTGGAAGCTACAACGCTTCTTGAAGAGACTGCGTTTTTCTGGAAAGAGGTCATCGCCCGAGCATCAAACCCGATGTACTTACTGAAAACACACCGAGTTACACCTTCGACTAGATTTGACTGAAACATCTCAAGCTGATTACCACCACTACCACCAGCTTTCTTAGATATCATTGCCTTGAATTTCCATTTCTCCTTTTTCGGCTCAAACTCCAAAAGAATTACATTTCTGGGGATACAGAGCGATTTGGAAATAGGGAGTGGGACCTGAAATGGGCGACGATTAAAATTCTTTTCAAAGTGATACTTAAAAATGACATTTTCCAAGGGATCTCCAGCGAGTGGAACTCTAGACTGGAAAATAATTTTTTCAACGACTTCTTTATTGAGTTCTGCCTGAAACTTCTCGCCATAGTGTTTTGTAACGGAAGCGGATAGCTCTCCAACTTTTCTGCGATCATCCTGAATTTGAGCAATTTGACGCTTTTCAATAACATTCAGTTCTGCATCAGTCTCTGCTTTATCTACTACAGACATATCCACGATCAACATCCGATCCATCAACTTATCCAGCGGTTTGGTCAAAATCTTTTCAACGCGCTCTTTCTCTTCATTATTCTTGGTGACTTGAGAGATATATTGGCTCATTCGATTGATGGTATTTTGATTGCCAATTTGAATCAGTCTACGTTCCGTATTTTTCATACTGTCGAGGAAAAGCTTTTTCAAAACAGTTTCCTTCACCTGAGCCACGTCATCTCGACCTTGGGAAAACTTCATCAAATCAATCCGAGGTCCCTCTTCGGCGTAAAACTTCGTATAGAAGCGATGCACTGCCTTGAAGCGCCAGGAGGAGTTCTTATCGAGGTAGATAGGTTCCCCAGATGTTGTGTCCAAATCAATGACATCTGAAGCGCGAATGTGCTGAGCAAAGCAGAAAAGCATCTCTGTTTGTACTTCGGGGTCTTCGAAGCGCATTAGCATTTCAGTAAACTTGATCCACCAAGGATCTCTGACGAGCTGGGGGAATTCCTCTTCCATACTTTTGATGATATCGACGTAGGGGCCTGTCATCTCTTTTTTTATGAAGGCTCGCTCGTTCGGGAAGATCAATAGCTTGGTAAGACTAGTCAACTCAGGAGTATCCTCATCACAAGTCAGCATCTCAATCCACCAAGTGTTTAAGAGAGCCTTGGGCAGGTTCCGGTGGCTAATCTTCTCACTTTCCCTAAGGAAAATCGGGATTACATAAGTCAGAAAAACTTCTCTGGATGGCGCATAGTCTCCCCAGTTTGGCAGATTTCTAAGTTTGAATGTTTCCTGATTTTCAGCAGCAACTCTTGGATCTGGCTCTTCATCTCCTTCATGCTCTCGGTGTTGGGTCACTTCCCAGTCAGGGAAAACACCAATATTCGAAAGAATTTTGACTTCTTCAGGTAGTGAAAAAGGCATCGGAGACAAGCCACATAGCAGCGTTGCAGGATTGAGCAGCAGATCATTGAGCATATTGGAATATGCCATGCTGCCTTCTGGCGACACCAAGAATGGGGTGTGCTGACCTGCTCTCTGCTTACGGAGGATATTCACGAAATAATGAGCTTCCTGAGCAGGATATTTTGCCAGTTCGTATTCTTCAGCGAAATAGATCTTGCGAGAAGTGCCTGGCTCATAAAGAGCTTCATTGCGTATTGCTTCCTGCACCACTCTTGCGTTGACTAAATCTACTATCCTTTTCAAAAATCCCTTACGAGCTTGATCTTTGAGCGGAATAGATTGAATCACTTCCAACATCTGTTGATCCAGTCCTACTTGCTGGCCCACATCGGTATGCCACTCAGCTGCATCTTGGGCGACTTCCCAACGATAACTTTCAGAGACATGCTCCAAAAATTGCTGAACAACCTTGCCTCGGGATGGATTTTTCTTCAGATGTTCCATCAACACCTGCCGCTGTTGAGCAGGAGGAAATTTACTAGGTTCTACACCTGCCGCTTTAGCAGGCTCCTCCAATAACTTCATCACTACTCGTTGGCCCAATACACGGTCGCGGTAGAAAATGATTAACCGTCCAAGCGCAGCATTAACATCCATTGAAGTGACAGAATTTGGGAAGCAGCTGCCCTGAAGTTTCCGAGCTGGGATGTTTTTGAGGAAAGGGAAAAAGAGAATCAATGCGTTCCTAAACAAGTCACCTTCTGGTAACTTGCGCAAAATGAGAGGAATTTGAGACCAGAAGAACTGCATTTGCTTGCCTGACTCCATCTTGCTGATCAAAGCCCGACAAGTTTTACGCATCAGTAGGGTGTAGGTACTCGGGAAAATGATATCGATGATTTTCTGCTGTTCTGGACTGAGACCTTCACCATGATCCTCGATCATCTGATCTGTCACTTTTTGCTTTAGCTGCTCTCGCTTTTCTTCTGGGAATTGGAGGAGATAGCGATCGTAAGCAGAACTGATGATCTTGAAGGCTAATGCAATGAAGAAATCGGCATCGGTCCAATTGTGCTCGTATCGAGGCTCTGTGCCAAAAATCACCTGTGCATCAACGTCAGAATCAGGCTTGTGGCCGATACCTCCAAGACTCCCAATCGTGCTAAGTGTTTGCACAATCGGCTTCTCGCTTTTCCCAAAATCATTAACCAGTTCACCAAACTGTTCCTGCAGATGGGCCATCCAATTCCCTTCACCATCACGCTTTGACTGCTCTGGCAACCAACGATCGATCCCATCAATACCGTACATCGAATTCTCACAAAAAACGTGATAACGATCACGGTGCATCATTGGTTTTCCAGTCTCTGGATCAACACCTTTCTTGTAAGTGATATCGAGATTAGGTTGATCAGACGGATTGACATCAAAGATGAAAATACTTTCGTAAACGACTTGGCGCATGCCTTCATCTGCCACCTCAATGAGGCTCTGCATTCGAGCCCGATTAAGTTTACCCATTTCATCAAATTCTTTCTGCGATTGCTCCTTCCAAGCATCTACTTGCTCATCAGAGAAAGTCTCACGAATACTTTCCAGCAAACTACTTCCCTGGAGCCCCTTGACAATAGTCTTAATTCGTTTTTCAAGATCGCCTGTCTTTGGATTGCAGGGAACTTCCTGATAGAGTTCCATCAAAATTTTAACTTGTTCTGCTGCAACCGGAGAAAGTGAATCTTCTCCCTGCTTGGCATCGCTTTTTTTCTGCGAAGCGCCTGGAGAATCTTCTTTTTTGCCCAGGATAATATCCCTGAACTTCAGCATGCTTTTCATAGTAGCCTTAAGCTTTAACGCGCTCTACGTATTCGCCTGTTCTAGTATCAATTTTCAACAACTCTCCCTCAGAAATAAACATTGGGGCATTCACAGCATAACCTGTCGAGACCACAACGGGCTTAGATGCCCCCGTGACCGTATTCCCCTTTTCTCCTGGAGGAGCTTCAACAACTTCTAAAACTACAAAATTGGGAAGGGTGATTCCAATCGGCCGTTCGCGGAAGAAAGCTACGTTCACTTCCATGTTGTCCATCAAGTAGTTTGTGGCATCCCCGACGAGGTCAGCATCCAGAGCGACTTGCTCATAACTGCTGTTGTCCATGAAATGAAATTCCCCATCACCCTCATCTCTGTAGAGGAATTGCATGGTCCGATCCTGAGTATCGGCAGGCTTCAGTTTCTCACCTGTCTTAAAGGTTCGATCTAATACCGAACCATTGATTAGATTGCGAATTCGAGTCCTTGTAAATGCATTTCCTTTACCCGGCTTCACAAACTGAAATTCGATGATGGCGTAGGGTTCGCTATCCAACTCTATTCGCAATCCTTTGCGGATATCAGCCGTTTCGTACACGGTCTCCTTTGCTTGAGATCATATTGAATTTTGTTTCCAATTTCTTAATGTCTGGGTGTGAAATTTTAAAGCAAATACCTTGTTTCCTACCACAAAGCTTTCTATTCTGCCCCAAATTTTTCCAAAATGAATCATTTTTGAATTTTTTTGCTCATTTACTTCTGATTTCTGAACCTTAATGAAACCACTTTCGTTCAATCCTGCAAGCCCGTGGCAACAGCAATTTTGTTTTAAGGGAGTAAAGTGCCTCATCGTCTGCCGCGGCCCTATTCGACTTGAGGTCATGCAAGTCTTGGAGGAACTAGGTGCACGATACGGCATTCTCCTATCAGAAAAAGACAGCATCACATATCCACAAACTCTTGCTCCTGAACTGCGTTTCCTCGCCAATCGTCATGAGCAGGTCCACCATATCCCCGACTATGTAGGCTCATCACGAGAGGAACGACATCAATGCATTGATAAAATTCTTAGTCTCTGCAAAAAGCACAACTACACACATCTCTTTGCTGGCTATGGTTTCATGGCCGAGGATGGTGACTTCGTAAAGCAGATCGAAGAAGCGAATATTTGTTTTGTTGGCCCGAGTGCAAACGTAATCCAGCAGGCAGGCTCAAAAGATGAGGCCAAACAATTGGCTCGTAAGCTAAACGTATCGGTTACTCCGGGTGAAGATCGAATCACTGCACGTACTCTTTTGAAAAAAGCTGGAGACAAACATCTTTCTCAATTTCTCAAAAACCTAACCAATCAACACCAACTTCCTGTACCAACAGATTGGCATCTCACTTCAGAAATAATGGACCAAGCTGAGCAAGTTCTTCAGGCTTCCTACAAGCGCCGGATCGATCTGTTCAGCATAGAAGAGCTACAAGCAGAAACGCTCATCTGTTGTAAGGAGATCTGGGCAAAAAATCCGGGCACGCGACTTCGCTTCAAGCATATTGGAGGTGGTGGTGGGAAGGCTCAACGGGTCATTCAAAGTGAAGCTGAGGTGGAATCAGCCGTTAGAGCTATCTTGATGGAAGCCCGAGTGACTGGTCCGGGTGACAACAAGGCCTTCCTGATCGAGATGAACATTGAAGATACTCGTCACAACGAAGTCCAGTTACTTGGTAATGGCCAGTGGTGCATAGAGTTGGGTGGTCGTGACTGTTCTCTGCAGATGCACGAACAAAAATTAGTTGAATTTTCACTTACTGAAGAGCTGCTTGAACAAACTATTGCAGAATATCTTGAAGCTGGCAAAAACCGTCAAGCAGAGACACTTCAGCAGGACCAAGTCGTGCTACGTGAGATGTGTAAACAAGCACAAGGCTTTGGAACGGCTCTAGGGCTGGATAACGTATCTACCTTTGAGTGCATTGTTGAGGGAGACCAACACTACTTCATAGAAGTAAACACTCGAATTCAGGTCGAACATAGGGTCACAGAGATGGCATACAAGCTTGAATTTACTAATCCAGAAAAGCATGACGACAGCTTCCAAGTAGATTCTCTAGTTGCCGCAATGTTCCTAGTTGCCTGCTACGGGAAAATCCTTCCTAAACCACAACGTCAACTCCGGAATCTTTCCGGAATGGAAGTTCGCATCAATGCTACCAATCAGGGACTACAGCCTCATGCTGGGGGAATTTTACACTATTGGTCGACACCAATTGAAGGAGAGTTACGAGACGACCAAGGGATTGGATTAAGAAATCCTGATACATGTTTATTCCAACCTTATCATCTTGCTGGTGCCTACGATTCAAATGTAGCTCTGTCCGTTACATGGGGTAGGACACGTCTCGAAAATCTTGAGCAAATGGCTCGTGTTCTCAGAGAAATGGAAGTACGGGGAACTGACTTACAACTCAACCTGTCGTTTCATTATGGGCTCCTGTATTGGATGTTGGGTGTGGATTCGATGGTTAAACCAAACACGCGTTTTGTGGAGTCCTACCTTGCGCTCTGTAGCAAGCTGAGTCTGAGTGCGAAAGATATCGACTTGGAGTTCGCCTGGCAGCACTTGAGCGGATCAATTAAAGAGCTCGGTCCAGAGGCTTTGAGAGCTTTTGAACGGAAACAAACGCTGCTGCTAAGACCATTACGGCGTTTGCTGAATATGCCACACCTTCTCGCCGGATGGCTTGCCAAACGTCAAAAACCTCGATGGGAAATTCAGAATCAGAAGATTCAGTGGTGTCAGAACCCGATTCATGTGCTGCGAGAGCTTTATCGTTACCTACATTGGGAGAAAAGAAGTGGACTACCTCCCAGTGAGATCATCTGGGAGGATGATCATTTGCTAGTCGAGGAAGGATTCAGGTTTTATGCAGATTTGGGAAATCGCCTGGGTTATCCCGAATGGGGCACTTTGCAGAAAATTCTCGGGAACAAGGCTCCTGTTGGTTTTGACGACAAGCTCTGGTCAGACGTACAAGCAGCACATGCTGGTTTTCAAGTCGGCCTGGTTCCCTTGCTGAATATTCCCATCTCATTGGGTATCAGCAGCGGGTATTTTGACTGGAGTTGCAGTAGAGAACTGATTCCGCTTATTCCAAAAGAGTTTCAGGACACAGAACATATCAAACAGTACTCCCAGGCACTGGCACCTCCACCAACTTCTCACAGTGATGAGGTCCGTAGTTGGACAGGAGGAACCTTCTACGCTTGTGAAACACCTAGCAGCCCCCCCTACGTGGAGGCTGGCCAACATGTGGAGCAAAATGATATGCTTGGGCTGTTAGAGGTGATGAAGATGTTTAATCCCATTAGGGCAGAATTTTCGGGTACGGTCAGGCAGGTGTATGTAGGTGCCTCTGGGGGCACTCTGGTTTCAAGGGGACAACTGCTCTTCCTAATAGAACCTGACCACCCAATTGCTCAAGAAGATGCAAACTTGGCAAAATATCGTCAGAAGAGTACACTCAATCTTCTCACTCTTTGAAGATGAGACAGTGATCAAGCTGTACATTGCTGGAAGCAGCGCTTTCAATTCCTTTGTTGCTGCTAGTACTGTAGAATCCGAACCGGATTACTGAAGCTATCGCAGGTGGGATTCAGTAACAAAAAGAGACCTAACGTATCTCGAGCCAATTTAGCAACTGGATGGTTTCAATGTTGCTTGCGGAACCAGAAGATAAATTACGGCAAATAGGTTCCCATCAAGTCGCATTGATTGGCCGTATGTTTTCTAATTAGCAACTTTTATGGCAGGTTGCTTCAGGTTTGCCCTCAATGACACTGGGAAGCCTTAAGAAAGTTGGAATAGAACAATAGAATTGGATTACTGTACTGCCTCAGCACAACACAAATTCAATGTTTTCTATCTTTCCAGTCCAGCTTGACCCACTCCTCGAAGGTCTGATATCTATTGAAGAAGCAACGTAGGTTGCTGCAGTGAAGCTTCATTTTTCAACTCTCAAACGGTTGACACTCATGCGAATCGCCATTTTGGCTGCAATCGGTATAGGTGCGTTTTTGTTGGTATTCTTACCAGGATACCTCTTTCTGCTTCCTTCGAGCTCAGAAGTACCCGAAATGGTAGCTCCTGCAGACGAGGAAAGCGAAAGCTGAGAGAGACTACTATCGATGTACGGATGAGTTGAACCTGTTTGGGGAAACCGTGCTGGACGCACGGATTGTATCAACGCCAGATCCTGAGGAGGTAGCATGTCTATCCATGTTAATTTCAAAAACATGAAACATTCTGATGCAGTCAAAGAGCACGTTAACGAACTCTTTGATGACCTGTCGAAGATTACCGACAATAAGTACCCCTTCCATGTGCATCTGACTCGTCAGAAAGATGAGAGCTATCACGTAGGTATCAACTGCAGTTACCAACAAAAGATGCTTGCAAGCAATTCCGATGATAAAAATCTCTATAAGGCTCTGGCGCGTGGAGTGGACTCCATGCGTACCCAAATCATCCGCAAATCAGACAAACTGAAGGCTTTGTAGTGCTCCAGCACCCAGAGCACTGGGTGCTTTCTCCATTTCACCCGATCTTGCTTAAGCCATGCGCTCCTCATTGCTCCTCACATCGCTTTTTTTTCTCGGAGTAGCAGAAAGTTTTGCTGGCTGCGAGGGAACCATGATGGGGGCTACAAGCGAAGATCCTTTGCTTTCCTCTGTAGACCTAACCTTCTCTCCGATTTACTCCTCTGCGACCACTTCCGGAACATCCAATTGCCCAAATTGGGAAATTACGCTGCAGGAACGCTTCGCGCGTTGGCAGTTTTTAGTTGCCAACCAATCCATGCTCGAAGAAGAAATCGCAACAGGCCATGGGCCACACTCCGAGGCGCTAGGAGCTTTGTATTATTGTTCTGAGGTCGGCCAACAGCAGTTTGGTAATTTCCTTCGGTTGCATCAGGAGAGGATTGATTTTCACTCACAAAATACTGGTCAGGTAGAGGTGTTGGTCCCTGTACTGAGCCAATGGATTCAATCACATCCGAGTTTGCGCCATGAATGCAAGGTGGGCTAGTTTTTTTGTTGCTGCTTGGCTTCTAAATAGTGGCACTGCCTGGTCTTGTCACGAGGGTGGCCCCATGGGATTTGCTGATGGAAAGCTTGATGCGCTTTCCGTAGACATTTCATCTTCGTCTACCTTTGCTTTCGCCAGTTCTTCAGGATCCATGGGTTGTGAAGATTGGACATTGGGGCAACGTTATGAGGAAGAGCAATTTCTACAGGCTAATTGGGATCAATTGACAGAGGAAGCCGCGAACCGGAGTCAAGATTTGCACTGGATATCCTTTGCAAAATTGGCAGGATGCAACTACGTAGAATCTAAACAATGGTTGATTCTAGCAAACCAACACTTTGCGACGTTGTTTGACAGTCCAGCTTCTGCTGAAAAAGCACGTAGGAATTTTCGTTTCCAATTCAATCAACACCTGAGCAATGCTCAGGTTTCATGCCGGCTCACCTCCTAATCTCCCTACTTCTACCTTTCCCTAATATTAGTTACTCATCCAAAGGGCAACTGCGTATTTTGACCACCAGGTATACCAAAAGTATCCTTGCCTCAAAGTATCCAAATAGCAATCAAAGCTAGCTTTACATTACTGATGCTCTAGCCCTCAACCCCGAGGAAGTCCCAACGATACAGCTCGATACCAGAGACTTGGTAGGGAGATCCAATTTTAGTCATTTTCTAAGGCATGTACACTCTCCTCCAAGATTTCCACAACTGGAAATTATGAATGTACTACAGTGGGACAACGTAGTTTTAGGAAATGCAGATTTGGCGTTGGGAGCTGACAGGCTAAAGGTGGCTAAGAAAACTGCCAATTTCCCAATGCTAGCTGAAAATACAGTATTATAGGGCAGTAATTGGCGAAAACTTCTAAGTTTCGAAATTATTGAAGAAGGTGGGTTTCAAATCGGGGGATTTGGTTTAATGACACCTGCTGCTCCAATGTAACGTCAAAAATTGGATGATTATTTAGCATTTCTTTACATCTTTGGAAGCACCAAAGAAATCATACAAATCTTGTGTGAAGAACAGCATGTTGATCTAATTATTACGTTACTGCATAGCGGCTCAAATAAAAGTTCAAAGATCAAGAAAACTTGTATACTAGCCTCCCCAACACGAACGCTGCGGGCTAGGTGAACGATCATGTATCTAGAGTTGATCTAGTTGTTTCAGAGCATGCTCCCCGTAACGAAGGAGTCTTTCGTGCCCTGATCATATTTGATCAGGGCAACTAGGCCATATCACCTAGTCAGAAATCTTATTCCAATTCTTGAAGACTGCTAAGACGCTACCTGCTCAGTGTGGTTTTTTGAAAGTCATTCCATGAAAAAAGTCCTCCCAGAAATTGCACAATCTTGGCTGAATCAATTCCGACCAAGGATTTTATTCCCTCATCAAATTAATGATTTCTCACTTTTTTGGGTCATTCTGAGACAGGAAAAAACCTATCAGGCTCTGATAGCAGCTCCTTCCCGACAACATGTTGCAGAAACTCTTCTTGAAAATTTGGAGCAAGGTGCGCCGGTAAGCTGGCCATGGACAAAAGGCCCAAAAGATTACCGGAAAAACCTCAGTATTATTCGACTTTTGCAGGGTGATTTTGTTCCAGATTGTGAAGAAATCCTGATTCTTGGTAGACAGCAAAGCGCAGCAGGGAATCTGCCTCATCCTAAAAAACTCGTAGAATTCCAACCCAGTAAATCATGTTTTCATGGGAATTGGAGGTGGTCTTGGCCAAGATGGCTTTGTATTCCTGATGAGTCAGAATTTATTTTGGAGATCCCTGTGTTCAATTACCAAACAGATGAATTGTTTCTTATTCGATGCCTCTACCGGAACGAGATCGGGAGTTTACAGTATCTCGGCTGGAAATTTCATGCGAGCTGCCCTGGCAATAGTCAGGACATCCAGGCTCAATGGAGTTGTGAACCGAAATTAAGTCAGAAATTAGAAGTTGAAGAGTGGTTGGTTAGCGAAGTTGGAAGTAGCGAGGAGGAATGGGGTAAATCTAATCATGCGCAGAGGGAGGAAGACAGACGCCGTAGTTGGCTACAGCGTCTGAGCCAATTCAAAACTCTGAATGCGCAATTCTCAGATGATCTGGATTGATGGAGCTGTCGTCATCAGACGTGAACGGATCATCAAATTCATTGTTCCACAAAGCCGTTGTTCGGGGATCTTGAAGGTGGGTAATGGATCCTCCTTTTGCCAAGAAATTTGCTAAGGCAGCATCAATTTCTTCTTGCGTAATTGAATTTTTCAATCGAGAAATACTCATATTCCTTTCCATTATTTGATAGCATTAAGTTTAGGTGAATTAGGCAGGTTACTTTGCCTACTTGGAGCGTCGTGAATTCCGGCTTGAGCCAGTTATTTGTAAGTCTTTTAGATTGCTGGCGAATTTTGTCATCGTTGACTTTTCTTCCAAAATCGATCTTACCAGTACAAGCTCACTGGCTTGTTCAGTTGGTTGCTTCTTCGGTGGCTTGGATTCATTGTTTGTTAAAGCAGGATCGAAGGAACTCACGGCTTCTGGAATAGCCGTTTTCGTTACTGAAGCTTTGACTTCCGTCAAAATTTCTTCTTCCTTATTTTCCCGCGTAGTTACCAAAACCGAAGGTCGTGCCAAGCTCCTTATTACGCTGTCCTGAATAGTATCAAGCTGGTCATTTAAAATGTTTTGGGTCAACTGCTATGCCCTGCTTTCTGCATTTTGACTTTGCTCCGTAGCCCGTTTTGACACCACCACACATAATTGATTTGATTCAGAACATGCTCACAGTGGATGCTGAAGTTGTGCTGCAACGTTTCCCACCGCCTTGCAGTCTTCAGTAATTTTGGCTGAAACACTAGATTTATAAACCTTCTGACCGCTAGTTGGGTTGTCAGAACTTGCTGCCCGAAGGTTTCAGTAGCATCTTGGAGGGAGACTTGTGCTCGACTAAAACTTTCATATCGAAGGTTTTTTGATCTTTCAAAATTTTCGAAGGCCATCTTGAGAGTCTGCCTCTGCATAGAGCAGAATGTTTCAACTCCTTTGGAAATCTTGTCAGCATATTTGAATGGAGGAGGCACAATATTCCGTCGAGAGCCCCGGTTGGGAGATAGCAATGCTTAGCTGCCTAATCAACCAAGCGTTTAACGTGGTTTCCACAATGAAGACTCAACTCTTCGTTGTCAAGAATTTTTGTGCACTGCACAAAAATTCTAGCAGTTATTCGTTGTTTAAATTGCAATGCTTGTGTTGATTAACTTACTGATTCAATTCCTCCCGCCATGTTTTTGCAGGGTGGAAAGAAATCACTCGGCGGGCATCAATGCGGTGCTCAACTTTGCTCTTGGGGTCCCTGCCAGGTCGGGCAACCTTGTCCTTCAATTCAAAGAGCCCAAAGTTGGTGACCATCAGGTTGTCCCCAGACTCCAAGGTCTGACGCATAATTTCCAACAGCTCATTAATTAAATCCTCAGCTTCACCCTGAGAAATGCCCGTTTCTAAACGGACTCGACGTACAACATCAGCTTTGACCATCTAATTACCTACGGCATAAGGATACCGCCCCATTAATTTTGGAGCAGGGGTGGTGGAGGGAAGTCACCTTCATACATGACTTCCCCAGCAGCATTGAAGTATGAACCACGTGCAAAAACACCCGCTCGAAACTCTCCCTGGTAGAGCAGGCGTCCATCGTGGTCAAACAACTTTCCAGCGCCTTCGAGACGCCCCTCAATGAAGTCCCCGTCATAGCGGACCTTGCCGTTCTTCCAAAACAGCCTTCCTTTTCCATGAGCACGATTACCTTCTATAGGTCCCAAGTAATAGAGGAACCCATCTCGATAATAGCGCTCCTGTGCCGGTTTCAGGGATTCTCGTACGAAGATCTCTACCGGCTTAATGGCTGGCAAGCGGGGAAAGTCAGCCCAACTATTCATCGGGATGATGCTCATTAGCAGGCTTAAACTTACGCCTTGCCAACCCATGACAGGTTTTGGTTTGACCATAAGTCGTCAAAAGCTAGTAGAAAGCCAAAGAAAGTGCAACGCTTGTGTTTATAGAAAATTCAATTCCACTCTGTCCAGAGTACAGATGCCCAAACAACAGTGAGATTGACCAGGCTGAGGAAGACCGCAGCACTGCCCATGTCCTTCGCTTTTTTTGAAAGAAGATGGTGGTCTTTCGAAATACGATCAACAACCGTCTCAACAGCAGAGTTGAGGATTTCAACAATCATCACCAGTAAAACACTTGCGATCAATAAAGCCGTACTGAGTGCACTGATCGGCAGTAACATTGAGAGAGGAATCAGAAATGTGGCTAACCAAACTTCCTGTCGGAATGCTTCTTCACCAGTGTAGCAAGCGCGGAACCCATCCAAGGAGAAACAGAAAGCACTCTTGATTCTACGCCAGCCAGTCTGATGGGGAGGTACTGTAGGGGATTCCCCTTCCATTGAATCAATCATGAATGAGGGGGATGAGGAAAATAGGAAATAGTTACTTGCTATTAAGAAATTTAGACCTTGATGCTGACATTTCCTTTGCTATTACCTGCATCACTCAAGCCGGCTAACCCTCCAAAGTCCTTGATCATTTCCAAGGCCCCAAACATCAAGGTTTCAGAACCAAAGTCCTGCATTTGCTCTGCAAAACTACGTTGAGCACTATCCTTTGACTCCATGTACTCAGCAAATTTTGGATTTTTCAGAAGAGCAAATGCTTCTGATTGCTGCTGTTCATCCTGCATCCGTTCCACCAATTCTTCACCAAGTTCCCGAATGTTTTCTGTTTCAAGACGTTTGAATTCTGGTAATTCTTGGATTTCCCGCAGAGCTTGCTCATTCAGCGTGTTCAAGCGGAGTTGCAGGGTCTCCGCAAATTGCTCTGCAGCTTTATCCGTAAGCTGTTGTCTCTGGGCAACCTTCTCGTAACTAGACACCACCATCACATAGGAGCGTCTAAGGGTGATTGATTGTTTATGATCTTCTGGCCCTCGAACGTTATTGTAGCGCGTATCTGGTTGGTGAACAGGCTGAGCCGCTTGTGGAATTGGGAAAGGCAACTTGCTTTCCTCTGTTTTCTCAGCTTTTTTCTGACTTGAAATCTGGGCTGGGGCGGGCGTATTGCCTACTTTCATATCATTGCTCGTTCTAATGGAAAGGAACCAAAAACATTCAAAAGTTCATACAAATTTTTGACCAATCAAGGCTCTAGCTCACTGTTAGCAAAACGCATTACACTGCTCAGGGTTGTTGTAGGGAATAGCCAGAAGTCTGGTTCTTGCCCAGATGGTGGCACTACGTTTAACTGATGATCCAAGTGAAGCTGATGACTGAAAGAGAGCAAAATACCTGATGCTGGCAGCTGAAACATCGGCACTAAATTCCCATCTGGATAGGGACCCGAGTTCGTTCCGAGTAGCGTAGTATTTGGCAACTGGCGGCTTAGCCCAACCAAAAACTGACAACCCGGTCCACACTGGTCATTAGCAATCACGATCAACCGCTTGTTCCATTTTGGGGATTTCGGTTTGCCTTGAAACAGAAATTTTGTCTCCATCCATTTGACCTTGATCGATTCTTCTTCAAAACGCTGTAACGTCGATGCAAAAACACCTCGCTGCTGAGCCAAGGCATCTTGCAGCCACCCTGATTGAGAAAGCTGACGTTCCTGCCACTCCATTTGACGTAACAAGCCTTTGATTGTCGTGGAAGTTTGCTTTTCCCGTACGATGGAACTTTGCACGTTATTTCGTAAGACATCACGAAGCCAGCGCTCAATAAAGGAGAAACTGCCCTGAGCATTGTCACGGACATCAAGTATTAGTGTTCGGGCTGAACTCATTCTCTCCGGCAGCAAATAAAAATCTCTTACAGCCGTCTCCTCTTTGCGTCCATCACGAAGCCAACGAACATAAAACACGCGACCTTCATCTGCTTGAAACAGTGTTTGTCTAGGAGATACCAATTCTTTGACAATGCGTTGTAATAGGAGTTCTCGAGTGACTTTTCGATTCAACTCATCAACAAAGTCACACCCAAGTCGTTCAGGAAAGCTAGATGCATAGACCCCCAGCATCACTCTTTCCTCACGAATTCGCTCTGGTAGGATTGGGAACAAACGCACATTAGGATGATTACATTCATTCAGCCAGAGATTCGCTAATCCAGGAAATTTTTGATCAGGCAGCACCCGAAAGCGATCTCCATGTTTAGCCAGACGCAAGTCTGTAAACCGAGGCTCTACCAGCGGAATGCGAGTCTGATAGTGCCGCCGAGGTAGATGTAGATCTGCCCGGAAGACAGGATCCTCAGTGGAATGCAAAGCTTCCAAGAGTTTTTCCTGAAAGTGTTGGGTCAGCATTGGGCGAGGGTTTGCCAACAACTGTAACCTCAACTCTAAGAAGATTTGATCCCAGTCATGGCCTACCTGCTGGAGACGATCATAGTGAACATAATTCTCTCGGATCAATTGCTTTACTGCAACAAGATCATCGTGCACTTGGGCAGGTGTCAGGTAGGCAGGAGAACGATTCCATTCAATTGACTGAGCAAATAGAGGGTGACTGTATACGCTAGTAAGCAGCCATCCCAAAAACATCAGGCAAAGTCTCCATCTTGATTTGACCGTCATGCTCAGTATCTCCTCCGTCTGGTAAAGGCTTATTGTGTTTTCTTCTGGTAACATTTGTGGTTCAGGAGATCTTCCAAGAGTATCCTTCTTTTATTCTCACTCATCCACTTTGTAGAGCAGAGGTTCAGTCAATGAGGCTAGAGAGATTTGTTGTAACTGATTTTCAACGATTTTTTTCAGACAAATATCTTAAGAAACACCGCTCCAAATCTTTCCACTCCTTATCAACGACAGCAAACCAAATAAGTGCCTCAATTCCTACCCTTGACAACCAAAGCTTGTCCAAATGTCCTCTCGTGGAAAAATCCCAGTCTTTGCACTGCTCTGCGAGAATTGATGTTGAGAGCATTGCACTTCCATTCACACCGGCGGTAGCCATTTTTAAAGGCCAATTTCGTCCTCAGGGACATAGCCTCTGTCACTTGCTTGGTTTTCTTCAGTAAGTGAGAGCAATTGAGATGTCCAACTTCGATTGTTCCCTATTGAGGATTAATTCTCAGAAAACTAGCGACATCTACAGCTTTTCCAGTGGCCTTGTTGAGTATTGCAAAAAAACAGGATCTGTTCCATTTTCAAACAAACGAAGCCAATTCAAATAGTCTGATTAGGTTGAAAACGGTCCACAGGGCAGATAGGTCCCATTGTATCCGTATTGATCCAGTTGATAGGCTGTGTAAAGCTCTGCTGTAGACTTTTTAACAAAGAGTAGCTCGATCATCACTAACTTCCCTTCCAGTTCAATTCCAAAAGGATGTGGAGGAACCACAATTCCGTCTTCGATTTTACCTAACGACAAATTTGATGATGCTTCTCTACGCCTAGAAAAACTAGCGTTTATGGCTGGAAGAAAGAGGATAGAAACCTATGCTGGACTGCCTGACTTGCTAAAAAAGATTCTTTGTGATGCCCTCTGGAACACAGCGGATGGATCTGGTAGCCTTTTTTAGGAACATGCCTTGTAGCGGTGTTCATCGTTGATGAATGAACTGTGCTTATCTTTCAGCATCAGTGTTGCTCAAAAGGCCGGGTACTTGGATCCGGAGACATAAGTTCTGGTAAGGGGTCCGTTGGCCTACTAACTTCGGGCAAGGGTTCTTGTTCACCTGAACAAGTCAAAATCACAGTTCGGGGACTATAAACTCCCAGAGTGACGAATGTGATTACACCTTGATCAAGAGAAGTAAAGAAGTGAGATTCGTAAAGTCTGCCTTGGGCACAATGATGATCAGCCTCAATTTGCCAATTACCAACAAGTCCCCAGAACCAGAAATTTCTTTCTAATCGGTGTTGCTTTGAAGAAAAGCTTTCTGAAGGATATTGAAGGCGCACATGACATCCCCCAAGTGCTGTCAGTCCAATTAGAGTCAATGCTGCCCATTTCATAATACTGAAACTCACTTCAAAGATTCCAAAATTGTGATTCATGAAGAACATTACCTCGGTAGAGCAATCGTCCACCAAAGGGTTGCACCTGAAATACCATCGGGGTGAACAGTCGGTCTCCCTCCCACATCGGCAGGGAAATCAGTTCTTTCTTAAAAATCCAGGCAAGGGTACCTTCCGGACAATCTTCTCGCAAGGCACCCTGAAAACTGTTCGAATAAAAGATAAAAACGTGCCACTCATCGCCAAAGGGAGAATCTCCAAGGTCCGGGAAACTCAACAATCCTTGAAGGTGCAGATTGGTTAGCTCTAGCCCAGTTTCTTCAATCACTTCGCGACGAGCAGCATCATGTGGCGGTTCATTAGCTTCTATTTTGCCACCGGGAGCCAGCCAAAAACCTTGATGTTCATCTCGTTTCTGACGGTGAATCATCAAAATCTGCTCATCTTTTTCTATGTAAACCAATACTCCTAAACGCATTATCACACCAAATGGAAAAAAAACTCAGGCTTAGTAGTGAAGATATTCAAGCATTGCTCAAGGGAGTCCCTGTCGGCAGTAATAAAGAAATGCAAGTTGCCGACGACATTGTCCCTTTCGACTTGGCTCGTAAAAACCGCATAATACGCGGTCATCTCCCTGGATTGGATAACGTTCACGATCGCTTTGCCCGTTCTCTGCAGCAAACCCTCTCTAATCACCTGCGACGAAGCTTTCGGATCGTGCGGCGCACCACGGAATTAGTGAACTACAAAGACTATATCGAAGGTATTAGCTACCCCACGTCATTGAGCATGTTTCATTTACCACCACTACGTGGAACAGCTTTACTCGGAATGGAGCAGCGACTGATCCATTGTTTCATTGACTTAATGTTTGGAGGAGATGGACGCCTTCAGGTACGTGATGTAGAACGAGAATTTACCCGTATCGAATCTCAGGTTGTGGCCAAGATTGTTCACAGTGCCCTGATTGATCTGCGCAACGCCTGGCAAACCATTGTCCCTCTGAAAATGCGTTTTGATCGTACAGAAAATAATGCTCGCTTGGCCCAAGCTGCCAGTGATGAAGAAATCGTTGTTTACACCGCTTTTGACGTGGAGTTACATCGCCTGCCGATGACAATGACCATTTGCCTGCCATACAACGTGCTTGATCCAATCCGGAGTAGGTTGGACGGTGGCGCGGTCAATGCTGATACTGAACCAAGTCCGGTCAATTACGCTCGTTTGGAGGCCCACTTGCGAGGATCTAAAGTGGAAGTTCGGGTGCCTCTGGGGAATGCGCAGGTTTCACTGCGACGCTTCTTGAACCTACGCGTTGGTGATCATCTGCAGTTGGAACAGTCCAAGGACGATGCCCTTGAGGGCTACGTACAGAACGTCTTGAAATTTCGGGGATTCCAGGGAGCGTATCGAGGACGCCGGGCAATCCGGATTCAAGAGTTCATTGAACCAAAACCTGGTTATCAGGATCTGTTCGATTTACCTTCCGAAGAAGGTCCTGTGAATTAGTTTGGTCCAGGAAGGGAATCTAAATTTTTGAAGTAGATCAATCGTTCTGAGGCTTGCCTCTACTCTCTAATAGTTTTACCCCCTGCTCGCGGCTCTGATCCACTCGATGGCGCAAATCCTTGCCAGTCCGAAAGACAGGGAGCTTCTTTGGGGGAACACGGACAGATTCTCCCGTTCGAGGGTTGCGGCCTAGGTACGCTTCGTAGTGCTTGACCGTGAATGAACCAAATCCTCGAATTTCAACCTTGTCACCCTCGGACAAAGCCTCTTTGATGCTGTCAAAAAAGATGCGTACGACCTTGTCAGCCGTCTTTATTGGACAATCGGTCTTCTCAGTAAGTGTGTCGATCATCTGTGACTTGTTCATGTGTATTGTCTCTCGAGAGTTTGGAGAGGAAGTTCAAATTTTTTGAATCTACAACCTAAGGCAATGATTTAAAATTGCAAGCATATGATTCAATAGATTATTTTCTTTGGATTTCAGCTAGTGAAAACAGTTTTCGCAATAATCTTGCATAAATTGCAGGTTATTTTTTTTATACACCCCCTTTGGGCTGGTACCCCACTGTTGATTCGATGAACGAACCACTCTGGGACTTTGCGCCCCCGCCAAGTAGTGATCTTAAGGATCGAGAGGTTTCTCAGCGTAGCAGTCGACTTTCAAATAAGCGAATTGCACTGATTATTTCCGGAAGTATCGCGTCCTACCGCAGCCCCGATTTAGTACGCGATCTGCGTCGTGAAGGTGCAGAAGTTCAGGTCTTTGCAACGGCAGACGCCTTGCGCTACGTTGCTCGGGAAGCTCTCGAATGGACATCCCTCAACCCCGTGTTAACGGAATCAAGTCCGAACGCAGCGCATTTGAGTGACAACTCTCCCTTTTCCGCTTATCTCGTTGCTCCGGCCACCTACAACTTACTAAATAAGTTTGCCTGGGGCATTGCAGATGACCTGCCCACAGCGTTGCTTGCATCTGCCCTAGGTCGTGCTGAGCGTGCAAAGACTCCAATCCTTGTTGTTCCCACCATGCACGGTTCAATGCACAACCAGATTCTGCAGGAATCCTTGAGTCGGTTAAATGATTATGGAGTGACAGTAGTCCCACCTCGTCAGGAAAATGGTAAAAACAATTTGCCGGAAAACGAGTTTTTAGTGGGACATCTGATTCGCTCGCTTAGTGCAGGAACTCTCAAAGGCCACCAACTGATGATCACCGGAGGACCAACCCCAGTCTGGATAGATCATGTCCGCCTATTCACCAATCGCTTTACTGGTGCATTATCCATCGAAATTGCCAAACAGGCTTGGTTTGAACAGGCTACAATTCAATTGATCCTCGGACAAGGAAGCATGACAACACCAAGCTATTTGCCTCATCAACGTGTAGTGGACTTTAGTAGCTACCGTGAAAAAGTGCTCTCAGGGTTGGTTGATGGATGGATTGACACAGCCATTTTCAGCGCAGCTGTCGCAGATTATCAGCCTACTCATGTGTATCCAGGCAAATTGCCCAGTGGCCATCAACTCACACTCTCCTTTGAACAAACTCCCAAAGTGATTCGTGAGGTACGAGCTGCTTACCCTAAGCTCAAAATGGTAGCATTCAAGTACGAGGAAAATCGCACCCATGAAGAATTGATGATGATCGCCCGGCAGCGTGCAAAGGAATACCAATTGGTTGTGGCCAACCGTGGAGAGGAGTTTATCGAATATGGAGATCAGGTAGCGTGGTTGGTGGAAGAAGATAAGTCGGAAGAACAGATGATCAGCAAACCAGCTATCGCCAAGGCAGTGCTCGATCGTGTCGCGAGTTGGGTGTGAATGTCAATCACCTCTCCACCATGCGTTTTTCGCAGTGGCGTCCCATCGGTGTATGCGACAATGCCCCTGATGGTGAGCGCAAAGCGCGGATGTTTGCCCGGGATGATTTGGAGAAAGTGCTCACCCCAGGACTAGGGCGCAACAATTGGGAAGATTCCTTGGAGCTACGAAAGATTATCGAACGCTACGCCAAGGATGTAGCCAGGCTTTCGCCCAAAGCAAAGGTGCTTAAACGTCCAAAGGTTGCTGAAATCAGGTTGGTTGGGATGGAGTTACGCTTTGCTCCGACACCCGGTCTCAACAAGGAATCCATCGAAGGGCAGGTACAGCTTTTTGAGGTATCCTTTGAGGAGGGAGGGCCTCCTCCTCCAATGAAACGGCCTTTGGGCTGGATTGCGGTGATTGCAGCATTGCTACTGATTCTCTCAGGAATGCTAATCGTGATTCCACTTCTGCAGGAGAATGACAGTAAATCAACTGCTTCGCAGGATGTTTTATGCGGGACAGGCAGGGCTTCGATGACCTATAAGTCTCATCTGCAGCAAATGCTTCGCGAGCTAGAACTATATGCCCGCTCCACACCCGCCGGACGCAATATGAGCTATAGTCGCAGCGCCTGTGAGGATCCATCTGGCAATGTACCCAAAGATGAAGCTTCTCTACTCAGATGTGTACTACAACTACGACGCACCGATAGTGCTTTTCTTCAAACCCGCACTAGCGAACGCGCTCAATTCTGCGTGAGCCAGATCTGTGCAAACAGACTGCCTGAACACCAAGCATTTTGCAGGCAGTTCTAACGTAAATTATCCTGATATCA
Source organism: SAR324 cluster bacterium JCVI-SC AAA005 (assembly GCA_000224765.2). Lineage (GTDB taxonomy): Bacteria > SAR324 > SAR324 > SAR324 > NAC60-12 > JCVI-SCAAA005. The sequence goes on along the minus strand of AGAU01000240.1, from coordinate 64,600 downwards.
ACTAGGAGGGACTGCCAATTCTTCCCGTTTTCGTTGATAGTACCGCAATTGGAAGCGCAACTCTCCAATAAATCCCTGCAAGCCATCAGAAAGTAACTGATCGTAGTTAGCTTCTTCTTGAAGAAAATTGAGCAGTTCCTCAATCAAATTTTCTTGGTCCGTAGTCTCCACGACCAATTGACGGTCCAAAACGGATAACAAGTCACGAAGTTCCCGATCAACTTTACGGAAGAGACGGAGGATATACTCATGGAACTCACGCTGACTGCGAACTTCAAAACGGAATTTCTCTGACAGAGTCACGTTCGGGCCCTGGAAAGTATCGCTATCACTGACCTCAATCCAAGCCGTTACGTTATCTCCGGCTCGTAAGGGTGTTGCCGAGATTTCCCAGAGATAGCTTTCCTGGTAGATCTTGAAGTCTCCTTCAAAAGACTGAATGATTTCGCGCTCGAGAGTTTCTGTGGATTCGTTGCGATATCTCAACAGAATCTGGTGTAGTCCATAGTCGTCCTTGGCTTCTAACTTCACTTGCAGTTGAGACAAATCAAAAATGTATTTATCAGGAGGCCAGAGGACTATCACTTTAGGACTCAGATCCGGAATTACCTCCACTGCTATACTCTGCTGACGCCACTCGAGAAAAAGTGTTCCTGTTTCTAGTGGTGTCAGGGCAGAGCGCCATCGCCGTTGTTGAGGTACCCACTGTAAAGGTTGAGATTCCCCTTGAATCGGTCGATAGGCACTTTGATCGCCGTCCGGTAATCCTTGCTCCAGAAAGATTTCTAGTCGGCTTCCAGCAGGAATTTGCAGTTCGTTAGGGAGCATGGAAAAGACTTTGGAATCACGGTTAAGATAAGCAGGATAGAGAATGCGGTAGGAGTGAGGAATTTGTAATGCTTCCGCCACAGTTGGACCTTGGTTAATCAAATACTGCGGTAGCCACCAGCCACCAACCCAAACAATAATTTGTAGTGATAACGCCACACCTGCAAGCGTACGCCAGGGTGGCAGTAGTTTTTGCGCCTCCTCTGCTTCTAGGCACTCAAGCAACTGCTTTTCGAAGCGTTCTAGAAAAATATTGGTAGTTAGTGAAACTGGTGGGTTCTCTCTAAATTGTAAACTACTTTGCAGCGCTTCTGCAAAGGCAGGATCTAGCCGATAGAGCTTTTGCAGACAATATTCTGGTCGATGCAATAACCAAGTGCCAATGAGGCAAACGGCAAGGATTGCGAAGGATCCGATAAGAAAGTTTAAAAAGGGAAGTATGGGACTTTGGAGTAATAGAGAGGCAAGCAGTAGGCAAGCTGCTCCCGCACAACTGCGACCAGCAAACTGTAGTCGCAGATTCCGGCAATACTGATCAAACCAACGTTGGGAAGGAAGTGCTTGGGCAGCAGGCATGGACTAGTTGATTAGGTTGCCCCGCTCCAGTAGCTCCGCCAAGTCATCCAGCATGTGTGCAAAGACATGGGTTGCGTAGTCGATCTTTGTTTCCTTGTCCAGGAAATTGGTTTCCAGTGAGTTAGCTAAGTCCAGAATTGCCTGGGAGACCTGCAATTCGAAGCGCTCACTGTTTTCAAAGCCGACAAGCGTTTGGAACTGTTCCAAGCTCAGGACTTCGGTGGTTTCGCTCATTAAAAACTCCTGTAAAATCTGAACATGATCAACTGTGATTGACAAGCCGACAAGTTGGGTGCTCTGTTAGCTCCAGCGAAAGGTGTTGAACTTGCTTCAGCTGGAAGCAATAAACGCAATGTGAATATCGGCAGCGATTCCAAAAACTTTAGGAAAAAATGCAGAAACGAATAATTTGCTTCAGCTTGATGCTGTGGCTGAGCACATTGCCCAGCCTAGCCCAGCAATTCCCTACAGATGGAATCTATCTCAAACACTATGACCGCAAGGAGTGCCTTGCACGTGTCGAAGCCCAAATTGAAAAGATGAAGAAAGCAATGTTGACCATGCCCAGTGGCCAGCACGATCAATTTCTCAACAGCCATAGCCGAGACCGCTATCGCACAGGCTTACCAATCACCCCCAATCAGCGGCAGCGGGTTTACGCGCCCAAACGCCCGAATCAACCTAATTCTGCTGAAAACACCCTACGTATGATGGCTCGTTTCGATGTAATGCGTCGCAGTTGTCGCTAGTTGATCTCGCCTGATAGATCTCTCCTTCTGCTGGTAGTGGATACCATTGTAGGGGCCTGCTATGAGCCTCCTTCCAAGATTAAAGAACTTGGCTTCTTCCTTGTCAGTGACAATCCATTCACCCCCATAACGCTGGAGCACAGCTGATGGTAGATGCCTTCTAGAAAGACGCGAACAATAGTTGGAACACGGGGCGTATGAGTCTGGAAGAACTGGTGGCTCAAACTGAACTGAAGTCTCTCCATCAGATTCACACAGATTTTGGGACATCCTACCCGCAAGTCCTTCAGCTTGCCAAGCGATTCAGCGCTGGGCTAATGATAATTGTTCCGCATGGCCACAAGACATTGGGACGACTGCTGATGGGCAGCAAAACGGGTAGCCTCGTCTACAAGGCTTAGTCTATGTCCACAAGGAGCGACAGGGCTAGTTGCTACCTTGAACCAAGACTGGCAGTCCCCAAGATCCCCCTCATCTAGCTTTCACCCACATTCTTCCTCAGGGAGAAAGATTTATCTTGGTTGTTCTGCCAACCTCTGGATTGTAAAAATAGAATTTTTTATGCTGTTTTGTTGGCGCCCTCAGGGTGGCCGAGGGGTACAATAGCGGTCTTAATTCGATTTGGTTTAAATTCCGCACCTCTTGAGTGATGAATCAATTGATCACTCGACAAGGAGGAAGCCCGTTGAAATGCATCATGTTTCTATTTTGGCTGGTCCTGGGACTAATGGCCTGCAGTGCTCCAGAGCCTAGAGTCCATAACTTCATCAATGAATGTGAGGTGGAGTGGCAGTATGAATATCGGCTTTATTTTGACGACCTCGCACGTTTAGACCACACCTGTTGCCAGTGTGTGACACCTGGAAGTAAACCTTTTTGGGACAACGAGACCGGAGTTGGATCTCGGCGGACAAAATTTGGTTAAATGTTTTTTTACAGAAGACGAGAACTAGAGGAGATCTGGAACAACCAGTGCAGTCGGGTCAAACAGTTAATGCAGATCACTCTATGGGAACAATGACTTGGTTCCCGCATCATTTGCTATTAAAAGGAAATGACATGGAAGTCACCGAAGGCCGTATTCTGGAATTGGAAAACTTACTGGATTTCCAAAATTCAAAAATCGGAAAGCTGGAATATCGAATCGAGAGGCTGGAACGGCTCGTAGCAGTGCTGATGGAAGCGAACAAAATCACTAGTGGTGAAACTAAATCAGCCACATTGAACTGAGAGAAAATTGGAATCACTAGCGCAAGCGCTACTGGAGATAGAAGTCTACGGGTTCACGCTGTTGGAGGAGGTGTTGAATCCTGAAGAGGTATCTCACCTGAAAGAGTGCCTGATTCTTTGTTATGAGCGCACGGGCCATGAACAGAACTTCATGGGGACAGCCGGACACGTCACCAACTTGCCAGCCCAAGATCCTGCTTTCTTCTTTCTAATGGATCACCCCAAAACGCTACCGATCCTGGAATCCATCCTAGGAAAGAGCCTGATCCTTGGGAGCTTGAATGCCCGAATCGCTCGTCCTGATGATGGTGAGCAAGGTTTCCACATCGATATTGGCGCAGAGTTGCTGAATCCCGTATCACCAGTGATGTGCAACACAGTCTGGATGCTGGATGACTTCACTCCGAGAAATGGTTCAACACAGATTATCCCGGGCAGTCACAAGAGTGGGATGGCAGGCCCACCAGAAGGATTTGCAGTTCAGCATGTTTTTCAGGTTACCGCGAGAGCTGGCAGTGTGTTGATTTTCAATGGTCAATGCTGGCATGCTGGCGGAAACAATCAAACAGAGACCAACCGACATGCCCTATTTGGACACTATCGAAAATCTAGTCTGATTTTCCAGGTCGATCCTCACGATGAATTCCCTGCCGAGTTTTATAATTTGCTCTCTCCAAGACAACGAGAGTTGCTACGCATGGAACACGGACTTGGGGCCCCACACGCTGCTGATTCGCACCTGCGACGGTCCTTCGCAAGGGGAAAGTTGAAGTTCAGTTAAGTAAATAACACATCTGTTCTTCTAAGCTTTCCAAGTTTGGAAGAATCCCTTGTCTGTTGCCTTTATAATCAGGACACATCCAGCGGTTTCTTCAAAAACTACTTTTGGTTTTAGCCCCACTGACCCAAATTAACCATTTTAAGAAGACAAAGCTCCATAATAAGATTGAGTAGGCCAGCAAATTGTACGTCAGCATTAATCGTGAAAATTCTCACAAGTTTGGTTTTCATCTGTTTTGGAGGTAGGATAAAAAATTGGTTTCCCAAACAATTAGCTGTAATTTATTTTTAGGTACTTCTGCAAATGGCCTGCTGATTTAATCTAAAAGTTTTATGAATATGTCGTTCAAGTATCTACTTACAAAGGATATAAATTATTTGTTCTGTTTTTCTTGGCAGACCTCTAAAATACTGTTGTTACTACAGTAAATAGAAACCAAGTTACTAACATTTAAATAAGAGTTATCGAATGTATATGCAATCAATTGTAAATTTTTGTGATGCAACCCAAAAGACATATCCCAGTCCGCAGAAAGGTGCCGTACTTTTGAAAGATGATGGTGATGGATGTTGGCAAGTGGCATCAAATGTTGGACCTGAATATATTGAAAGGAATGGGATCAAACCTCTCTCAAAAGAAAAATGTAGAATGGAAATTGAGTCAAGGGGCGGGTTCCTCGCTGCATGAACTAATATCTTCACTGAATTACTAATGACAGTATTAGCGTCTCAAGACTCAATAAAAAGATATTGTATCAACAAATTGTTTGGGATATCAGAATCCACTATTTGCATACCAAACATGTACCTGGAAATCTTAGGTACTAGCTGAAAAAGATCTTCCTACAACAATAGCTAGAGCAAGCACAAATTTAAGCTCAGTGAAGATAAAATCTAATTCCTGGTTAATACTCTCCAACTGATAGTTTAGAATCTTGAAGGAAAACGCTATAATCTTTTTTGAAAAGAGCCTTCTTGACTGCTTAAACTACAGTTGCTTAATTACGCATTTTCAAAATACAAATTAATTCAATTAAAGTAGTGTTAAAATATTAAATTTTTTGAGATATGGGAGCTAGTTACCTAGCTAAGAATTGCTTCTACATTCTAACAAATTTACATTTGTGTTGATCACATTAAAAAAAATTTTTACAGAACGATTGTGGTCGTTATCCGTAAATATATTTCCATATTCCCTGTGCATAACTTTCTGAAAATTGCTGTATTGCTTTGAATTGCATCCAGTCAGTGAAGCCAAGGCTTGCAGGTATTCACCTGAACCCACAGCACTATCTTCCGCAATAAACTGATGACTTTCATGGAAGAACTTCAGTATGCCCGCTGTTCGCCAATTGCAGTTTGTAGTTGTTGCAAAAGTATCACTTACGTAATAAGAAGTGATTGTAATTGATTCAATAATGTTTCCAGCCAGCTTCTGGAAATTTTCTCTCACCGAAGCAGCTCTTCCAATCTTGTTATCACCAGTATGCCCTCCAAAGAAAGATGTACCCACTAACAGTTCTCCTCCATTAAAATGGGATTCATGGCAAGCATGTAAGTGATTCAAAAATACTACTAAATAAAACCCAATGATTACTATGACTCTCTTTGTTCCACTTACTTTTATCATCTTAATCTTTTAATTTTGGTTTTGAAGATTCCTGTAAAAACCCTAAAAGAAATTTTGGAAAGCACATATCTGAATCTTCTTTTCAATTGATTTAGAATATCCTAGAAAACCTAAAAACTTTTGTTGTTCTGGTGCAATCCTTCACTAACTGCTTCCCTTTCTCTCAAAGGTTGAGTCTAACCCAGAGCTATGAGTCAAAGTTTGCAAAGAGAAACACTGAGATAATTTGGTTCTCTATGCTTAGAGGGGGCCAGGTCATGACTAGCTCAATCAACCGACGAGAGTTGCACAAAGGCAAATTGCCCATTATCCACCGCCATCAAAGCCCCACCATCTTTTGTAAGCACAACATCTTCACCGGCCCAATCTCCATCTCCTGGATTTGGATACGTTGCTTCCCAAAGGAGAGTTCCATCTCCCTTAAAACGAATCCGATAGGCATGCCATTGGTCAGAGCAATCTAGATCTATACATTTTGAGTAGTTTTCATATTCATTGCCAGTACCGGCTACAACAAGTGCCCCTCCAGCTAATGTGGCCTTTATCCCCTAAGCCTCATCGTGAATGTATCGGGGATCAAAACCTCTAGGATTACCTACTTTGCTCTCCCAAATCGCATTCCCAAGTTGATCCAATTTCAGAGTGTAAGTATCCCAATTAGCTCTGTCAGAAGTGGTATGACCTGATAAGAATATGCTACCATCAAGGCCTAAATCCATCGCAAACAAATGATCTGAACTACTTCCGCCATAATTTTTGTACCATGCTACCTCACCAGTTCCAGTCATTTTCAGCAAAGAGTAATCTAGAGCGTCCTGGGCTAGCACTCCAATGATCAAATCGCCTTCAAAAGAGAATATTCGATAAGCATGGGATGTGTAAGAATTTAGACTTGAATTTGAAATGTGGTTGCCAAGCAAATCAAATTGTCATCAAATAACCCTCTCCTTCTGTGTAAAAAGTAGTATCTGAATCCTGAGCGCCAATATACCCAACAGGAATCAAATTTGATTCCAGTAGAATCATGCTTTCTATCGCATCGAAACCCCCAAAGTTATACGATTTACTGAACAAGATATCACCAGTTTTTTTGCTCAATTTAATCAGTAGACTATCCCCATTCATTGCACCAAAAACAATGTATCCATCATCCACTTCAATAGTGCCATTTCCTAGATTATGACCAGCAGATAGGTATTCTTTTTCCCATTGTGTTGCACCATCTGGCGCTACTTTGACAACAAAAATTCGTGCATTGATTGGTAAACTTCCGGTCTTACCAATTTGAAGGAAACCGCTATCGGAGCACTGTAGTAGAAAATGCCCATGCGACTCTTCACCGCTCCCAATTGTGGTATTTGTCTAAAGAATTTCTCGTTTATTAGATCTATCAGCATTGTTGCCTACTCCTGTATTTTCACAAGAAGAACTCTTCCCAGAGAAGCAACCAGACAGCAACATCAACAGTAGCGGTATGCTGTGGTTGAATAATTTTTTAAACAGATAGATTTGTTGCATGGTGTAATTACTTGGGGGTTATTTTTAATTGAAGAAATCATGTTAAAAAAATCAATAAACAATAAAGTTTTTAATGTTTTTCAAAAAAATCAAAATATCGAAGTCAATTGATCAGATATTTTACTTTATTTTTATGACCCTACTTGGTATTTGCGGTCTACACCATCAAAATTTTGAGAAAAAGACTGAACTGATTGGTGCATTTGGCTTTCATTTTGGGGCAAAAGTTCAAGGCTATGAGATCAAGTCGGAGGAAGAGGAACTTATGATTGTTGAACCAACTGTGATCCCGCGACCCAACTCGTTGATTGAAAGATATGCGCTAAAACTGGATAGAAAAACTAAGAGGATCTCCGAGATCATTGGCTTGAACCATTCTTTTCAGCAGCGTCAGTGTCTTCAAGCGAAAGAGGAATTGGTGACTAGAATAAAGGAGAGGTATAATTTTGAAAAAACAGAGTCCCTGGAAGATCTGGAATTTCGACCTAAAAAAAGTGTGTTTTATGGAGAAAGTACCAACAAATTTGGGGTGGTTATCGGGTGCCTGACGAATATTGGCTTTGTGTATTCAAACTCAGACACATTGCTCATAATTCGCTTTGCTCCCTCAGCAAAAAATTCCACGCAATTGTTATCTCAGTAACCCGAAGAGGCTTGTTTTTTTGACAATTAAACCAAATGACTTGGACTCTGATTATAAAGAGTGTATCAGCAGGTTTCGCTTAATGAGTCATGCTGTGATGAGTATCGGGATTTATAACTCTGAAAATCTGCTCCTGGGATTTCATTCATTTACCCGCAATCAAGAGAGATCGTATGCCCCTACCCCTCAAGCTATGCTCTGCTATCTTCCTATTATTGTTGTATTCCGGATCAGTAACGGCAGCAGATCTGTTTCAACTAACCGTGAACGGCCAAACTCGAAGCTATAGTTCCGTCGATGAGTTACCCGATTTCAATACAATAAAGCAGCAATTTAGTGTCAGCGACTGGGATACTGATTTGATTGAATTCTCTTTAAATTATCGTGGTATTAATTTAAAAGCAGTCTATCAAGCAGGGAGCAACAAAGTCACCTTCAACATGCCCTCTCTGAATAAAAACTGGTCTTACGAAGGAGCATCGCGGCAAGGAAGTTGGACTCAACTGACGGATGCCCTGGTCCAAGAATCAGATTTGGTCAACGACCTACTCGCACTCATGGTGCAGTACACACCAAATGACCCCGTGGCAGGAAATCCCAGCAGCTTGATGGACAACCTAGTGCGCCTAGATTTCTCGGCAGCTCTAGTAGATCTGCCCTTTGGTAAAGCCTTGCAAGTTGGAGATACCGGTGTTGAGTCCGTGTCGATGTCAGATACTGAAGGAATAGCCGTTGATGAATTCGATTCTTCTGGATCTTCAGTTTCACCAGAGGTGGTTAGCAGTGAAGAGAACAAAGAGAGCAGCACCGAAACAAGCGAACGTGAGAACAAAATCAGCATTGGTCTTGGTTTTAGTTCTTACGATCAAGGCGACTCCAAGGTTAACACAACGACCATCCCCTTTTCCTACAGTTGGAATTTTGAAGGAGAGAGTAAATCAAGCCTGACCTTGCGAGTACCTATCTCACAACTAGATGTTGATGGAAATACAGGCATTGCCTTCGGCTTGGGATTAAATTACCGCCAAAACCTGACCCCCAATTGGCAGATCTCACCAAATCTCAATTACGGGATGGCTGCATCCGAAAGTTTGGGATCAGGGGGAGCGCTAGCTAGCTAGTCCCTGCTAAGCATCTACGATTGGACCGCTTCCTGGGGCGCGATCCGAATCGGAAACCTAGCAGGACAATATCGCTCGATACCACTTTCGGTTGGAGGAACCACCTTTGATGCCAGAATTGAGAGCACAGTTCTGCGGAATGGGCTGATCTTCCAGTTCCCTACTGGCTTTATCAGAGACGGAGCCACTTTTGATCCGTACTTACTGGACACCCGCTATTACGGGACAGAACTCTACATCATGCAATACTATGAAATGGGCTTCACCCTCAGTGGCTGGGTTTTTCTATCTTCTTCGTTGACCTTTAATTACTTGGTTGCAGAAGAAGATAAGGCAAAAGGAACCAGCTTCCTATTTCGGGCTCAGTTCTAAGACATTTTAAAGTTAATAAACCTTAATTTTTTACTAGAGACGATGTCCTTTACCCTTGAACTGGGAGCGATGGCTCCCGATTTTTCTATCGTGGCAACAAATGGTAAAAACTATAGCCTATCTGACTTTAAATCTGCCTCCACGCTGGTTATTTTCTTTACCTGCAATCACTGTCCTTTCGTAGTCGGATCTGATGAAATCACACGGGCCACTGCTGAAAAATTTCGGGATAAAGGGGTGGCTTTTATCGGAATCAATTCTAACAGTGAAAAGACCAATCCCACTGATAATTTCGACGAAATGATCTCGCGAATGGAGGAGCATGATTTTCCTTGGGTCTATGCGAGGGATACTTCACAGGAAGTTGCGCAAGCCTACGGGGCACTAAGAACTCCTCACTTCTATGTCTTTTGTACTGATCGCAAGCTAGTGTACTGTGGTCGTGGCATAGATCAACCTCGGGATACTTCAAAAATGCAGGTAAATAACCTGGAAAAGGCACTTGAGGAAGTTACGACTGGACAAGCAGTGAGAGTCCCATTGACCAATCCGATCGGTTGCAACGTCAAGTGGTTGGATCAGGATGCGCACTGGATGCCTGCAGACGCCTGTGATTTGGTGTGAACGAGTGTCTTCTGATCTGCTAGGGAGTGACATATGACAACCAAGCCAAACGAACGCCTTTCTCTAACTGGGAAAACGGCACTGATCACAGGAGGGGCCAGCGGCATTGGGCTGGAGACCGCCAAGGTTTTCGCTCAAGCAGGAGCCCAGGTAGTAATTGGGGATCGAAACGAAGTCTCATTGCAGGAGGCTCAATCTCAGCTTAAGGATCAGGGCATCTCCCTCGAAATCATGTTTCTGGATGTGACCAGGGAAGATTCAGTTGTTGAGGTCATGAGGAAAGTAGTAACGCTGGGCTCTTGTGAGGTTCTGGTCAATTCAGCCGGAACAGGAGCCCGGATGGAAGCAACTGAGTTGCCCTTAGAGCTTTGGCAAGAGGTGCTCAACATCAACCTGATAGGAACCTTTCTTTGCTCACGAGAAGCCGCTAAGATGATGCTTGAGCAAAGCAAGGGAAGCATTGTCAATGTTGCTTCGATCATGGGCTTGATTGGGGGTGGGGTATATCCCAATCTTGCTTATCAGGCCAGCTTCGCTTTCTGGCCAGTGACGCGGCGGCTATGATCACGGGCCACACCCTTCCTGTTGGTGGTGGCTGGATTGCCCAGAGAAGCTGTTCAATTACTTGACTCCAAAAAGGTATCGATGACAACCAACACTCCGCTCTCTGCTAAAGCGATTCAACAATACCGAGAAGAGGGCTACTTAATCCCAGACAGTTATTTGCCGAAATCTCGGTTGACGGAGTTGATGGCTGCCGTTGATCGTGTGTTGATGGCTAATCCGGAGGTGAGGCCGGAGAAACTGGTCAGTGTGCACATTAATGGCTTGAACCAGGAGGGAGTGCACGGTGATGAGGCTTTCATGGAGTTAGCCAAAGATCCAATGATCGTAGATTGTGTGGAACAGTTGATTGGCCCAGACATCATTCTTTGGGGATGCCAGCTCTTCTGCAAACCTGGCTCAGATGGCATGGAAGTGCCCATGCATCAGGATGGCGCCTATTGGCCAATCCGTCCTTTGGCAACTTGTACCGTGTGGGTTGCGTTGGATCATGTGACCAAAGAGAACGGCTGTATGCGAGTAGTCCCTGGATCACATCGTTATCAATCGCTGACACATCAAAAGGAATCTCGAGAGGATCTTGTGCTCAATCAACGTGTGAGTGATAGGCGGATTGATCCAGAAAATACTGTCAGCCTAAAACTCGCGCCAGGGCAGTTTTCTATGCACGACGTCCACTTGGTGCATGGCTCCCATCCGAATCGTTCTGGCAAGCGAAGGGCAGGTCTGGCCATTCGCTATATGCCCTCCACCAGCATGTTCAATCGAGACTTGATTGATACTGGTACTGGTTCCGGTTATCTGGTCAATTTTGCGAAAAGACCCCTTTGGCTAATTCGTGGCGAAAACAAGGCAGGTAGTGATCTAAAAATTGGTCACACCTGAAATTCTGATCGATCTGATTTAGTCTACACGCACAGTTATTTCTACCCCGGCCTCACTAGCTCTTTCTCACTTTGGCCTCAGTGCTGAAGCATTCCTTTTGTCTTCCATAAACCAATGAATATTGGGATCTACATTTACGATCAGGTTGAGGTCTTAGACTTTTCAGGACTCTTTGAGGTGCTCAGTGTTGCTAATAGCTTGGAGAACTTGGCTTGGAATTTTGGCTCGTGGCAAAAGAGGAACGTTCTGTCGAAGCTGGGGGAGCGTTTCACGTGATGCCCCATTATTCGATTCAGAACGTTCCTGAGTTGGATGTGTTGATCGTAGTTGGTGGAGTTCATTCTGCAGAGTTAGGGGGAGAAAACAGTGATTGACTGGATCCGAAAGACTGCTAAAGAGACTCAGATCACAGGCTCGGTCTGTACCGGAGCCTTCTTGCTGGCGGAGGCTGGTTTGCTGGATGGGTTGAAAGTGACCACGCACTGGGAGAATATCCCTGATTTGCAGAAAAATTATCCGAGGATACAGGTTCGGGAAGGTATTCGCTGGATTGAACAAGGGCAACTGATTACTGCGGCGGGAATCTCCGTAGGGATAGATATGAGTCTGGAATTGCTATCTAAATTCGCTGGAGTGGAGTTAGCGGAGCATACTGCCAGACAGATCGAATATGCTTGGAATCGAACTACAATTTGAGTAGGAAGTTATGCACAAATTCTTCTGTCGAAATGATCAAAGAAAGTCGCAGTGAGATTGAGTAATTGTTTTCTTTTTCATGATTTCCATCATCTCCTCAGGAGTCAATTTCGCTTTGAGCTCTTCAAAACACTGCTGATCCTTGGCATAGGATGGCTTTGGTTTATCGATAGGATTGAATGTGATAAAGCCTGTAGCAATACCAATCCCAATCAGTGCTACCAGTGATGACAAGATGATAATCGTCGTTTTTTTGTTTTTGTTCATAAGCTTGAGTAGTAGGCAGTAACGTTGGCAATCTCAAAGGAGATAGAGCACAAAAACACGCCGCTGGAAAACTTATTCTTTACGATAAAGCTTATTGTTCTTCACAATCATCGAGTCGACTTTACCATTCTGGTCCCTTTGAAAATAGACGGAAAATTCACCTGAATAGATTCCCTCATGATTAGGATCAACAAAATGATCAACTCCCACCTTGGAAAGCACAACTGGCCTAGCTAGCGGCATTCCCTCTCGCAGATTGAGCAAAATCAGATTTTCCCCCATTTCTGTAACATAATAGTGCCAGTGGTGATCATCTGAGTAGAAGTTTTCATACTCAGCATACAAGAGTGGCCTATCAAATGTTTTGGGATCAGCTAGAACTCTGCCTACCATTTCGTATAAGTTCCTTGAGATGCTTTGTGGGTGATTGAAATAAACGGGTGCGTCAACTGTATTGGACAGGGCAACGACTCCTAATTTGTTTTGATTGTCCATCACCAATTCTGAGGCAAATCCCATTAAGCCCCCACTGTGCAGAACAAACTCTTTTTCTCGAAGATAACCAAGCCCTGTTCCACCAAGTTCAAAGCTGTTTGCAACAAAAGTTAAAGCCTTGACGACTCCTGGATAGAGTTCAATCGGCAGCGGCACCCACTGGACTTTCTGCATCTCCGATAGCGTTGCTCTGGAGAGGAGTGTTTGATCCTCCGCACTCAGTGTACGAAAATGCCAACTAACGAATTTGGCCAGATCTGTGACGTTAGAAATGAGTCCAGAAGACGGTAATCCTAAGACATTCGCCATTTCTGGAAATTCATTTTTCAATCGCTGCTCTCCAATGATACGGCTGTAGCCAACCACCGTGTTTTTTGAATCCTTTGGAAACAAGGTAGACTGCATCTGCAAGGGTGTAAGGATGACCTCTTGGATATACTGCTCATAAGTTAATCCTGAGATACGCTCTACAACCAATCCCCCAAGATTCATTGCCAAGTTGGAGTATTTATGGATTCGATTGGGTGGGAACAACAAGGATTGTTGAGCTAATCCCTTCAAAAATTCATCAACAGCTAACGCTGAGTTCTGGCCTCGCTTATCCAGAAGAAAATTAGGATTGGTAGGTAGGCCCGTGGTGTGAGTTAAGATGGACTTGATGGTGATTTCTTCAATAGCATACCCATTTGTTTTGATTGCTCTAAGCTCAGGAATAATTTCAACTACAGGAGTATCTAAGAGGATTTTTTGACGTTCTACTAGTTGCATCAGAGCGATACTAGTAAATAGCTTCGTGATTGAAGCAATTCGATAATTTGTAGACTCGGTCGCTAAAGATTTTTTTTCAAAATCTGAAACTCCAAAACCTTTTGCATAAACAAGCTCTTGATTCTGAACAAGACTGACAGAAACTCCTCGTAATGCTTGATCATTCATCAAGGTAGTAAGCCAGACTTCAAATAGTCTAATCCTTGATTGCAGCAACTCATTGGACTGAGCGTATGTAGGAGTAGCACCAAAAACAATGGTCCCAATGAGAATAAATTCTATGATTTTTCTCACACTTCGCTCAATGATTACTAAAATCATGATCAAAAATCTGAATGGAAATCTACATTGAATCAAAAAATTATACTTCAAAAGCAAGTCTGATGATTTTCCAAATGGTAGTTTTTGAGAAGTGACACTGGCTGAGCAGGCTCGTTTGAGCCATAGTGAATTGTCAATCCTTCTAAGTCCTTTTCAGGCTACAGCTACTGAACTTGGGTGGCTGCTTGTTAATTTTGAATTTGGGACAGCCCTGGGAACAAAAAATTCAGGACCACTAGACTGCTGCCACAGAGCAGGAATGATTTCACAGTAAGCTTCCATCATATTCTTATAAACTGGTGCCGTGTCCGCTTTCATTTCTTCATGCAGAGCTGGAAGTGCGTGGTATGGCACCATCGGGAACATGTGGTGTTCTACATGATAATTCATATTCCAATAGAGAAAGCGAAAGACGGGGTTCATGTAGACGGTGCGGGTGTTATGGCGATGGTCCAAAACGTCTTCTGCCAGACCAGCGTGCTGGGTCAAGCCAAAGACGATGTGTAGCCAAGTCCCATACACTCGGGGTAAGCCGATCAATATCAAAGGAATCCAACTGTGGTAGAGTACGCTTGCCGCAATGGTTAGTCCATAAATCATGATCCAGATACGAGCTACGTTGTAAACTTTGTGGCGTTTCATCTCAGGAATGTAGTCGGTTTCCTCCGCAGTCAGCTGACCAGAGGAATGCAGAATGGTCTTTGCTAGAGCAATCGGAATATCAATCAGGCCAAAGAAGTTGAGAAATAATCGAAACAATCGGGCAGGACGACTAATGGCGATTTCAGGATCACGACCAACGATGATTGTATCCGTATGATGTCGTGTGTGAGACCAAAGCCAACCTGTTGGACTACGCATGATCATGAAGCAAGCGATCTGGTAGACCCACTGATTCATCCACTGGGTACGAAAGGCAGTGCCGTGTCCACACTCGTGCCAACGAGAATCCGATGCACTGCCGTAAAGAATTCCATAGACAAAGAAGAACGGGACACACCACCATGTTCCCCAGAAATAAATCCCCAAGCAACCTGTTAATGCTAGCAAACCTAACCAAATGATTGTATCTCGAATCGCTGGTTGATCTGAGCGGCGCATTAATGCTTTCATGCGCTTGCGAGGGATCTGAGAAGCATACCAGGTAGCGGAAGCAAGACCTTTCTCTTCAGCAAGTTTGGCTTCAGGCCCGATCAAACTATAGTCCCACGGAGTTGCTGTGCTTGTCATCGTTCTAAATGTGAAAGGAGGTTCGTAATTTTGAAGAAGTACGGACAAGAATATCCGGCAGTTATAGCGATTTAGTAGCCAGAGTTCAATGTTCTGTGAGGTTATTCATTCAGAAACCGCGACAAAAATAGAGTGTTTTCAATTTATCAAATGAATGAACTGACTTGTTTTCCAAGGACGGCAAAGCTTTCAACTCTTTGAGCAGGACGTGGGGCTGCTCCGTAGCACACATGAAGTGGCAACAAATGTTCTTCCCGTGGATGACAATACCTTGCAGCTGTTTCCTGTTCCCATTTCAACAAGCAATTCCAACACTCTGCTTCAAGAAACTGCTACTCGCCCATAGTCTCTTTCAGCTAGGCCTCAAAGGCTATGTACTCAGAATCTGCTCTCTCTATTTCAGGACCTTGAATAAAAGCCTGCATATTGTGAAAAGAGAATCCTGAACCAAAGATCAGCAGATCTTCTTGTTCTACGAACTAAGAGCTTGCCCGAGTTGAAGGTGGTTCAGAGCCCTGAGGTCTTTTTGTAGCGAGACCCGGATACAAGAGATATCAGTTTCTGGATACATCAGCATCAACGGTACAAAGACACCATGATCCAATCACGCTCTCGATTCAGTTGAGAATTGATGTCATAGTTTTTCAATTGAAGCTTTACCAACTCAGCGAATTCAGGTGCCCCACGATAGCATGTAGTGAAAGTTGTCGGTTGGCTCAAGCCATAGTGGACAGCAATGCGGATGAAGGGTTGTGAGTGATTTAGATGGAAGTGCTTTTCCATTGAGCACTGATCAAAAAGATTTTGTCAGTTTCTCCAGTTCCTGAGAGAGTTGCCGACAGTGCTGAATCAATTCAGTGTGATCGAGATCATTAAGTAATAGTAAGGGACCGCTCCAGTGGGAAATGAAAACGATCTGGGACATCTTGGGTTCAGAGGCAGGGTTTACTGGGAGGGTAGTGGCTTCAATTCTTCAAAAGCTTCTTCAGGTTGAGGTTTGGATTGGCAAGATCCTCTGGATTCAGAGGTTTGCGGGAGGTGATCAATATTTCGGCAAGGCGAATGTCCTTAGCAACGCTATTTCCAACCCCTACTCCAGCAGCAGAAACTAAATGACCTCCATCACTTAACCCGAAGTAGATCGTCACACCATCTGCCCGTACTCGGGAAATAATCTGTTCTGCAAACTGAGGCAAACCTACTACCTGCAGACCGAGTTCAAACTGATCACTCCAAAACTAAGGTACTGTACTGAATTCCTGAGGTGTATCAATCATATTTTGAACAGCGCACTTGGCTTGCTCACGAGCACAGCGCCACATCTCCAACCGCATGCGCTGTCTGCCATAAAGTGGATGTGGAAAGGAACAACAATCACCTGCAGCATAGATATTTGGATCTGAGGTCTGCATGAAGGAATCGACCAAGATCCCATTCTCGGTCTGTAATCCGGCTGCCTCGGCTAAAGCTATTTCTGGAATAGCACCAATCTCAGCGACAACAAAATCACCCTGAATCGACTTATCTTCTGCTAGTTGGACGACGTAGCCATCACCTAGCAGCTGGATCTGCTCCAGTTGAACATTGCAAATGATTTCTACACCTTGTTGTTGATGTTCATTGGCAATCACCTCTGTCACCTCGGCAGGAACTGCGCGGCCAAGGACGCGTGAGGCAGCTTCTAAAACGGTCACTCTGCATCCATCCATTCGGGCTCCAGCAGCAAGTTCTAACCCGATGAAACCAGCACCGATCAGAATTAAGTGCTTTTTAGGGATCAACAATGAACGCAGCACAAGGGAATCTTCCAAATTGCGCAACACCAGAGCATGCTCACTGCCAGGGCAAGTCAACTTTCTGGCAGAGGCTCCAGTGGCAATCAAAAGATTCTGGTAGGGAAGTACAACATCGTTTTCAAGGATCAGACAGCGAGATGGACGATCAATCTCATTGACAAGGGTATTGTTGGAAAAGTTGATGCAGAGTTCCTCTAATTTTTCTTTAGAGACCAGCGCGGGAGGAATAATACCCTTTGTTAAAAGAGTCTTGGAGAGAGGCGGGCGTTCATAGGGAATATAGGGTTCCTGGCCAATAAGCGTGACTTCACCATCCCAGCCAGTTTCACGCAAATGGAGAGCAGCGCGCGTACCAGCCTCACCAGCACCAATGATCTTGAGGGAATTCATTAGGCTCACTTTTGATGATGTGATCTCGGTTTTAGATACTTTTAATTTACTAAGGGTTAGATGTCCAAGATTAAGTCTGTCTCTAATTTTTATAAATCATGTTTGAAACTGAGCATGCAAGGTCAGCAGAATTGCCCCTTCAAACAGATACAGTAACTTCTGAAATTCTGAGATCAGAGGACTCAGTTTCGGCGCTGCATGCACCCGAATTATATTTATCATGTAACTAAGACGCACAGCACAATCGCAGCCAGGCTTGTTAACAAAACTTTCTGGCGCTACGCAAAGTTAAAGCTGCCCTAAAAGAGCGGTTCTTGGAACCTAGGAGGGAACTGATTACTGGTTTAACAAGCCATTCAGTTTCTGAACGTGGGGTATGCGTATTATTTAATTTTGAACAACGTCAGATTTTCATCGAAATTCACCGCTATTATACCTCTCCCATGAACTATGAATCTCTCGCACAAGGCATCTAGAATTCGAGCTTTCGCCATTTATCACGGTAATGTTCCGCTCTACTGACATAATGGGCACTTGACTGACGAATCTGCCCAAGAATCTCGGGCCCATAAGTTTTCTTCACCTTGGCTGGTGAACCAGCTACTAGCGAAAATGGCGGGATTTTGGTTCCTTCCAGCAATAGACTTCCCGCTCCAACGATACTTCCCTCTCCGATTCGCACACCGTTCATCAGAATAGCTCCCATCCCAATCAGACAGTCATCTCCAATCCTACAGCCATGTAAAATGCAGCGGTGCCCAATTGTAACTCGGGCACCAACCTCTAAAGGACAGCCTGGATCGACGTGACAGATGGTCGCATCTTGTACGTTTGTCTCTTCGCCGATCACGATTTGATCAGAATCTCCTCTCAGTACACTTTGAAACCAAACAGAACTCCTAGCCGCTAGCCAAACATTGCCAATGATTTGTGCACTCTCTGCAACATAAGTGCTGACGTGCAAGCGTGGAAAATCTCCACCTAGTGATGACAAAGTCATTTCGATCCTATGAAGTTTCAAGGAAATCTTTTCGGCCTTTTTTCATCTACACTCAAATTTTTTCTCTAAACCTAATATTCAAAAATCCACTTGATCGCGACCTTTGAGTTCAAGCATTTGTCTAGCTTCATCAGGACTCACAATGTCAAGAGATAGCCCTTCCAGTACATGAAGGATTTTTCTCACCTGATCTGCGTTAGACTTTGCAAGCTGTCTAGATCCAATCCAGAGTGAGTCTTCTAGACCGAAGCGTACATTGCTGCGCGGCGCCAATAGAGGCCAGAGAAATTTGATTCTTTCCTGCCCCCAAGAGCGACCACTGGTAATCATCTTCAAATAATCGATCCGCAGTGTGTTTCATGTACGCCAAATCCGCAGTGTGAGCAACAATTCCACCCAGAAGGCCAAAAACGGATTGAATGAAGAGTGGTGGCTGAGTCAAATCTTGATCAACAAAATGTGCGAGATTTTAAAGATGAGAAATATCGTAGCATTCAAACTCAAACCGTGTTGAGTGCGAATTACTGAAAAGCAAGATTTTCTCAATATCTCTAAAGGTATTTTTGAATACCAAATCCCAGGAATTTTCGAGGTGCTTGACCTCCCATTCATGTTTGAAGTCTTGAAAACGATTAGGCATTGGATAGAGTCCAAAGTTCATTGACCTCGTATTCAACGATGCCAACTCAGGCTTAAACGTTATGACAGGCTTCATTCGTTCTTCGACTGTCATGTGCGGACTTCTGCCGGTGGTGATGTTTACAACGGCATTAGTAGCTTCCTTAATTTGGGGTAAAAATTCTTAAAAGACGCTTGGGTCCTGTGGGGGCTACCTGTTTCAGGATTGCGGGCATGAAGATGTAAGGTAGCAGCTCCAGCATCTGCTGCTGAAATCCCAGCAGCAGCTATTTATCTAGGTGTAACTGGCAAGTATCGCGACATGGAGGATGTATAAATTGCTCCATTGACTGCACATGTAATGATGACTTTTCGTTTACTCAAACTTATTACTCTGCTTATCTAATTTACTTTTGTGAGCGACGAGATCTGCCAAACTCCGGTCATGCCACACCTGGCGTTCTTCTATTCCAGTTTCCTCAAGCATTGAGCGTCGATCTTTATAGATGCGCTTGATCAGATTCACATCCCACTTCATCTCAGAGCTTTGAAAGACTGACATTTCACGATACATTTGGCTATAACGCGCTGCGTAATCAGCCAGGCCAACTGGTGCATTGAAGTCTATAGTTTCAAATGGTCCCATGAAAGACCATCGTAGCCCAAGACCATCTCAAACAGCACAGTCGATATCATCCGTATTGGCGTAATCGCTCTCTGCAAGAAGCAGAGCTTCATTGATAAGAGCATCTTGCAAACAATTCAGAATGAATCCTTGTATTTCTTTTTTTACAACGATCAGACTTTGCCCAACTGCCTTCATGATTTCATAGGCTCCGGTCACAGTCTCTTAAGAAGTCCAAGGAGCTGGGGCTAGTTCGACTAGGGGCACCGGATAGGGTGGATTTGTTCCTTTCATAAAGTTAATGAGGGAAAGAAATAAAATTCCCGCAAGAGCCAGAGAGATGATGAATCTATTGAATATCCTTGGCCTGATTGTGAGGGGAATGAAGCATAAACTTTTGCTATATCCGTTGGCTGCTTAATTGATCCGATTTTGGTTTATTTGGCTCAACCGATATTTATGCCATCAACAGCTTCCAAACGTCTTAGTGCTTTGAAAAAGTTATCGATAACATGAACTAATTTCGTTTATTTCCTTCAAGTAAATTCAAGTACTGATGGAACTTAGCTTCATATATTGATGAATACTTGGCCATCTTCGACCTTCACAAGATAGGTCTGCAGGTTTTCACAGACAGGCGCTCCCAGAGCACTGCCATCTGTGTAATCAAATCGTCCGTTATGCTTTGGACACTCAATCACATTGTCCATCATGAGCCCATCTGCGAGATGAATCTTCTCATGAGTACACAAGCCATCCGTTGCGTAATATTCATCCTCCGGAGATCGATAAACGCCAAATGTTCGATCACCGTGATCAAACCTAATCACATCTTCTTCATCAATTTCATCAGCAGCGCAAGCTTTAACCCATTCAGCCATGATGCCCTTCTATCTGTTTGTAGATTCTTAAATTAACTGGGGTTGGCAACGGTAAATGCTCTGCGGAAGGCTTCGATCGCTTGCTCTGGCTTTCCTGAAGCATAAGCCTCTAATCCGATGGTCCCACGATAGCCCATCTGATAAAGCGCTTCGGCAATTTTTGGATAATTGATCTCTCCTGTACCAGGTTCCTGCGGACCTGGTACATCGGCAACTTGGATTTCACCAATGTAGGGCAGGCATTTTCGGCACATCTCAATCAGGTTTCCTTCGCCAATCTGCACATGATACAAATCTAGACTGAGCTTCAATTTAGGGCGATTGACTGCAGCGACCAAAGCTAGGGTGTCTTCTGCCAAAGCGAACGGAACTCCTGGGTGGTTCACCGGTAGATTCAGATTTTCAAGAGCAAAGACAACTCTCTATTTGTCTGCTAGGTCTGCGACACGATTCAGCGTATCCATAGCTTTCAGCCACAGCGCTTCAGTCACGGTTTCACAATATTGTGTTGGCAATCTCCGCTCACCCAAATCGGTTCCGTGTAGGTTCAGTCGATCTACGTTGAGTCGCTTCCCAACAACAATGGTCTTCGCTGCTGTAAAAAAGAGTTCTTCTGCTCCCTCATCGTCAGCAAGACGTCCTCGTAGGTAGCCATTCATGATTGAAAAATTGGCCTTGGTTTTCTCCAACTTGTCCAGATCATAAGTGGGCCAATTCCATAAGCCCACAGCGAATCCCATTTCTGTCAACTTGCTCACACGCCACTCGATCGGCTTATTTTGCCAGAGCATCTCGGCACAGACTGCCATTGGGAATTGATAGGACATGTTTTCTCCTTTGATTGGTTGCTGTAAAAACTGAATCAAGGCGTCGTTTCAATCAAACTTTTATCACATTCTGGTCTAACCCTGGGAGAGTTCAAAATGCTGAGTTGGATCCTGGAAGATATGAACTGGGATTGGTTTCTTGGGGTTGTTAAGTTGGCTCTAAATCAATGGTAAGTCGCTTAGAGAGACTCTGGTCTCAAACCCGATCGAACCAAGGATTCCCAACACTTAATTGGTGATGAATTGAGAATTGTCTCTAGGTCATCTCTTAATTCATTGATTGGGGCAGAAAGAGTGTTTTCACAAACCAACAAGTGCGCCAGTCGGCTGAGCGCATCCATTGCGAAACCAACAGTGATCACATTCCGATCTTCTTGGATGATTTTCTTCAGTTCCTCTAGCAAAGAGTCTAGATTTTCACCTAGCACCTCCTCTCCATGAGAGCATAGCATCACCAGAGCCCACAGGACGTTCTCACGAACTGCCGAACGGACAGGTTCAAATCTCTTAATTCCGAAATCGATTCCCATTCCCTCACACACATCACATTCATCCGTTGGTCGTACGAACTTGATGTTTCTTTTTTGTGCTAGGTCCATGGAGAGTTGGTTTTTTTCCTGCTGAAGACTTTGGATGAGGGCCTCAATACATTTTGGGATCCACTCTAGTCCCTGTCCTGCAGCAATCACACGTCTACCAAGACACCCGAAGGAACCTGCAGCAACAGAGCGCACGTATTTTGATGAGTCCTCTAGCAAGCATTCCTTGACAGCATCAAAGATTTCTTGGTTCAGGGCACTAACTTCACCCAATCCGTATACACCTGACTTCCGCAACCATTTAATTGGTGATTTGATTACCTCTAAAAATACATCTTCAGAGGCAGCACCCAAGGCAACCAGGCCGTAGGTGCCAGCTCTTCTCACACTTTCACGCTCATTCAGAAGCGCTCTTCGCAGTAATCCCTTTGCAAGTACCTGATCCCTGATCACTGCAAGTTCGTAGGCGGCACCAATTCGGACGGGTTCCTTTTCATCTCCGTTTTCCAGAACTTGTTCAAAAAGTTGTATAGCTTCTTTTTTCAGATCTTCGCCAGATTGAGCCGTATTTTTGATTTTTGGCGATGGTGGCTTACCAGTTTCTAGCCAATGCTTATGGTAACGCCAGATGCTCTTGATTCCAGAACTCACCTCAGTCAGATCAAACCCTGTTAGGGGATCCACGCTTTCTTGACACCAGTCAACTTCTGCTGAGTCCGTTCCTACCGGTTCATTTGTCCGATAAATCCAGAATCTCCACATAAATCGTGGCTTCTCCGTCCATTGATGCCAATCATCTCTACGGTGGTTACCCCTATGGAAAGTGTTGTGCGAATAGAGAAGGACGCTCCCAGCCTGCAGTGGAGCAACTTCAAAGACCTTAGCCAGAGGCCAGTTTAGCGCTGAAACTGCTTCCATCATCCGTTGATCGTGTTTTGTCTGTCGATGGATAATGTCTTCCAGTGTGTATTTGGAGTCTGGCCCACTAACCGGCATGCTCTCCAAGCCTTCGATTAAGTAGGCAAAGTCAATGTGATCAGCTCCTGCAAAGTTGTCGTGGTTCTCTTCGTGATTGAATGTCCAATAGTGGCTAAACGGAACAATCGCAGTCGGTCCCATTTCTGAAGAAACCTCCTGCGGGTAGTAGAGCATCTCAATTTGGATAGCTTGGTGATGCCTCTGCTTGCGGGCATTGTATGGAGCGTTATCGTCTTTGTGCCAGTGCTGGTCACGAGCTCCGCTGATGAAGGGAGCATTATGAATGAAGGGCACAATCGCCCAGTTTTTCCCCACAATTCGATCACAAGCTTCGACCAATCCAGGAGCACTCAAGATATCAAAGATTTCTGGAATGACCTCAGGAGTGATGCGTTGCTGATCACGAACCGCTTTCTTTTCTTTTTCATAAATACATTGATGAATCTCAAAAGGAACGCCAAGACTTTCTGGAGAAAGAACAGTGACACCTCTACTCGCAAATTCTTGAACAAGATTTTCTGCTTTACTGAAAGTGATTGATTCAGTGGATCGGTGTTGGACAATCAATTTGTGTATCCTATGACAATATTATGAAACTAAATTATTAAATAATTTAATTTTAGTAAATTTAAACTTATCAATTTAATGATAATTGAAATATATGATGGATTTAGAAGCTAAAGCAATACGCTCTGACACAGTAGCTAAGCTGATACAAAGTTTCTATGACTGACGCACTTCACAAATCCAGTCAGTGAGATAATTCGTGAGAAATATCGGCCAGCGTGGATGTTTCCCACATTTCAGGCTTGTATTTCGTTCACCCTCACCATGGGAGGTTTGTATGTCACCTGCATTTATGGAGTTTTTCCTCCTTTTATTTCAATAATTTACAAGTTACAAATTTCAGTGTGTAGCTTTTGTGTAAGTTTTTATAGCAAAACAGGAGTCTGAGCAACCCTTCAAAGTATTGATATCGTACAGAAGCAAAAATGAACCAAAAAATTGTGTAACTTTAACACCCCATAAATCAACAAGTCAAAGGGCTAAAAACCAAGTAAATTACTAGTGCTGTTGTGTGTTAACACGTTTTCGCTTTGCCAACTAGGCAGCAATCATATCATCCATCTCACCAAGCTCAGCAGCTGCCTTAAACTGTTCTAGCACACCAACCAATTCATCTTTACTCACTAGTTCAACAGCATCCATGCCCTTGGCAAGTTCAAGCACCCTGCTGCCATAGCGTAGGGTTAATTCAACAGTACCATCCGCACCCACATGCCAACAACGCAGCACACGTTTACTCACTTCAACTTCACGTAGTTCACCACTATCGTCTGCAACAGTACGTACACTAATCTGTTTATAGTTTGGATTTTTAGCTAGCTGAATCTGCTCACTTAGACCAACAGCAAGCTTGATTCTGCGTTGTAGGACGGGATTGTTTCTATTGTTTCGCTGATACCGTGTCAGCTGCAGTGTCTTCAATAGTTCCATCGTTGCCTCCTCGTTAGCAAGTGTTCACTAGTATTGTGCGATCACTTTAGGAGATGGACAACCGAAAATTATTCAGAGAACTTCAATTGCCTTGGCTTCAGCGTATTGAACTTTTTTGATTGTTGATCTGAAAGCTTATGATTTGATTAATGCTCAAATTATTGAGCGTACCAATGGGGTAAATTTGCACAAGAAGAATTAGTAATAAATGGGAATTTCCTGTGTTCAGAAAGATATTTAATAAAATCATTATACATCACATTCTAATAGTCATCTGCAGGACTCCAAGACCAATCAGCAAAAGACTCTAATTGATGTATTCTCTCAGAGGGAAAGATTCCCACGTTTATACATTTTTCATAATTCACTGACCTTGGAGCCAAGCTTAAATTCAGAACTCGAGATAAACTTTGCCGGTACTTTTGCGGTCCCATTATCATCAAAATATTCAGTAAGTGGAAGGATAAATTTATCCCAATCCTTTTCCTTTATTTTTTTCCAATTCCAACCAGGTATTTATTCAAGTTACGCTTGTAATGAAATGGTAAGGGATTCTTTCTTATCAATTTGGTACTCAAGAAATCTTGGGACATCAATATCAATTAAACAAATTTTCTTTTTATACGGGTACCTGTGAAAATCAGAATTATTAAAATTGGTTTCAGATAATTCCGAATTGATGTATTCAAGAATTGCATCAACTTTCTTTAACCATTTAACATCAAACAAATTTTCATTAACAGGGTTCTTTTCTTGAAGATATTGATTTTGACGTTTATCTATTTTAACATCAGCATGCAGTTGTTGATTTTTTTCTACTAAGTAATTATTTTGGAACGGTACTAATATTGACTCGAAGTATTTTCAGAAACCTCTCCAAACTTAAGTTGGATTTGTGTTAGATATTCAACTAATAGATACCAATCAAATTCATATTTGGTGAGATCTCTTTTGCAATAGCCGCTCTCTCTTCAGAAAGACCCACACCATACAAATTACCGGATGAGCACCAAAACACTCCGTACTCTGCAAGCGAGCACCAAATCCAGAGCCCATATCAACGACTTTTACATCCTCTATGGGCAAAAGCTACTTTCGGATAAATATTCAAAAAAAGTCTTTTGCGATAATAAGAATCAACGATATCGAAATGACTACAAAAACTAAGAGATTTGCTCACATCTTTACTATTATAAACTAATTTTATCATGTCTATATAATTCATAAGAATAATTAAATTATTACATTAAGGAGCCAAATTGAATTCACGATTACTTATTTAAAAAAACATCTGTGCTATTAATGATTATTTCTGCCTCAGGACGAGGTGTTTCAGCATCATACGATGCTTTTACATGCACAAAATGTATACCGGACTTTTCATCTAATGCCTCTAGAACCTGAGCAAAATCAGCAACTGTAGTGACAATGTCATAGTCGACACTAATGCTACTACCGTCAACGATTTTGCTGTAGTTTAGGTGATCCTGATAGGTTCTCTGTCCACCGGTACTCTTATTCGATTCATTATCAAACATAATGTAAGTAAGCTTACCTGTACTGCCTTTGTTATAACGCCCCGCAGTTGTAAGCCCACCCATGTGCATAACAAATTCAGCATCACCCCCGCAGACACAGATATCACGCCCAGCCATTGCTGCACCCAAACCAAGACTCAAGGCACCACCCATGTTACCCACCATAAAAAAATTAGAAGTATCAGGCATGAAAGTACCCATATCACGTGCGGTATTACCGGTAGTACCAATGAAAACTTTTTCGGTACCTGAAAATTTTTCATTCATCAACTTAAGATATTCACTGCGCTTTGGATATTTTGATAAATTTAACACATCTGTTTCTAACTTAACTGGTGAGAATGTATCTTTCTGCAATACGCAGATTTGCATTCGTTGTTCACAGGCTTTAATTTGCTCTTTCGCCGTTACCTCGCTATCAAGATCAAGCAACACATGTTCATAGCCGTATGCATCTATCAGATCAGGCAGACGTGTTGCGAGGTGTGCATGCTGAATTTCACTATCACCTGTCTCGTAGGTACGCCAACTGGTGATAATGGGAAATTTCAAATCGTATGGTATCAATAGGCTAGTTATACAACTACCCATATTAGTTAATCCTGAAGATTGGACAATCACTATAGGGCGCTGGCCCGTCATAGACAGACCAGCAGCTACTGAACAACCCACCGCTTCGCTAGCACATGGCACATAAGGAATTTTATCACTATTGTTAATAGATGCATTGATAAGGTTTTTGGCAAAGCTACAAGGAACGACGATCAAGTGCGTAAAACCTTCTTCAATTAACAATTTAGTAAATTTGATTGTATCCAACATATAATTAAATTCCTTTACGATGATTTGATCACACATATTTATTTTATTCCAATGTTTTCCCAAGGGGCACACAACTGAGCCCTTAAGATCGCTACATGGTGGATAAAGCACAACATTAGTATCATCCTTTGTTACTTTTACGTCTATATATTTGCATAACAATGGCTGTTGATTAGGCCTGACACGTTGCACAATATCATTATGAATATTCATGACGCCATGTAATGAAGCTACTGCATAGTAAGGACCAGTAATTCTACGCTCTTGATGAGTCTGGAAGTTTAAATAAAATTGAACAAAGTCATGAATCTTCAGCAAATTTTTATAAGCCA
This sequence comes from SAR324 cluster bacterium JCVI-SC AAA005, assembly GCA_000224765.2. GTDB lineage: Bacteria > SAR324 > SAR324 > SAR324 > NAC60-12 > JCVI-SCAAA005. The sequence continues at coordinate 37,460 of AGAU01000240.1, read as the reverse complement.
CAAAAGCAGCACCCCTAATACCAAACAATCCCTTACAAGAACTGAAAGCCATGGCATTTGCTAAATCATGTTGATCCTTTAAGCCAACAAAAGTAGTTGCATTGACATACAAAGCCACACCTCAGGCATCTTCGATTTTGCAGATATTTCTTAAATTTACTTTGAACGCACAACTTGTTTCAGTATACACACACATCACCCACTCGAAATCACCAGTAAAATTTCCAACGTCCACATACTGACATTTAGTTACGTTACAGCCCCTTGGCAATAGTTTTTCCAAACGATAACTGCAATACCCTGTTGATATTAGCAAAACCTTCCCCCGGACCAAACTATGTGCAGCCAATTCCTAACCAAAGGTAGCAGAGCCTTGAGCAAACAAGACCTCATCCTGACCAGACAACCCTTTTATCCATTCAATAACCTCGGCAGACATCTATGTATAGCCTTCGTCACCACAGCAAAACAATGGGCGCATCACTTTGGTTGCCTCATAGGGCACAGCACCAGGCCTAGGTGTCAGAATCAGTTTTTTATTTTTGACCTGCGCAATTAACCGTCTTAGATTTTGGCGGAAGTCGATACTGCTGATACCCGCTTTACGTGGGAAGATTAGTAGTTTTTCTTGAAGAATATCATTTGAGTTATCATGGCCATTAACTAGCAGATCAATATCGTATTTAGCCAGTACATTTTCTGTAACCAGCCACGGTGTTGGCACTACCTTTTTGACAAAAGCCATTGTTTCAAGCACTTCTTTACGATGCTCGTATCGCAACTCTGGGGATAACCTTTCTTTAGTTCAATTACATCATCAGTGGTTAACCCAATAATCACTTTGCCATATTCCGATGCACGCTTAATGAGCCTCACATGCCCATGGTGAATAAGCGAAACGGACATATACTCCACAATTCGTTTCATCTTAAACAATGCCCTGTGAAAAAATTTACTTTGTTCCAGGAATGAACTCCAAAATTTCTTTAATTGACATACAGTCTGGTTCTGCTTCTAAACTACGTCCGTGACTAAGGATACTTTTTGCAACTTTAAGCATTGCGGGGTAAGCTGACCGTAACATATGATTAGCAGTAATAACTATATTAACCCCCATCTCGGCAAACTCTTCTACTGTAACTGAATTGAAACTCGTAGGAACGACTACTATTGGAGTGTGTCTATCAGAAGCTCTGAACTTCTGCATAAACTCAATAATCTCAGCAGGATCCTTATGCCTAGAATGAATCATGATCCCATCTGCACCAGCTTGGATATATGCTGTGGCTCTGGCAAGAGCATCATCCATACCTACTTCAAGTATTAAAGACTCAATTCTTGCTATAATCATAAAGTCTTTACATGTCTGAGCTTTTTTGCCAGCTATTATTTTTTCACAAAAACCTGCAATGGTATCTTGAGTTTGAACTACATCATTACCAAACAATGAATTCTTTTTTAGCCCAGTTTTATCCTCAATAACTACCGCACTCACCCCTGTTCGCTCTAAGCTTCTAACAGTAAACTCGAAATGTTCAATTTTACCACCAGTATCTGCATCATAAATCATCGGCTTAGTAGTAACTTCAAAAATATCGTTTACCATGTTTAGTCTAGAGGTTACATCTACAGCTTCAATATCAGGCTTTCCTCTAGCAGTAGAGTCAGTTAAAGAACTTGACCACATACCATCAAAAGAAACCAAATTTCCATTCCTCTCTTCACTAGTCGATTCAGCAATTAATCCACTCAAAGCATTATGTGCTTCAAGTATTTTTACCACCGGTTTAATTTTAATTAGTTCGCGCAATCGACTTTGACGCGAAACTGAAGCGACGCCCAACTGTATAAGCTCATTTTTAACATTAAAATCACTGATATCCGAGCTATATGGAATCTCTTTTAATGAACCCCCATAACCATGAATGAGCGTCACAACTTCATCTCTCAAATACTGATATGCTCCATACTGCCAATCATCACCATGTACAACATAATCGGGCTTAAGTTTTAAGATATTGTCTTTATAACTGGCTGAATCTTGCGGAACGATATGATTAACGTATTTTAATGAATCTAACGCTTCATATCTTTTTTCATAATTCAAAAATGCTCTATCGTTCATCTCCTCAATGGCTTTAGAGGTTAGCAAGCCGACAGTTACTTCACCTAAGCCTGTGGCTTCTTTTAACAACCTAACATGGCCTGCATGAATCAAATCCGCAATTAATGCTACATAAACTTTCTTCATATTATACCTTTACTACTTATTGATGAATTGGGCAGTGCCATTAATTTCACGCGATAGAAATGCGTTTTGCTACATCTGATTCTTGACTGAGTAACCTATTTCATTAATGTCAATTGTGTATAGACCAGTACTGCACCCATTACCTTCACATCTCATGTAACAAACTCACCCTTGCTTGCTCCATCAATCAGGCTCCTTGCTCTATAAAGCAGATTTGACACTACAACTGTGGTATTTCTCCTTTCTATTGAGTAGCAAGGGAGTCGGGGTGCGGGTGCTAACGGAGATGGCAGGGCATGCAAGCATACAGACAACGCAGCGTTATATTGACGTTAATGATTACATGATGCGCAACGCTTGTGAACTTATTAAGTGAACATGGAGAACAAGCGAGCAGAACAAACTGATGAGCATGAAGAACAGAGTGGGTAGAATGAACGAATGACACTAATGATAATGTTGAAATTTAGAAAATGTTAGAATGATAAGCGGTAATAAAACGTTTAAAATAATTATAGACTATTGTAAATATTAGTTAAATTATAATAATGCACGGTTTTTATTCGCTTATATTAATTTTCGTCAATTCTGTTATCTGTTCGTTCGTATCATCCGTCCGGATGTGTCATTAATCCTGTCATCTGTTCCATCTGGAATTAGGTAATTTAAAACTTAACCAAGTATATATGATTACAAATTGTAACAGCATCAAGGTTTTCAAATCCTTCAGGGCGACTTTTATCATTTGCATTCAAATCTTTCCGTTGTGAAATCCCAAGAGATATTCTAAAGTTTTTTGTAAATTTAACTATGACTGCTGTACCTAGAGAAACATATGTACGAGAAAATGATTGATACTCATCACTTTTTAAGCCTGAACTATTATTTATTTTACCTTGACTGAATACTCCTTGACCAAAATTTCCTGTTGTCGACCAACCAAATGATGAACCATCATAAATAATATATTCTAACTTAAATGCCGCTGTACTATAAGCGAAATCAGCTGTTTCTAAAGCATTGAGTACGAGACTGTATCTATCAGGATTTTCATTACTACTACTGACTGAGCTAAAAACATCATCATCTTTATTATCAGACAATAAGCCTGCCACTGTTGCAAAAGAAAAACCTGTCTTAAGATAATCACTTAAAAATATACCTAAATCGCCCCCAACAGTATCAACCACAACAGGTCCAAATTTATAAAGATCTCGCCAGAAACCACCATAAATACCATGATTTTAAACATCAAAAATAGCTGCTTTTACAGCTGTATTTATTACGCAAAAAATAAGAAAAGATAAAAATAAAATTCGCAAAACAGTATCTCCAACAGTGTTTTTTAAAGACTAAGAAAATAAAAATTATTTAAGTTACAATTGATCACCTAATTCCTCTTCTCTTTGTAAAAAGAATTCTTCTTTATACTTCATATTACTTCAATCGTCCCATCTTCCCTGCGTATGTAATCTGCCATTGCTGCTGTCTTCCGCATTTCATCATTCAAGTGCCAATATGTTTTCTCAATCATGGCGATACTCGTTCCACACATGTCAGCAACCTGCCTGAAACTCAATCCCGCCATAATCCCCTGCGTAATCATAAAGTGCCTCAAGCTGTAAGGAACGATTCCTCTTTCTGCATAATCATTTATCTTCGCCTCAATTAGCATTGCATTGAAATGCTTATATATATTTGTATTTTTTAATTTCTCCTTTCCATTGATACTAAAGATGAAATCTTCTCTTTTTCTATTTTCAAATATTTCAGCAAGTCTCTCAAAGTACTGTCCATTTCTGCACAGAACTGTCCTACTTTTTCTGACTTTGCTTGTTTCTGCCCGTACGTTTATCCGAGCCAGTTTTATCTCACTTCCTGTTTGATTCTTTTGTCTTTCAATTATGACATCGTCCCATTTCAGCTGTTTTAGTTCACCAATCCTCAATCCACTGTTAGTAGCAATCAGTATAAAGTGTTGAACTAATTTTCTGCAGCACAGTTCATCTTCATCAATTCTTTTATTTGTTCTTGAACAGTACGTTCGCATTGCTCTATACAATCTCTCGTACTCTTCATTTGTTAGTGTTTGTCTTCTTACTGCATCAACTCTATCATCAATCTTTTTGATTTTTTTAAATTCAAATCCATCAATACTTGTTTCTCCTTCTTTATAAAGCCACCGCATACAGGCATTTATGCTTACTTGCTCTCCTTCAACTGTTGTTTGCCTAATTTTTCCCACTGTCTTCTTCATTCTAAACTCATAATACTCCTCACAATCTCTTCTTCTCAATTCTCTTAATTTCTTCTTTTTTCCAACATACTCTACCCAATGCTTAATATGTGTTTGCAAAGCTAAATATCTTTCACGCACTATGTTACCTATTTCCCAATCCTTTCTTCTCGCTTCCAAATATTTTTCTGCACCCTCTTTTGCTGTGATACTAAAGAATGTTTTTCCCTGCCTCAGGTTTGCATAGAAATCTAGGTAAGTATCTTTTGCTAATTCTACTGCTGTAGCTCTACTTGTAGTCTTTAAACTTCTTCTTACATAGCGCTTCTCTTTAGCCAACCACATTCTAAAATGCCAATATTCACCTCGCTTGTATATGCAAGCATCCTCAAATATAGCTATTTCATTTTCGCTAAAGTTCTTTTTCTTTAGTGCCATTCCGCCTCAAAACCTTGTAGAATTCAGGAACCAACGTTTTGTGTGACTTTCTGTGCAAGCCTAACCAATTTCTCTAATAAATTCAGCTATAATTTCTTGTGTGTAAGTTTTGTGAATTATATTAATTTATAATAATCAATTATTTATATAGTAATAATTGTATGTCACCTGCAAATTTCCGTCGTTGGAGAAGGGTCTTGGTAAAGTTTGCTAGCTGTTGCTGGAGCAAAAATGGTTGATGTGATCAAGATCAATACATTCCTGGCTGATATGTCTCAATACGGCGAATTCAGTAGAGCACACAATGAAGCCTTTCCAGACGGTGTGCCTGCTAGTGCTTCCTACTACACTCCCGCGCTAGTCCTTCCGCCTTTGTTAGTTGAGATTGAAGCCATTGCAATTATCGGTAGTGGTGGTCGAATCTTGCTCACTTTGCTAATGCTTACCGAGGATTCAAATTACTAAGATCCCACTTTATTCCAGCTGACCGAACATATTGCTACTACCTCTACATTTTCAACCAACTTTTGCATTTGATCATCTACGGAGCTGGATTTCAGAGAAATTTAGACTTTACTGTGCAACCATTCCCACGATTTTCTGTTTTCTTAAGTACTTAGATCATAGTAAATTCTAATCCAACTTTAGATTCACTATCCTCGTTTTTTGCTTTACAAGAATTAACTATGACTATCGCTCGATTTCGATCTGCAGAGAAGATTCTTAAATTTTCTTTTTTCAAAAATTTTATCCGTGATTTAGCCAAGCAAGGTACCTCTACACTGACAGTGTTGTTTGTTTTGTTCATGGCACACTCAATCCACCTCTTCTGGGCATTATTCTCAAAGTTTTTCTGATTCTAGATCAAAAACCCACGCATGATCCACACTTTGTGGCTAATTTAGATGATTTTTAAAACCCGAACCAACTGCATTACCTCTTGCATCATTCCAAACGATAGCGGTTACTGTTTGTTTGCCTCAAGTGAACAATAAAGTTGTTCAAAGACCGTAAGTTTCTCAGTTACAAGTGACTGAGATGTTTGAATCAACAAAACACTATCTTTGATCCCATGCCCTTCCCGTTCCCGCTCCCCTTTGATGGAAAGCCACACCGCTGGACCATGGGGTTACGCCCGCTAGCTCCGGCAGACTGGCTCTGGCTGGATGATCGCTACGACGCAGAGGTCGCTCTGAGGCATAAACTTCTAGATCAACGTCGAGATGAGGTGTTTCAGGCTTGCCCTGAAGCACAGGTCGCTAGCACAGAGGTACTCGAACTGGTCCTGGCATTTCTTGTAAAATATCATAAGGAGCGCTTTCAACAAATTCAGGGAGAGAAGATCTTGGTGCCGGGGCAAACACCTTCCGGAATGGCCTCTACATCACTGCATCCACTGGAATTAGCAGGACGGATGGTGCAGGAGGATCTGTGTGTGATGCAGGCAGTTCCGGAGGGTGACAAAGATGCTGGAGAGTATCGCCTGACTGCAGCGGCACTTTGCTTTCCAACCCGCTGGAATCTGCGGGAGAAGATCGGGCATCCGATGTCCGAAATCCATGACCCAGTGCCAGGATATCGGGAGCAGATCAACGCCCCGGTGAATCAGTTCATGCATCGTCTGACAACAGAAAAATCAATGTGGCGCGTTAACTGGAGCCTGAACGAAGATCCGACACTTTTTCAACCAGGAGGCCATGGAAGTTTAGAAGCCACACCCCACCTCACGTTAGAAAATGCTGGAGCCGAGGTGTTCTTACGCCTAGAACGCCAGACACTCCGCAGACTTCCTAAGACAAGTGCAATTCTCTTCACAATCCGAATCTTGCAGTGTCCGCTGGAGGATCTGAATGCCTCAGAAGCCCACAAGCTGGCCCAAACGCTGCGCCGCTGGCCCAAAGATCTCCAGACCTACAAGTCCTTTGCAGCCTACGGATCGGTAGTGCTGAGCTACTTGGAAAAGCGAGTTTGATTCAAGAGTGGCACTCAATGGCGTATATTACACGCAAGCTGTAAGGCGTGAATGGGTCTGGATAAGATTGGATCTTCCACACCTTTGAGCATAAAGTCCTCAGTGTACGACCGTCTTTTTAAGCAAATTCGATAAAAATAATTCTAAGATTTTTTTGGGAGCTCATTCTTCAAATGATTTCATATTATGGAATGGATGAACCAGTTTTTGTAGTATATTGGAAATAATTTTCAGAGACTGAACGACTTGTTTTGTTAAGCATTTACTCCAATATGACAAATGTCTGGAATCTCAGCAGTTCATTCTGATGAAACAATAAATCCTAATGTATGAAACAGAGATACCGTCGCCAAAACCACCAGCAATACCTGGCAAAAAGGTTTATAATATTTTTCTGCGCTGGGTCGAAAAAAAAATTGGCCGATAAAAACGCCTGTGGCAACTGGCATGGCCATGGCCAATCCACGTTTAATGGCAAGCCAATCTATCATCTCAAGTGTTACAAGCCATAAAAGAAAAAAAGCTGAGATCAAAACCAAACAGAGGATAAGTGTAGCCCTCATGACTCGTGCGGGTCGGTCTTGGTTCAGCATACAAAGCGCAGCCACCATTCCACCCACTGAGGCAATACCGGTTGCAAATCCAACCAACACGCCAGAACTGACTAACCCAGGTCTACTACTCAGCGCTGAGAAGCGGATTCGAGTTAATTGCAAGCTTGCAAGAGTGATAATCAACAATAGGGCCGCAAGGCGAGAGTCATTTTCGGGCAACCATTCAGTCAGAGTTAAACCAATTGGAAGTCCGAACAACACACCACTCACTAGACACAGAGCCACACCGCGATCTGCTGCGCTCCAACTGCCTCGTACCAGAATTGCAGAGGCAACGGCATCCATCACCCAGCAAACGGGGATCAGCGCGATGGGAGGTAGGACTAGCACCGATAACGACATAAAGAATGCCGCCATCCCAAAGCCAGCAAACCCGCGCAATAACCCAGCACAAAAGGCAACGGTCGCCAAAAAACAAGCCTCACCGAAAGTCAACGAAAGTGCTTCAATCATGCTATCACTTTTCTGTGATCATAGTGTGGCTCAAATCTATTGTTCTCTTGCTGGCTAGCTTGGCATTTCTCAGATACATCCTTTGCAGATATAGAAAATCAATTCCTAACACTCACCAAATACTCATGATTTTTTGCTGATCCAGAGGTAAGCACTCCCAGCCACCAAGCCCAGCAGCAAAAAAAACCAGCCCAGCGGGATCAGGGCAAATAGCTCAACAAGAAACCCTTCCTTGTTTACCGATCCTCCGATCAAATGGTATCCAATCCAACAGCCACCACTCAAACCAAAGAATACCAACGATAGTCCAAGACATTTTTCCTTGCTCATGATGAAATCTCGCTCTCCCAAATTAACTCCACCTTCAAGCCAACCAAAGTTTAGTAGCGTTTGATCTGAATGCGTGTCAGAGAAAAACTTAAGCAAGAGAGACAATTAGCGAGCCTTGTCTAGAATCCGTTTGACTTCGGCCAATTCGTAATTCAGTGCCGTGTAACGGGTTAGGGTTCCCACGGTCCGAACCGCTTGATCAATAGCCTCTGGCGTGCCGATCAAGACAAATAATTCTTTGCCCCTTGTCATTGCGGTGTAGAGCAGATTACGTTGCAACATGAGGTAGTGGTGGTGGGTTAACGGGAGCAAGACAGCAGCATATTCACTTCCCTGGGACTTGTGCACTGAGATCGCGTAAGACAGTTGCAGTTGGTCCAATTCACTGGCTGTGTAGGGGATGATTGAGTGTTCAAATTCTACCCTGAGTTCTCGAGTCTCGGTGTTCACCTCCCGAATTTGGCCGGTATCTCCATTAAAGACTTCCTTATCATAGTTATTGACCTGTTGCATCACCTTGTCACCAACCCGGAACTGCCACTGCTTGAACTCAATCGTGTCCCCACTCGGGTTGAAAGCTTCTTGCAGGCGTTGATTAAGATGGATGGATCCCGTTAGCCCACGATGCATGGGGGTCAGTACTTGAACATGATTCAATGGATCAAAGCCAAAACGCTGAGGAATCCGCTCGGTACATACACGGAGTAGCTTATCAACAATCCGCTGCGGATCACCTTCCTGCATAAAGTAGAAATCTCTCAATTCGCTTGAATTCACAGGACCTTCTAAATCTGGAAGATCACCTTTGCGAACTCTGTGGGCGTTGATAGTGATCAAACTATCCTGGGCCTGTCGAAAGATGGTCTCCAAACGAACTACTGGTACCTGTTGTGACACAATCAGGTCCTGAAGAATCGCTCCTGCACCAACGGAAGGTAACTGATCCACATCGCCAACCAAGATCAGCCGGGAAGGAGAAGGAATCGCTTCTAATAATGCATCCATCAGCAAGGTATCAATCATTGATGTCTCATCAATGATCAACAGCTCGTACTCCAACGGATTATCTTGATTGCGCTGGAATCCCTGATTGCCAGCTTCCAACAGACGATGAATGGTTGAGGCAGAATATCCCGTGGCTTCAGAGAGGCGTTTGGCAGCCCTTCCTGTGGGGGCTGCCAGTGCTGTTTCTGAAATTTGTGGGCGCATCAACTCTAGGATGAAGCGGACAATCGTTGTTTTTCCAGTACCTGGACCACCGGTGAGGATCAATACCTTTTGTTGCAGAGCTGCCTGTATTGCCTGGTGCTGAACTGAGTCCAGGCGCAAATCGAGCCGTTCCTGGCATGCATCAAGTAGATCTGCAGAAGGACCAAAGTTGGTCATCGCAGGACTCTCCAGCAAACGAAATAGGTTTTCTGCAATACGCTGTTCTGCAAAATAAAAACGTGGTCTGGAAAGCAACGACTGGTTCCTACCCGTAAGGTGAACACTGTCTCGGCCTTTAAGTTGTCGCTCTTGTAATAGATGATCAATCGCCCGTTTGGTGCGTTCTTCGGGTAGGTGCAATTCCGTGCAGACTTTTTCTAACAGCAAAGCCTGGGGTAGGCATGTATGGCCCTGTTGCGCTTGCTGCTCAATCACATAAACAGTTCCAGCGACGGCTCGCTCCAATGAATCAGCAGCAAAACCGAGTTTACGAGCGATCGCATCTGCAGTTAAGAATCCAATACCTGACAGTTCCGTCAATTGGTAAGGGTTTTCCCTCAACACTTGAATGCTGTTGAGACCATAGCGCTGAAAGATTCGCTGGGCCTGAGCATTGGAGACACCAGCTCCATGCAGGTAAGTCATCACCTCACGCAGTCCTCGCTGTGCTTCCCGGGAATCCTGCAGGACTTCGAATTGTTTGCGAGTGAATCGGGGAACCTCTTTCAGCAGACGCTCTGGTTCTTCGTCAATCACCCGAAAGGTATCTTCCCCGAAAGCAGCAACCATTCGCTCAGCGGTCTTCTCGCCAATACCGGAATAGATTCCACTGGCGAGATAGCGCTGAATTCCATCCAAAGAAGAGGGTAACACGGGCATTGCCTCATCTACCAGAAACTGGCTTCCATAGAGAGAATGCTGTTGCCAGCGCCCTTTGAGTTGCAAGGTTTCATCTTCGTTGAAGCCGCCAAGAGTACCCTTGATCGTAATGGGCTCATTCTGGCCTTCAACCTGAAAGCTCGCAATCACGAAACCACTCTCAGCTTTGCGGTAGATGATACGTTGCAACAGACCTATTAACGTCGAAGCAGTTTCAGCGGTCAGCATGTTTGGCAGGAAGATAATCTGGGCTTTTTGCCCAGACAAAGGTGAGGAGGAATTGTTTATTCACTCGGGGTGTAGTAAGGCGTGCGGATCATCTGAAGTAGGTCCAGATGCCAGCCTTCTTCCTCTTGAATCAAAAGGAAAGACTGACGTTTGCCGTATTGAAGTTCTGGGAAGCTCTTGTGTCGAAATTCAAGGACCGTTGTCACGTAAACCATCGTCCGGAAGCGAAGGTCTACCTGCATTGGCTCCTGATCCACATTGACAGGCACCCAGTCAAGTTCAACCATTCTTGTAGCGAATTCTTCGACGCTGAGTTGTTGTTTGGATTGCCTGACCCCAAATTCATACATTTCGAAATAGCGCTCTTCCTGCCAGAGTTGCAAAAATTTGGTGAATTGTGCACGGGCCTGAGTGAGAATCGTTTCCAGTTCAATAGGCGTCAGGGTTCTAGCCTGTAATGGGAGACTGACAATCAGCCAGCACCCCAACAGTAGGGGTAACCATTTTTTCATGCTTCCTGTAAATGCTTCAGCCTAAGCCAGAGCCCTTCCAATTGAAGAGTTTTGTTGGCGTTTCGGGCAATATTGTGACGGACTTCCAGAACCGCCTCATAGAGGGCAAGTACACTTTCAGAGCTGTAACGTTGCAGGCACTTGCGTAGAGCAGGTAATTGGTCTTGATTCAGTAGTTCAGTTTCAGGCAACTCATGCAACAACCACGCAAGGTCTCGAAGCCAGGTTTCGAGCCAATCCAGCAGTCGTTCCCATGTAAGATCTTTAGCTGAACTCCATTCTTGACAACGTGGAAGAATCTCAATCATTTCGGAGGCCCCAATCTGTTGTATCCAGAGTCCCCATTGGGATTGCAACTCCCGTAAGCCTTGAACATCTTTGACCAGATCAAGCCGGATACTCCCCATTCCTTGCTTCATCAGCCAGTTACGCTCATCATTTGCCAGATCCGTTTTCTCGGCCAATAAATCTGTCAATATCTCTGGGGAGAGCGGTTGGAAGCGTATCTGCTGGCATCGTGAGAGAATAGTCTCCAGCAAAAGCATCGGAGAAGTAGTCAGCAGAATGATTGTTGTCTGAGGAGGGGGTTCTTCAAGTGTTTTCAAGAACGCATTAGCCGATTCCCGATTCATCCGGTCGGCTTCATCCAAGATCAATACCCGGTAATGACCACGTTCTGGTCGATACTGCATCCAACGCAAAGCCTCCTGAATTTGCTCCATGCGTATGTTCTGACCAGAAGGCTCAATCAATTCAACGTCTGCAAAGTTACCAACCTCAATTTGCCGACAAGGGTCACATTGGCCACAGGCGTCAATACCCTGATATATCTTACAGTTCAGGGTCTGGGCAATCAACTGGGCGGTTAGACGCTTGCCTACGCTCGGAGGACCAACGAACATCCAGGCAGATGGAAGCTGATTCGACTGTAAAGCTCTTGAAATCAAGTCTATGGAAGCCGCTTGACCACGAATCTGGGCTAGTGGCATTATTTTTTTTATAAGTTATAGAGTAAGGGTTTAGGTAAAGCACAATGAATTTTGCTCATTCTGATTCTTTGGAGAATTGAATCCTTAGCATCTTAACTAATTAGGGCAAAGCTCAAGTTTGAAGAAGTCGATAATCTTATTGAGAGTGTTGAATTATTGTAGCATCATGCGGACAAACTAAGACTATTTCAAAAAACTAGATCCTCTTGTTATGAATACGATATAAGACCGCAAGAGTTAATCATCCTATCTTCAGTAACCATCCGAGTCAAAGCATGGAGAACTTGGTTAGACTGAGAAAGCTAAGGAATACTTTTCAGAATGAAATCTGCCAATTGCTGGAAATGGGTGGCGAGCTGATGATGGGATTATTGCCAAATGTAATGGACAAGTTGAGCTTGAGTGTCCCTGTTGATCAATTGCAGCTAGAACTGAAAAAAGCTCTTGTGGAGCAAACCCAATGGGTCGAGACGATCTTTGAACGAACCGTCCTGATCGCTTCGACGGATCACTATGAAGAAGAAAAAATTAAAGTTCATCCCTTGGCTGCTCCCATAAGTCTGCAGCTACTGGAGAAATTGCTTCAAATCCTCTCTGCCGATCAGCCCTTGTCCCAAGACAAGCTTGATTTCATCAATGATGTGCGCTTGGCCCTTGGTGTTTCTGGGAAAGATGTAGATAAGTTAATTGAACAAATTGATTACCTGCGGCGTCGTAATTTCACAACCAATCTGCTGGAGTTGCTGGAGGAAGAGCAACGCTATTGGGTGGCCCAGATGATCTGGCGTGCAATTCATGCAGATCACCGAGTCGATCAACGAGAATACAAATATGTTGAGACCATCTTGCAATTGATTGAGCATGATCCCCTTCGGTTTCAGCAGTTGTGTCAACTAGATTCCCAAGTTCCCTTCCCTTCGATCATTGGATTGGATCAAAATTTACGTAAGGAGATCTACCGCTATATCGTTGAAATCATGATGATTGACGATGAATACACTGAAGAGGAAGCTAATTTTGTCCGAGATGTTGGAGAACAGTTAGGCTACGACGCCCATGAACGTGATAAGGTTATCCAACCTGTAGCTTCTGCCCAGATGATTCGAAAAATTCATTTTCAAGACTAACCCCACTCTGTAATGCCCTCCTACCACTTCTACTCCAAAGTTTTCTCCCCTGAAATAACTACGTATTCGCACTGATTTTGCAATCAACATTCTTATAGCTTGCTACCGGTATGATTTGGTTTCACAGAAAAATCAGATCTTCATGAACCTAAACTTTCCAGAGTTTTAAGTGTTTGTCTGTTCTCCCAAAGGAATGTGGTTGATCTTGGCTTGCTGTTTAGGGATTGGGTGCACGAGCTTGCCCGAGCCTAAACTAACCAAAATAGACCCAGCCGTCCCACAGAATTGGAGTGATCCTTCTACTTCATATTCAAGGGTGCGACCTTGGCTGGCAGATTTCAGGGATGAGCAACTTCAAGCCTTGATTAAGGAAGCTCAAGATAACAGCCCTGGATTGCAGGCTACTGCGCTACGAATTGAACTGGCTCAAAGCAGGCTGAAAGCCTTGGGTATCAGCAATGGTCCTGACTTCAACACGAACGTTGGCACCAGCGTCAGTCACAGTTACAGCCGTCTCACACCTGACTTGGGAGACTATACTCAAAACTTCAATCTCAACTTTCAGATTTCGTGGGAAGCCGATCTTTGGAATCGCCTCAGCAATCAGGAACGTTCTGCTGCTCTCTCGATCGAAGCACAGATCAGGGACCAACAAGCAAGCCGACTAGCTCTTGCTGCGAATGTTGCAAGGGCATGGTTTGAGGCAATTGAAACCGTGTCTCAACTTCAACTACTTCAGCAACGCAAGGCAAATCTACTTGATCGCTTGCAGGTCGTGGAGGAGAGCTTCCAACTCAACTTGAATGACGCTCTGGATGTGCATTTGGCACGGTCCGATGTTGCTTCACAGGACAACCGAATTATCGGGTTACGCCTACAACGCAACAAAGCCATTCAGTCCCTGGAAGCCTTGCTTGGGCGTACTCCTACAGGTCAGTTGAGCCTACCAAAAGAATTACCAGATTTACCAGCAATACCGGGAACTGGTCTCCCTTCAGAACTACTTCAGCGACGACCAGACTTGTTAGCAGTGGAACAGCGTCTCAAAGCAGCTGATCAAGCCGCAATTGTGGCTTACAAAGCTCGCTTTCCAAGATTCAGTCTTAACTCTTCCGTAGGGGCTCGGAGCGAAGATGTGGACAAGTTACTAGATCTTGAATCAATGATCTGGTCCTTGGGAGTCAATCTGACCCAGCCTCTTTGGAACGGTACGGAGCTGGAGGCAAATATGGAACAAGCTAACATCCAAACGCGTCTCGTAGCCTTGGACTACAATCGAATTCTTTTGAACGCCCTACAAGAAGTGGAGGCGGCCTTGTCAGCAGAAACTTTGCTGGCTGAGCAGGAAGCTGCCATTCGTCGTTCCGCAACCGAAGCTCGAAATGCTGAAGACCTAGCGGAGGAACAATACGTAACAGGTCTGGTCTCCTTCGTGACCGTGCTGGAAGCTCAACGACGTGCCTTTGATGCCCGTAGCGCCCTGATTCAGGTGCGTAGCGACCGCCTGCAGAATCGCATTCAACTCCACCTGGCGCTTGGTGGTGATTTTGCGCTGCCGGCTCAACCTCCTGCTTCAGGATGACTATGCGCTGGTTTCGACTGATTCTTCGCATCGCACTGCTTGTGGTGGTCATTGGTGGTGGCGTTTGGGGTACGCGCACCATCTTAGAACAGAAAACCAAAGCCCAAAGAAGGCCTCCCCCTCCTGCAACCCGTCTAACAGTTGAGGCAATTCAGGTGAAGCCCATTGATTATCAAATCAATGTCAACACCTTCGGTACCATCCAGCCCCATACCCAAAGCACACTCGTTTCACAAGTCTCCGGAAGTATTTTGCGGATTGCGCCAAGCTTCCGAGATGGTGGTTTTTTTGAAAAAGGAGCACTGCTACTGGAAATTGATCCCACTGAATACGAAGCTGAGGTTCGCTTGACAGAGACGACCTTGACGCAATCCTATTTAGCACTCAAAGAAGAACAGGCACGTAGTCAGCAAGCTATTCGCAATTGGCAACGCCTTGGCCAAAAAGGATTTCCAAGCGATCTGGCGATGCGCAGACCCCAGTTGGAGGTTGCCAAATCAGCAATCGAAGCTGGACGCATTCGTCTAGGAAAAGCAAAACGGAATCTGGAGCGCACACGTATAGTTGCCCCGTATGCTGGACGCATCATGGATCAAATGGTAGACGTTGGCCAGTATGTTGGGATCGGAACACAACTCGCAAAGATCTACTCGATTGATTACGTTGAAGTTCGATTGCCTTTGCATAGTGCCCAACTGGAATATGTCAATCTTCCAGAAGAATATCGCTCAAGCCGCAAACAGCACCAGAATGGACCAGTCGTTCGATTTGAAGCACGCCATGGCAAACAAGCTCTTCCGTGGGAAGGACGGATATCACGTACTGAAGGTGTCTTCGATCCTAACAGTAGGCAACTTCACGTCGTGGCACAGATCCGTAACCCCTATGAGTCACAGAAGGACGGGAAACCGCCCCTGAAGATCGGACAATTTGTAGCTGCTGAAATTGAAGGCCGATTGATTAAGAGCGCGCTAGTCATTCCACGTCAAGCCATCTACCAGGGTAGCGAAGTTGTATTAATTCGCGATAATAAGCTGCATCGTCAACAAGTCGATATTCTCTGGAGCAATGCAGAAGAGGCTGTGATCAGTAATGGACTGACCGCAGGTGATTTACTGACACTGACTCCCGTAGGTTCACTACCCAGTGGAACTGAAGTCAACACCCTGCTCGAAGGACGATCTATCCAGGAAGGAGCGCCTGAACAGAATCGGCATCAGCAGCTTCCGGGCAGCCCGGAAGCTGCTGATGCCGCCAACAACGATTCTCGTGGATCGGCACCTCGAAAAAATGTAGAAAAAGTTGCTGCTTCCCGTTGAGCCATCTCCCAACTCTTAGGTTGTACAAGGTTTCATGAACGGCTCCATACGCTGGTTTGCCCGAAATACTGTGGCAGCTAACCTCCTGATGATTTGCATCCTGATCGCTGGAGCATATTCGCTCTTCACCAGGATCCCTCTCGAAGTTTTTCCTTCCATTGAATTGGAACGCGTCAATATCCGTACTTCTTTTCCGGGTGCGCCTCCTTCAGAAGTAGAGGAAGGTGTAACAGTACGTATTGAGGAAGCGATTCAGGACATTGAAGGCATCGAGAAGATGATCTCGAACTCCTCAGAAGGTTTTTCGAATATCCGGATTGAGTTAGAAAATGGCTACGATCCCCAACTTCTCAAAGATGAAATTACGACTCGTGTTGAAGGCCTGAACACCCTTCCGGATGAGGTGGAACGCCCCGTGATCGGTATCCCTGCATGGCAAAGAGAAGTGATCAGCGTGGCCTTGGCAGGACCTCTTGGTGAGCGTGAATTGCGAGATATGGCATTGCAGATTGAGGAGGACATCCGTGCTCTTCCTGAAGTCACCCAAGCCCAAGTGGAAGGCATCCGACCTTACGAGCTAGCCATTGAAATTCAAGAACGAACGTTGCGAGAATTTGGACTGGCCCTCAGTGAAATTTCCAATATCATTCGCCGACAGTCTCTGGATCTTTCTGCAGGCAGTATCAAGACTAATGGTGGAGAAGTCCTAATCCGCACTAAAGGTCAGGCCTATGTCAAGGAAGATTATGCAGATCTTGTGATCCTTTCTAGGACAGATGGGACTCGGTTGCGACTGGGAGATATCGCCACAATCAAGGATGACTTCGATGAAACCCCAATCATTACCAAGTTCAATGGGCAACCTGCATTAACTGTCGAAGTTTATAGAATTGGTGACCAGAACGCAATCACTGTAGCGGCGGCTGTTCGGAAATATATTGCTGAGAAGAGTGTTTTGCTTCCTGAAGGAATTACACTGGAAACCTGGCGGGACCGTTCCAAGACGGTTTCGGCACGTCTACAGACACTTACCGATAGTGCCCTCCAGGGGGGAATTCTTGTTTTGCTCCTGCTGGGATTGTTCCTTCACCCCTCTGTTGCATTTTGGGTATGTATTGGCATCCCAGTAAGTTTTATGGGGAGCGCGTTGTTGATGCCAGAACTTGGAGTCACTCTGAACACCATCAGCTTGTTTGCCTACATCCTGGTGTTGGGAATTGTTGTGGATGATGCGATTGTCACTGGAGAGAACGTCTATAGCCATCTACGTCGTGGAACCTCGCCTCAAGCAGCAGCAGAGAAAGGGACGGTGGAAGTAGCTGTTCCGGTAACCTTCGGAGTACTGACAACTATGGTGGCCTTCGTACCATTATTGATGGTAGAGGGAGTACGCGGAGCAATCTTTTCACAAATCCCGATGATTGTGATTCCTGTATTGCTCTTCTCGCTGATTGAATCTAAGTGGATTCTACCCGCACATCTTTCTGGTATACGCCTGGATCACGAAGGGGCAATTCTTCGCCACGTTTCAAGAGCACAACGCTGGTTTGCAGATGGTCTAGAGACTTTCATCTTCCAAATTTATCGCCCAGTCCTCAATCTTTCTTTATCGGAACGCTATTTGACGGTAGCCATCTTTTTCGTGGGTGGTGCACTATTGATAGCACTGATCATGAGTGGTTGGATGCGCTGGATTTTTTTTCCACGCATTCAAAGTGAAGTCGCACGTGCAACGCTGGTGATGCCTGCTGGGACTCCTTTTGTGACAACCTCAGCTTACATTGATCGAATGACCGATGCTGCACTGCAGCTTCAGGATAAATATCGGGATCCAGGAACTGGGCAAAGTGTGGTGATCAACATTCTCTCTAACAGTGGTACTACCGGAGGGAGTTCGTCAGGTCAAAGCAACCGCGGTAGAGTCTTTTTTGAGATTGAGGCGCCCGAAAAACGTAAAATTGACGTAACTACGAACGATTTGGTTAGTGAATGGCGAAAATTGATCGGTCCTTTGCCGGGTGCAGAAAGCCTGAATTTCCGAGCAGAATTTGGAAGAACTTCCAGTCCGATTGACATTCAACTTTCAGGCGGTAATTTTGAGGAATTACAGGCTGTTGCTGATCAATTGAAGACTAAACTCGGTACCTATCCAAACGTCTTCGATATCGAAGACAGCATGTCTAATGGTAAAGAAGAATTACAGTTGCGCCTAATGCCAGCCGCCGAAACTCTTGGAGTCCGGTTGGATGATTTGGCGCGTCGGGTGCGAGAAGGCTTTTTTGGAATTACCGTTCAACGCATTCAGCGTGGTCGTGATGAAGTGAATGTCATCCTACGCTATCCGGAGCAGGAACGAGCGACCCTCGCTTCCCTTCAAAATATGACGATCCGGACTCCAGGAGGAGCGGCTGTTCCTTTTGCCGAAGTTGCGAGCTTGGAACCCGGCAGAACCCCAGCAGCGATCACACGCATTGATCGGAACAGAACGATGAACGTTACGGCAGATGCTAATAAGCAACAGGCCAATCTGGAGGCCATCAAGAGTGACTTGGAGACTTTCCTCCAGGAAACGACCCTCTTCTATCCTGCCGTCAAGTATTCTCTGGAAGGGGAAGCACGTGAACAAAGAGACTCCTTCAATACTCTGATTTTTGGGCTAGTTGGTGTCTTGTTTGCGATTTATTCCTTACTGGCCATCCCTTTTCGCTCCTATCTTCAACCATTAATTGTGATGACAGCGATTCCCTTTGGAGCGATTGGGGCCGTGATTGGACACTGGATAATGGATCTCGATTTAACAATCATGAGTTTGATGGGGATGTTGGCTTTAACAGGAGTTGTCGTTAATAGCAGCCTGGTCCTGGTGGACTACATTAATCGTCAACAAAGTGAGGAAGGCTTGAGTGTACAAGAAGCAATAAAGGTGGCTGGGGTGGCTCGCTTCCGCCCTGTTTTACTTACTTCTCTCACTACCTTTGCGGGCTTGACACCAATTATTTTTGACAAGAGTACTCAAGCCCAATTCCTGATCCCAATGGCTGTTTCCCTGGGATACGGCGTCTTATTCGCCACATTCACCACATTGCTAATCATTCCTGTCAATTATCTGATTCTCAATGATTTCTCAAGAGCTTGGTACTGGTTGATTCATGGAACCGAGCCACCAACTCTTAATGTTAAAGCACCAGTTGTAGCGTCAGATAATCTCCTTGGTGCATCTTCGATTGGAGATTCAGACTCACATTTGGAAGCAAAAAGACGTGGTAATTTAGAAGAAGAAGAGATTGAGAAGTCTCCCCTGTCGCGCTCTCAAATGAGTCAGCATACAATCATCTCACTTGGTGACAAAGAATCTGATCTCCTAAATGAAACAACTGCTGATAACAAATCACCAGCAGTAAGCCCATTACATGCAGCTGCCCTCTCCAAAGAATCTCTTTTGGGAACTGAAGAAGGAGATACAGATGAAGATAAAGAAGAGTTGTCTCCGTTATCACAGCCTTCCATCAGCCAATCTTCAATGTTCGTAGATCTAGATGCGGAACCTGATGAAATAGACTATGAAGATACCGATAAAATCGTTTCTGTTGTGGAGGATAACGAACCAACAGATGAGGAAGAACTCTCTCCACTTTCTCAGTCAACGATCAGTCAATCTACGATGTTCGTAGATCTAGATGCGGAACCTGATGAGGAAGAGTATGAAGCTCCTCAAAACATTCTCTCGATGGTAGAGGATGAAACTATAGATAATGAAGAAGAACTCTCTCCATTATCGCGTTCTCCGATGAGTCAATCTATGTACTTTGTAGACCTGGATGATGAAGGAGACGATCCAAAAACGAAAAACAAGGAGACAGCAGAAGCCTGATTATAGGACAGGGTGAGTAAATCACTTGCCCTAGTTTTAATTACATTACGAATTTTGTCTGTTGAATTGTTAGCACTCAAAACTTATGAGTGCTAACAATTCAAATGAAGAAATAATCTTACGAGAAAAAGCAGCAAAGACCCATCAATTGTGGAATGCTACACAATCAATATTACAACTAAGAACTTCAACAGGACTCAGTGTATTGGGCTGGCTTTTACAGGCACACTTAGGATTGCTTTTGTCACTGGCACTGTTCTGCTAAATCTATGGGGCCTACCCCAATTGTCTCCAGCAATCTTGATATGATGGAACCAAAGTCGAATGTTGAGAACAGATGAGCTACCCTGGCTTCATCAAATACCAAAAGACTCGGCCAAGTGAGCCAGTGTTGTTCGATCTTCAGTACTCTATGATGTTCCAAGTCCTAGGCTCAATGCTTTTGCGGTTGGTAATCATCGGGAGGGTGGGATAGCAGTGACGAACGAAATGTTACGTACTCTGAGTTGTCTAGAGATTCGGGCTTTCTTGGTTCACAAAATGACACACTTCAGCACAATGAAGTTTCTGTCATGCCGCTATCAAGTATTGTTAGAAAGCTGGTTCACTGGTTGGCTTGGTTGGGAATTACCCTGATTTTATTCAGTCTATTTTCTCCTAGCTGTATTGACAGACAGTTCCATCGCCATGGTTGTTGCCGCTGATGGCGGCTCCATGACTCTGTCTACTACTCCAAGCAGGACTTTAACGCACCAGGAGTTCCAAGCAGACTTTGGGGGGTGGTCCGCTTGCCGGATCACCCTCAAGCGCTAGTACAAATTCTAACTAAAATGAATCCAGGGAATCCTTCACTAACTCATTCAGCAGATTCCCCCTACTCCAGAGCCGTCAAGCGACCTCGGAGCGTATTGCTCGCTTAGCGTTCATAAGCCAAACTGTCTAGGCACCAAGAAATTTTATGCGGTTGGATTTCAACAGGTTAGTAACTAGGCTTAACCAGTTAGGCAGCATGAGTGGAAATAATGCCTTTTTGGATCTAAGCCTCGGAGGTTGCAGTGGTTGACGCAGACGAAGTTGGATTAGCGAACAACTGAGATTCCTCTTCCTTAAGTCGACGATCTGCCCAAATAGTACCAAAGGGTACTAGTGAAACGACAAAGAGAACTATCATTCTTGGAAAGCTCCATGGAACCACATTCCGTGTGATCAAAAGAGCTAAGCAGTATGCGATGAACAACACACCATGAGCCATACCAAGGTATCGGACAGCCAAATCCCAGTCGATTCCATATTTCAAGGGCATTGCAATGAAAACAAGCAAGATGTAGGAAGCACCCTCGACCTGAGCGATCAGGCGAAAGCGTCCCAGCGGATTTCGCAGCATTCTCTTTAAAAAATTTAGAGAGGGGATATTTGATAGATTGTGAGTGAATTCAACTTAGTGGAATTTGCAGAAGCTCAATGTACTGTTCCTCATCAATACGAAAGACCCCGTCAATGTCTTCATTGATAGCAACCTGAACATTTTCTGGATCTAGTCCGAGTACGATATGCGCTTGGTTTCGCACCTTTAGAAAGTAGAAGAGTGTTAAACTCTCCTGCATCTCTTCATAGTAAAAGCCCACTTTAAGCCCACCATTAGTGATCATTTCTGTAAGGGTCTCGCGAAAGTCTGCGTTTTCAAGTCCAGGAAAGTAGTCGAAGGATTCAGCGAAGGGAAAGGTGTTGATAGCATATTCGAGGATCGCACCCTCTAGATTTGCCTCCAGTGATTGAGAGCTAGAAGCCTGTTCCGCTAATTGACTGCCGGCCAGCACGGGCCGATCTGCTTTGTGCATAAGCTTTCCTGCGAGGATTCAGCAAGACGACGTTTAGCGAATAGATTAGCAGATTAAGGTTGTAGTAAGCAAAGATATTTTTATGTTTTTTTTCTCACGTTTTTTTGGTCAGACCATGGATAGTAATAGGTTGTGCAGTCGTGGCCGGAACTGATGCATTGCTGCGAGATTCCCATCTCGTGAGAGATGAACCCGGTTTGTCAGTACAATCGCAATCCATTGATTGAGGGGATCAAACCAGATCGATGTTCCTGTAAAGCCAGTGTGCCCAATCGCTCCAGGAGGGAACAGAAAACCACAACTCCAATATCCTGGGACTACATCCTTGAAGTCCCAACCCAATCCACGGGTGCCAAGTGGTGGCTGGTTTTGATTGCTGACTATTTGCTGAACAGAAGAAGGAGAGAGGATAGTTATTCCATCCAGGCTACCCTCATTCAGAAGCATGCAGCAGAAGCGATGAAGATCCAGTGCTGTTGAGAACAAACCCGCATTGCCTGCCTCTTCACCAAAAAAATAGCAATTTTCATCATGGACAACACCACGCAATAGACACTTACGCCATGGGCAATATTGAGTAGGCGCAATCCCGCTCAAGTTTTTCCAGTGCTTGGCTGGAGAAAAAAGCGTATTTTCAAGTGATAGTGGTTCACGAATGCTATGTTGGAAAAAACGACTGAGACTGCTGTTCGTCACCTCCGTAATGATCTGTCCCAGCAACAGAAAATTTAGACAACTATAGATTACTCTTTTATCAATCGGGACCTCTTGGCTGATATCCATCAATCTTTGGCGGGCGACCTCAAACGAATCAGAATCCTCATAAAGGTTTGCCCAGGCGGGTAGCCCAGATGTGTGAGTGAGTAAATGGCGCAGTGTGATTTTGGATTTTGCCTCATTGCCAAATTCAGGAAGGAATGTGGCCACTGGTTCTTCAAGGTCAAGCATTCCTTGCTCCTGCAAGAGCATGATCAGGCTGGTTGTAACCACTGGTTTTGTTAAGGAAGCGATGTCAAAGACTGTATTCAACCCCATCGGCTTATCACTGCCCACTTCCTGTCGACCCCAGGTCTTATGGAGCAGAATTTCAGGGCCTTGAGCAAAGAGGACCTCAATGCCTGGAAAAGTCTCTTCCTTGATGTGGCGTTCAATCAATTGATCCAGTGACTGAGACCAACGTCCCGAAAAATCAACCTTGATAATGTTGCCCATAGAGGCCTTGCAATAGATGGCAGGCTAGTGGTGCTGAGGTTTATTTCGAATGAACGGCAATAACCGAATCCGTCGTGAGTCCAGCAACAAGTGGGTATAATGCCCAAGCACACAGGCGAACACAAAAGCCCAGCTACTATGCAAGGCAACCCAGACGTTCTCCCAGGAGAAGCGATCACGCCAGGTATCCTGTACTCGGAAATACTCCCAGATGATTGCTAAAAATAAAGCAACTAACCATGGAGTAACTTTCCAGTGGGTCCAGCCTCGGTGCTTGTGCATCACTGGTAGCAGCGTAACAAAGGCGAGCAGACAGAAGAGCTCCAGCTCCTTCTGGAAGTAAAGAATTGCCAACATTATAAACATAGCTCGAAAAAACCAACGTTGCGGAACTGAGGTCGTGTCCAGATCAGGAAATAGAGCCATAAAGACAGCTGTAACGAACAAGCCCATTAATAGCGAAATGGGTTGTCCAAAATCGAGTGGTTGATTTAAAAAGCGCTGCCAGGCATCACTTTGCCATTCGGCATAACCAGTTCCCAAGGCCACTCCGACTGCAATACTGCCGGCAACCAATCCTCCTTGCAGGTGTGCTTGAAAATTCATAAAAATACCTCAACATTCTGATTTTCTGTAGAATTATAAACTTGAAAGCATAGATATCTCTACTTGCAGCAAGCAATATGCCCCCTCTTTGGTAGCAATTGAATCAGAAATTCTTCTGCTTGGAATCCAACAGCAAGGTGACTGGTCCATCGTTGACTAGCTCAACCTCCATATTTGCAGCAAAGCGCCCTGCTGCTACAGAACCACTATAATTCTGGCAAAGTTTCTCAAGAAAATCATTGTATGCCGATTCAGCAAATTCAGGTGGAGCCGAGCGAATAAACGAAGGACGATTTCCTTGGCTTACATCGGCAAAGAGAGTGAACTGTGAAATTATTAATAATCCTCCCTGAATATCCGTTACTGAACGATTCATCCGCCCTTCCCCATCGGCAAAGATGCGCAAATTCAGCATCTTGCGCAGCAACCAATCTCTGTCTGCCACCCCATCATCGGGAGCTACTCCAAGCAAAACAAGCAATCCCTGCTCGATCTGACCGATAGTCACACCATCAACTCGAACTTGGCTCATCAAAACACGCTGTATCAAGGCACGCATGGCTATCCTCAGTGGGAGCTAACAAGAAAGGCAATTAACAATACTCTAAAAGCCATCGAGAAAGCAGAACTATAAATTGACTTGGCAAAAACAGCAGCCCCCATTTTCCTGTTCATTATCATTCTATAAGACCTCACTTGCCCTTATAATCTGGGAGTGTTGCAATCAATTTTTCAGCAGCTCTCTTTCGGCAAAACTTTTATTTCTTGGAGTAAACCAAGATGGCCTTAGCTCAGCAAAAGTGGGTCATTGCCCACCGTGGTGCGTCTGGATACCTACCCGAAAATACACTACCGGCTTTTGCGATGGCGCATGGTCTAGGTTGTGATTGGCTAGAGTTGGATGTGATTCTTTCCCAAGACGATCAACCAATTGTTTTACACGATACCTATCTGGATCGCTTGACGGACGTGAATCAGCGTTTCCCTGGCAGGCAGCGCCAAGATAACCTTAGCTATGCGCTCGATTTTTACTTGGAAGAACTAGGGCAACTTCGAGTTTCTGAACGACGTGACCAACAGGAAAATTCAGCCTTCCCTGGACGCTTTCCCCAGGGCCATTCCCGCTTTGACATTCCTACACTGGCTGAGGTAGTGCAGCTAATTCAGGGGCTCAATCACTCCACTGGCAAAAAAGTGGGGCTACTGATCGAGATAAAGAGCCCACGCTGGCATCACCAACAAGGACGGGATCTTAGCCAAAAAGTTCTGGAGGTTCTTGAACATCTCTCCGTCAACGACAACAACTGCCCGATCATTCTTGAAAGTTTTGATGCACCTGAGGTCAAACGACTACGCTATGAATTAAAAGCAGAATTTCCGCTGCTACAATTGCTGGAGAAGAATTCATGGCAAGAAAGTGCAGAAACTGACTATGAGTTTCTGCTTACGAAGGAGGGCTTACAAACTCTAAGTGAACACGTACAAGGGATTGCGGTCTGGACCGGTCATGTATTAGAGGGAAGATACTTATCCGGAATGCCACAGTTGAGTTCATTGGTCAAAGACGCACATGAACTAGGCCTTAAAGTCTACACCTATACCTTGCGGGTGGATGCGTTGCCTACCTATATACGATCTTTTGAAGAGATGCTGCACATTTTTTACTACGAAGCGAATGTTGATGGCATCATTACCGATTTTCCTGATCGTGCCAACAAATACCTGCGAACTTTGGAATATCGTCAGCTTTCCTAAAAAAATGGAATAGAATGAGTTCTTTTTTGCGATTGAGCAGTTTTATAATCATCCTACTGCTGCTATTCAATTGCAGTCCTCCGGGAGGAGGCTCGACCACTACCACGTATGAGAATGGAACCAACGATGATCCAACTTCAGGTAACCCATCACTTAGTTCCCAAGGTAGTCAAACAACAGTCCGAACCCTTAGCAGCTTAAGGAGTGGCAGTTTCCAATTATCAGACAACACCACTTCTTTCCTGCTCTCTGCCTTCTCCAATGGAACAGCCCGAATCACACGGCTCACCAGCCCCAGCGGACGTGATGAGTTAGCCTACCTCGAATCCACCGCTAGTGGCCTCACTAGTTTTGGTGATGGCCCATATGACAACTATTTGGTACCAATGCGCCCCGACATTGATGCTGAAGCTGGAAACTGGACTTACCAGATTAGCGGAGCTAATGAACTGAAGCTGACCGTAAGAGAAGATAACCCATCCACAAGTGACGAATCCAACCTAATGTTACAACCCTATTTGGCCAGTGGACAAAGCTATAATCTCGAGACCGTTTGGCAGCTAGTGAAGGGACTCTTCACCAATAACAGCCTCAACGTCACCATCAGCAAGACTATCAATATAAGCGAAGAACAATACAGAACCGTTTCTGACAGTTTTTTCAATTCAGAAACCCAAGCGCTGGTTACTCAAGGAAGGACCGATGCCATCAATATTTTTCTGGTGGATGAGATCGAAGGTGGGGGAGTCTTGGGTATTGCTGCCGGAATCCCTGGTTCCTTGGGCATTCAGGGACCACATAATGGCGTGCTGGTCAGCTTGGGTTCTCACTTGTCAGGACCCTTCTTCAATCAATCTATCAATGACCAATTGCTTGCTGAAACGATTGTCCACGAAGCAGGACATCTGCTTGGCCTCTGGCATCCTACAGAGGACAACGGAGTAGAGTTTGATCCCTTGGATGACACTGCTGAATGCAGCAAATCCATCTATGACAGCAATAGCAACGAACAGGTTTCTGCGGAGGAATGTGTTAGTAATGGTGCTGAGAACATCATGTTCTGGGCCTCCTGGGGTGGTGGAGATCAGAACCAGTTTACCGAAGACCAGCGCACAATTCTCAGGCAGTCCCCGCTTGCTTACAAGGGACAACTCCAGACTATTCAAACTGAAGATGGACTCACCCTGACCTATCCGCCTGAACTCTCTGACACCATCGTTTCGGAAGCATCCACAGTAGCTTCTATCCGAGATTACGTTGAGTTGATGCCGGAATGTCAGAAGAGCAGTACTCACCAAAGCATTGACCTGATTCTTGCCCAAGGCTGTGTCAATTTTCAGGGCATTCACTATCGCCCCAACTACTTGCCAGGTAACCTCGACGGGCTGAACCAGATCGCTGATTACGTCAATGTAGTCCGCCAAAACGATCGTTTCTCCTACTACTTTGAACCTGTCACCTTCTCTGAAAACACCCAGGCTCTCAGTGGAGGACGCTCCTACATTGGTTTCAGCTACCAGGTCAGTAACAGCAATGTAGTGATCAGTGACAGCAATCCCTTCCTGTTGGGCACAATCTTTCCCTTCACCAGAGCCTGGTGGGATGGGCTGGAAGTTGGGGACCGCTTGATTGCAGTGGATGGAACCGAGATATCAGGACGGACCGTAGAGGAAGTCAGAGACTTACTACCTCAGACAGAAGCAGCGACCACCACGCTGACCCTACTCCGTAATGGTAATCAGATCCAAATCCAAACCGCCTCGGAAACACACATTTCCAGATCACTGGGTTCTTCCAACCAAATTGCCTACCTCAACCTTCGCGAGTACACCACCGTTAGTGCAGAACGAATCAGGGATGATTATCAGAGCTTAGTTTCTGCAGGTAGTGGTGGATCGAATGGAATGATCTTGGATCTGCGTCAAAATGGAGGAGGTAGTCTATCTGGTGCTTGGTACCTAACAGACTTTCTAGGACCAAGTTCTGTCAATAACCAGGTGATGTTCAGCTTGCAGCAGCAATCCCAAACAACCAATTATCGATTCGGCATCTATGGTTCGAACCTTGGCATCAC
Organism: SAR324 cluster bacterium JCVI-SC AAA005; assembly: GCA_000224765.2. Taxonomy (GTDB): domain Bacteria; phylum SAR324; class SAR324; order SAR324; family NAC60-12; genus JCVI-SCAAA005. The sequence continues at coordinate 9,965 of AGAU01000240.1, read as the reverse complement.
CGATAGAAGTAAATTTGTAATCTTGATTGATGGAAGTTCTGCCTCTGCTTCTGAAGTCACCTCGGCTGCACTTCAAGATCTGGAGATCGCCACATTGATGGGCGGTATCACTTATGGTAAGGGAGTTGGCCAGAATGTGACCGGGTTACTCGATGGAAGTGGGGTCTACATCACCTCCTTTGAGTTACTCACTCCCCTCGGTAATTCCTGGCACGACTCGGGAGTCAGTCCTGATTATTCCCTCAGTACTGTGCTTCCTGCCACCCCGGCTAACGATACCCTGCTTCAGGCAGCAATTGAATTCCTGGAAACAGGCAGTATCAGCCAAGCCACCGTCAGCCGTCAAAATGAAAAATCTCGTCTCTTGCTTTCCGTTCCTCCCTACACGCACCCCTGGGATGGAGGTAGTCGGCTGAGGTTGCAATAGTTCATTGCTGCAGGCTTTTGGGAGTTGGTTGGGCCCTAACCAACTACTTAAATTTATAAATTGAGTAAGTTTTGAAATTTTGACTTTGATTTTTTGTTGAAGCATAGTCCGCTTAACTGCTTTGGAAAAATAGTCATTCCCAACGAAGTTGGATCTCTCGGCACCAATCGGTATGAGTTTTTCTATTCTTTTTCCAAATCTCCCGATTTTTGTAATCTATCACTATCTTCAAGAGGAACTGATGAAGAAAATACTGAAAATCTGCGCAGCTATCTCTGTAAGTTCGGCTATTTTGGTCGGACAGGTGATCGCTCAATCTGAAACAGTACTAAAGTATATGGCCTGGTCAGATTCCGAACTGGAATTGGAACAGCCGATGATCGCAGCCTTTGAAGCAGCCAATCCCGGAGTGAAAGTAGAATCCAGTGCCATGCCTCCCAAGGAATATTGGCCTCGACTCTCAGCGTTGGCAGCGGCTGGTGACCTTCCTGATGTATTCTGGATGTCCTCCGGATTCATTCAGTCCTGGCAAGCAGATGGTCAGATCGACAACATTGCTGATAAAGTTTCAGGAATCAAGGAAACAGAGTGGTATGGCGGAGCTATTTCAGTAGCTCGACTTTCTGGCGGGGTTTACTCTTTCCCAAAGAACTGGGTTGCGCCCGTACTCTACTACAACACCAAGATGTTCGATGCAGCTGGTCTTGAATATCCAAACTCCAATTGGAGATATAATGATTTCCTAAAGGCAGCCAAAGCACTTACATTGGACACCAACAACGACGGGACTCCAGATCAATATGGTTACTGGGTTTATGGCAGATACGCACACATCGAACCCTGGATCTTTCGGAATGGTGGCCGATTGCTCAACGTGGATCGCACGAAGTTAGAACCAAATGCAGCAGCCTTGGAAGCCCTTCAGTTTGTGACCGATCTGGCAAACGTACATGGGGTCGCTCCGAAGCCGGAGATGATGGATGGGATTCGACAAAAGGATGTCTTCCCGATGGGTATGGCCGCTATGTGGGTGGATGGTTCCTGGAATATTGATGGTGTGCGCAAAACTGCTGGGCCTGATTTCTCATTCGGAATTTCACAAATTCCGATGGGACCTTCTGTCAGTAAAGGAAATGCTGTTGGCTATGCATGGTCCGACATGATGGCCGTTGCACCTACCAGCAAGCAGCGTGACTTGTCTTGGAAGTTCATCGAGCACATGACTGGACCAGGTAACAAGGTTGAGAATTTTGGGGGAGGGAAAGTGCCAGCTTATCGTCCAATAGCTGAGAGTGAAGCTTGGTTGGAGCGAGATCAATATCCCAAGAACAAGGAAGTTATTCTGGAGATCGGCCTCGGACAAACCACAACTTCCTTCACTCCAAGCTGGAGTAAATGGCGTGGCTACGCGGCATCCGCTGGTGGGGGAATGAACGGTGAGCTGGATGAGGTATTGAATGGTCGTAAAAGTCTGCAGGACGCGGTCGATGCCTTTGTCGAATATGGCAACTCAGTACTTGCCGGAAACTGAGCTGAATGATCACACTGGCAGGAGTGTCCTCAGGGATCTCCTGCTCTTCCTTTGATAACCTTAAATGAATGCTGTTCAACGTCATCACCTGCGTATTGCCTGGTGGATGATCTTGCCGTGTACGATCGGATTAATTTGCTTCCGGTTGTTTCCGATTCTCGCTTCCTTCCTGATCAGCTTCACAGACTGGAACATCATCGGTGTTCCTGAATTCGTTGGTCTAAATAACTACATTCAAGCTTTGACCTCGCCTTTGGGTGTCAAGGTACTGCTGAATACCTTCCAATATGCCTTGGTCTATGTTCCCCTGGCAACGGCCCTGGGATTTTCTCTAGCCTTACTGGTAGATACAGGTATCAAGGGAGCGGTCTTTTTCCGGACTCTATATTTTCTACCTTTCATCACTGCCACAGTAGCCATAGCGATCAGTTGGAAATGGATGTTTGCAACTCGGTTTGGCATTCTCAACGCCTTCCTGTCCTGGCTGCATCTCTCAGATCCAATCGCCTGGCTGAGTAATCCCAATGTGGCTCTCATCTCTGTTGCAGTGGTGATGGTCTGGAAGGATACAGGATTCTACATGGTCTTGTTCCTAGCAGGTCTCCAGACAATTGATCGAACCCTGATTGAAGCGGCAAAGTTGGATGGAGCAAACCGCTTTGCTATCGTCCGGGACATCATCCTACCCCAATTAGCCCCAATGACGTTCTTCGTGTTGCTGATTGCTATGATTAACTCCGCGAAAACCTTCGAAGCAACTATCTCTCTGACCAACGGAGGCCCTAATAACGCCTCTACAACGCTCGGGTATGCCATTTACCAGAACGCCTTTGTGCACTTTGATATGGGACTGGCATCTGCCCAGAGTTGGGTGTTGTGTTTGATTGTTGGGGGGATTTCTTTGTTGCACTATCGTTTACAGCAACGAAAAACATGAATTCTCGTTCTATTTCAGCGCTGTTGATCTATCTAGGACTGCTCTCTTATGCGGCTGTCACCCTCTTTCCACTGTTATGGATGGTGATCACTGCAATGAAGTCAGGAAGAGAGTTGTTCCGACTGCCCCCAAGCCTAGTGCCAGATCTTTTGGTGGCTGGAACTCCTTTCGTAAATTTTGTGGCGGTGTTTGAAAAATCAGGTTTTTTGGGAGCAGTACTGAACTCGATGCTGGTAGCCACTCTGGCAGCTGTTGGACAGTTGATCACCTGCTCAATGGCGGGATTTGTCTTTGCGAATCTGCGTAACCGGGTTTTCACTGGAATTTATGTGCTATTGCTAAGCACCATGTTTTTTCCTACTGAGGTAACTCTGATACCAGAGTTCTTACTTTTTCGGCAACTCGGATGGTTGGACACCCTGCTGCCACTGATCGTACCCTCCTTTTTCGTTGGAGCCTTCGGCACCCTGATGATGACCGGATTCTTCAAGAGCATCCCATTTGAAATCGAAGAAGCAGCTATTCTGGACGGAGCAAGCTCTTTTGGCATCTTCAAAGATATCTATCTGCCTTTTGGTGCCCCTGCTCTCGCAAGTCTATTTCTGGTTGCCTTCATTGCCAACTGGGATGAAGTCTTGCGGCCAGTGATCTTCAATAGTTCTCCAGAGGTAAAAACCCTACCGCAGTTTCTTTTGGATTTTGTGGGTCAATACGAATCACAGTGGACAGTATTGTTGGCTGGATCATTCTTGGCGACCCTGCCGTTAATCATGATCTACATCGGTTGCCAGAAGTGGGTCGTCGCTGGTTTCGCAAGATCCAGCCTTAAGTAAACTTCAATCAAACAATGGGCTTGCAAACTCTACCCAATAGGGTTGGTGATCTGATGCAACAGCCTCGCTATCGATCCACGCTCCTACAACTTTCTTGGATAGTTTGGCTGTTGCAAAAACATAATCAATACGAAGTCCTGATCCTGTTTCGAAATCTCTAATCAGGGATACTCCATCTTTTTCTTTATTACCGGCCACAACCCAGGTATCCACCAAGCCATCAATCGTCAGAAGCCTGGAACTTGGGTCATGGGGATGAGGTGTTCCCACGAGCGCCTCGTACTCTAGGCTTCCAGGTTTTAAATTAAAATCACCAAAAATTAGGGCATCGAACGGTACCTCGTGCTCATTAATTCCCTCCGACCAGTCTTGTCCTGCTGAACCAGAAATCACAGAACCTTCGAAAGGTGCTTCCAGAAGATGCTGCTTCAGTTGTTCGATTTGTTTCAAGCGCAAAACTGGAGACAGGTGATGGAGATGCGTACAATAGGCGCGAATTGGGCCAGCGGGTGTAATGATCACTGTTTCCAACAAGCCTAGTTGAACAGAGAGGTAATTAGCACCTCCCATTCTCGGGGTATAGAGCAAATTTCTGGATTGGACGATTGGCCAGCGGGAAATAATCATATTGCCGAACTGACGCCTTTCATTCCCTCTGGGATGATGTCGTGAAAGCGCATCCACTGTTGGCCCATATACCCAAAAATAATCCGAGAAACCCTCACCCAAGGCTTGTGGTTGGTCGATAAAACCTGTCCGTGCCGCTGCTTTATCAACTTCTTGAAATCCAATGATATCGGCTTCCTGAACCGCTTGAACGACTCGTTGAGGATCAATCTTGCCATCACGCCCCTTGCAGTACTGAATATTGTACGAAACAACTCTCATGCTTTACTCCAGCCTTAATAATTTATTGCAGACAGATCATTCACGCCATTTCAACAACCAAATTTTACTAGTTGCGACAACTCAAACTGTTCTCACTCATGTATCTTTTGAGCTAACTGAAGGCGCCAGATGAATATATCCAGATTAGTGTGAGAAGAGTCTTTCACTCTAGTATGATAGTCAAATATTCTTGTGTTTGAGCTAGTAGCGTAAGCCACGGAATAAGCTCCAAAAAATTAGGAGCATGATCAACGCAAAGGGCTACGCTGCTGCGATAGCCATCGACTGTAAGCCTCCGAGACCTCCTGAAAACAAAAGCACAGTAGCAGTACCAGAAATCATCAGACTCCAGAAAATCTTTTTGGCTGCAGAAGTAGATAGCTGACCACCAGAGGTCATCATTGACAAAGCTAAGGTCACAGATTCCGCAGAGGTCACAAGGAACACAACCAACCGCAAGACGGGGGTAAGAGATACTTCCTAGCAATGGCTGGTGGGAAAGAAAGCCCCCAATTTGCTACCAAGGCAGCTGTCTATTCTGGGACATTCGCCAAGCCCTATTCTGCTAAGTTATCCGGCACTTAGAGCATCTCTGCTCTTGTAGTTCGTAAAAAATGGAAGCTTCTATAGCAAAGCTGAGTTAACTGGCATTGGACAGCAAGAAGTGAATGGATCCCTTTCGCTAAGTTAAGTCACCTCGCTGGGAGTGGTACAGCACAGAAGCAAATTTGGTGGTGCTGTAGAAGCCAATAAGTCAGACCTTGGTAATCAGATCTTTATCTTCAATTTAGAATTACCTTCCGAATCTCTGATGGGTTATGTAGAGAGCCTAAAAATAGCTGTTCAATTAGCCTCCTGTTGGTCTCCGCTCAAATCCTCGGTTGGTTTCTTCCAACTGAGAAATCATTCCCAAGGCCCCATGTTGCAACTGGGGCGAACTCCTCATTCTAAAAAACTGGTGGACATCTTCCGATGGAGGGTATTACTTTACAAGTAGACTCTTGAGGACAGGATAGTAGGTGAGTAAATCAGGCGGATTAGCTGATGGGCTTTTCGATTGATCATCATATCTTCGCAAACGAATAGCTTCTTTTGTGAAGGGGAGTGTGGAGAACTCCTCCAACTCTTCAGGATTCATGGCCCCCCCTTGGAGTTGAAGACTGAGCACCGAGGCAGGGGATAAGTTATCAAAATATCCCATTTCCGTGGAGCAGAGATAACGCTTGGCTTCTACATGCCAGCGAATGGGCTCAGTGACACAAGTTGGAAACCATTTTTCCAGTGCATTGGCACCCACCATTTCATGATTGGCATTGACTCCCCACTCCGCAACGTTTTCGCCAAGGCCATGGATCAGGTGTCCATAGTCATGAAGCAAGGCAGCAGCAATCATGGATTCATTCTCACCAGCTTCTTGAGCCAAATGAGCTGCCTGCAGAGCATGAGCCAGTTCTGTCACTCCTTCGCCATAATGCAAATTTCCGTATTGCTGATAGGGTTGCAGCAACTTATGAAGCACTTACTTTCTCAAAATTTGAAATACTCAAAAATCTTAATAGGCGGTCTCGACCAAAGCTCACCGATCCTTGGCGCACTTCTAAGAAAAAACCTTACGAAACTTAGATTCTCGCAGGTTGCACCTCCACAAAGTCACAACCAACTCGTCCCACCTGGGTTATCAAAGCCGTCGCACCAGAAGTGTAATAGTTCTCCACGTCTTCCACCTCTAGAATCTTTTTCTGGTTGAGCCAGGCAGTAAGTTTGTTCTCAACAGCCTGCAGTGTGAGTTCGTACTGATGACCAAATTCCCAGCCTTGCTTGCAGGCAGCTAGGGTCGTGTCTTTTCCTTCATGACTTCTCACGAGACGAGCCCCATCTTGTGAGATCAGCAGTGCATAATAGCGCGTCATTCCTTGCACACGAATTCCGAGCCCTCCTGCTTCGCACATGTGCGGTATCATTCGAGATGTCACTTTGTAATTTTTCCATTCTCGCGTTCCTTGCATGAGCAGCCCACGACCAACGTTCTGAATCAGGCGATATGGCTCCGGGTTATAATCTTGTTGAATTAATTTTTCGTTCCCATCTAGCCCATCCACCCAAGCAGACCTCCACATGACCGGACCTCCTTTGCTGCGATTATGCCTATCAACTCCTGTCTTAGTAGGGCGGTTCAGTCGGATATTCGGCTCTCCTGTCCAAGTAAGGAAATCGAGGTACACATTACCATTATCACCAACCTTACCATCTAGCTGAAGGCCTATGAATGCAATTGGATAACAATTAGTATCAGGAACCTGCCAAGACACATCCTTAGAACTTCCGGGTTCCAATTCAATAGGCGGACTACAAATCTGTGTAAGTTCGTCCAATTCATTATAGTGTTTGATGTACAGACAATTCTGAATTGTAGTCTCATTCAAATCATCAGCTGTGACTCTAGCTGTTATTATTTGTCCAGAATAAAGGGTAGGGCTCGCGAGCAGGGAGTACCCTCTCTTATTGAAATAAGTAGAGATATCTGCAGAAGGTGAAAAGGTTGGTGTCTCTACCCTAGCAGTGCGCCCTATCGCTAACGCTTTGTAGTTAATCGCCAGTGAGCGGGTTCCTGTTTGACTATGGCCTGCGGTGTTGCAGACTGTAGCCGTGCCGGTTGATGCAATCGATTCTTCGCTAGCAAAACCTTGAACCGAGCCCGGTAACTCAAAGTGAAAGCGAGCGCCATTTTTTGGGTATTCAGGAGATAGACCATGCAATTGTCTTCCAGCATTTGCCAAGTAAACTGCTTCTGTAGCAGCATCGCTGATCGAACGCCCACCATCCGCTGCAGGCAAGTAAAGCTTGTCAGCAACAGGACCACGCCAATCGGGTCCCTGGTTGAGTCCTTCTAAGCCATTCTTGATTCCCATCAGGCAGCCTAGATTTCCGGCGTTGCAATCCGTATCCCAGCCCAAAGTGTTGACGATCATCATGGTTTTTTGGAAATCATCGTCACCATAAAGGAAGGAGAAGATGATTAATCCATGATTGGGGATCATGTGGCAGTTCCCCCCGTATGTGTCGTAGCCATAATTTTTGGCCAAAAAAGTAAAAGCCTTTCGCCAGTCTGGTTCACGAGTATGCAACTCTCGCAAATCAGCAATCATCTGCTGGATCAGGCTATCTTTAGGAATTAGAGAGACTGCAACATCAATCAGGGCTTGGCGATCTGTCTCTACAAAGGCCTGTGCCTCTAGGGCAGCAATGACCTGTGCGCCGTAAATTGCTTCTCCATCATGACTCACACTACCAGCACGCTTCGCTAAATCTGCAGCAAGTTCAGGATCCCCAGGTGCAACCATCGCCCAACCATCAATGAAAATCTGAGCGCCAATCTGCTCGGCCACCACCTTGCTGTTAAGTTCTATCGCACCGCTTTGAGGTGCCTTGATTCCCTCCTTAAGGCGCAGAAATGCTGTATGTTCCGTGGAGTTGCCCATTCCTCCCCACCAAAGAATAGCCTTGCGGTCAATAATGTAATTCAGCCAGGTGTGACCAATTTGAGCTGGGGTGATGTCCTTGGAGTAACCGTAATCTTCTAGAGCTCTGATAAAAGTAAATGTACCCGAAATATCATCGTCAGTGACAATTAACGGAACATTCAGCTTCTCATGAACGTAGTAGTTTATATCCCCCAATTGACTGGAAATCTGTTCATATTCCCATTGTTCAAAGGGTCTTCCCAAATAGACTCCAATGATTTTTCCCAATACACCTGCGTAGACACTCTCTAAATATTGATCTTCAAGTAAATATTTCATTTTTTAGCCTTTGGTTCCGCCGCTTGTTAAACCAGCGATAAATCTCTTTTGAAAGAACATAAAAAGAATAGTAATGGAAGCTACCATCATCACAGTAGGCACACATACGAGTCCCCATTGGTTCTAAACCGACTCTGAAAAGTGAAGAGAATAGTAGAAATTGGTTTTGCTGATTGATCCTAAATGAGTGTTAGAGCAAAAAGAAACTCATTCCAAACAGCCAAACCAACAGCTAATGCTGCAGTCAGAAAAAAAGGCCATGATAACGGTTCGGCAATAAGTAAAAAAATGTCTGAAAGGTGTTCGCCCCATTCATTTTTGCTGAGTCAAATAATTCTTCTGACAAGTTAACCATGTATGACCTAATTAAAAACGTAGCAAATAGCGTATTTCGTCCAGCATATATAATAATTAATTCAATATGGGTATTCACTAATTCCATTTGTTTCTATATTAGAAGCAAATCTTCTTGGTTATTGTTGATGTTAAATTGATGATAATCATTTTTCGCCAACAAACTAGCCAACAAATTGAATTCTCAAAATCCTGAAATCGCACGAATTTTTTTCACTGTTTAGACTGCTTGTTGAGGTTCACAACAGTCCACAACGCTATGTCGTTGTTCCGTCAAAACCAAGCAAAACCCTTTCTTCAAACCAATTCTGACGAGACTGTGATCATTCTCAGGCAAGAGAAACCAATTTGGGATTTTCTTGAAAAATTCTCGGAAGTAAATGGGCGAGGGCTCAAAATTGGGCTCCTGCTGTCTGAAGTAAATTGGTTCCCAATAAGGGTGAAAGCCTATATTAAAGCCAAAGTGTAGTGTAATTAAGATGTCTTTAAGGAATTCCGGTTTGACTTTCATTCACAACCAATAGAGCAGGAGACCATAATTTGAAAGCGGAGCCTGGCAAAATCACAAGCAATACGGGTTTTCGACTCTTTCAACCTGACGCTGATTCCGATTGCTTGGGGCGGGTTATCTTCCCACCTGCATGGGTGAGACGTTATTGCTGACACCTCATCTAACGCACTCACTCAACTTACTCAACTTACTCAACTGCGCTGGCAAAATAGCCCAATTGATCTACACCTACCAATACAATCCCTCTTCCGGATATGTCCTCAATTTGTCTGAATTTCGATAAGCAGACAAAAATTCATGTACTTCATGGACCATTGTATTTAATCGTTCAGCACCAAGGTTAAATTCGTCGAGTTGTCTGTAAACGTCTTGTTCGCTCATGGCAATCCAATGACAGTAGAAAAATTCCTCATTGCCGACCTATGTCTGCACGCATCTCGCGTATTTGCCCTGAATTTTTTCTACCCACTCTTTTTCTGTCTCCCTTTTTTCGGGTGGGGTTACAAATTGACTCCGAACTTCATCAGAAACAAAAGTGTGTACTGCAAAGAAATGTTTTTCTCCCATTTTAACTCCAATTTCCTAGGGTTGCCACCATACACTTTGGAAAAACGCTGATTCGTTGCGGGTGATTAGTCTCTACCACTTGTCTCCGTCTTCAGGGTAATTCCTTAGAATTTGATC
>AGAU01000241.1 GCA_000224765.2 SAR324 cluster bacterium JCVI-SC AAA005 | reverse complement strand
GATATTAGCTAACCCTAGTGTCATTCTCCTAACAAGATTTTGAATACTAGAGCCTCAAGAAGAGACCCATACAGATCGCCAACCTCCCTAAACTAATACTTTGCATTCAAAACATTCTCAGATTCGTTTGGTAAAACACCGTCTATTGAACACTTCCATAGCTCAGACTATGAATGATAGACTCATCACTCAGCAGTCAAATCACCATCCGCTAAGAAGACACCCCCGTTGCAATAGGTTGATTCATCAGAAACCAAAAATAGATCAAGTTGGGCTATCTCATTGTTGGTGCCGTACCGATTCATAGGGACACTACTTTTAATTAATTCTTCATCTTCTTTCGGATTTTCAGGGTTTCTCTGTCGATTAAGTGACTCAATCATGCGGTTTGCAACTGGACCTGGAGCCAGTGCATTAAATCGTAGGCCACTAGAGCCGTACTCTATGCAGGCAATTTTTATCATACCGTTAACTACATGCTTACTCGCTACATAGGGGCATAGTCCACCTCTCCCATATCTTCTCAACCGTTGCCACTAACTCTTCTAAAGTATGAAAGTCATCCGTGCCTATACAAAAATCTGGTCGGAAAGCTCTTTGGTTTAGTTCATAGAGCAGCGGCAGAGCTGGAAAGCTATGGCCGACGATAATCAGGCAACGGTCATTCGCCAAGAGAGACTCCTGAACAGCCTCTGTTAGTTTTTGGTGATGAGGAATGTAATATCGCTCCAATAATTCTTGACGTTTACTTTGGGTGGGTGGGTTGCGTAGCGGCTGACGCAAAGATCCTTTAGTGCAGGTTAAACCCATCCCCACTCGGCTCATCAGTTCTTGAGCATCTTCTGAGAAACGCTCTGGATCAACTACAAGTCTGCTAACAGGAAATACAGTTGATTCTTCTTCCGGCGAGGAGATTTTAAGATCAGCTACAGTGTGTTAACTCAGCTTTTTTATCCAAGAAGGTGAACAGGTTTCAATTTTTGACAGTTAAACACTTACCACTGTTAGATTTAAAACCTATGAAATAGACGGAACTTAAAGATTTGAAGTTGTAAATTTTCTAGTTAATCGATTTTTCAATAAAGATGGTAGAGCAGATTCTAAGTTACACCGTTGTTACTGAGAGTATTTTTTAAAGAATCGTTGATTTATGAACGAGATGACTGCAACGGTCATCATCTCAAAACTCATCAGTTATAATTTGTTACCAATGGAATGCACTAAATGTTAGAGGCTCATTGAGTGAGGACTTATTACGATTGATAGACGTCAATTGGTCGAGTGGATAGTGGCAGGGTAGATATCGTGACAAAAATAATAATAAATGTTCTTCACCAGGATAAAATTAAATAAATATTAATTTCAATTGTTTAAATTTTAATAATAAGAAATTTATTTTATTAAAAAAATACCTAATAATTGGTCGAACAACTAATTGCAATTAAAATTGTTGATTGTTTCAAATTTTTTTGAAAAGTTAATTTGACATTACATTTATTTCAAAATCTCTTAAAACTTTGTGAAATTATAGGTATGCACAATTTCAATTTACAATAAATTATAATCATTTTATCCATCCAAGATTAATCAGATCTAAAATTTATCATTTTTGTATTAATTTTGACTCGTAAATATCGTAGTGGAAAATAATTTAAGAGGTTTTGGATTTAACCCTTAAGATTTTAGTAGAAAATTCTTTTTGGAGTTTGAGAAATGGATTTGAATTTAAAAGGTACGGTGATAATCAAACATGTCAATTATCCCGAGTGTGACAAATGTGATAAGTGTGCGGAAATCCTCTTAGAACATGGTATAAAGTATGGCACGATAATAGCCGATAAATCGATTTTTGGTGAAATAATGAAAATTACGAATTCTCAGAATGTTCCGCAAATTATTTTGAACGGTGAATATATTGGTGGATATGAAGAACTTACTAGTCGACTAAACTAAATTTTCTAATTAGCTAGTGATTTCATCACCTCTTTTCGGAAATTTGATCTACTTAAAGATATATTCAAAACTATTTAATCGAAGAGAAACACAATGATAGTACCAGAAACCAATTTTAAAATTAAATCTGGCCCTGACTGGGATGATCTTGAAACAAGTGAAATATTTGTAGAAAAAAGAGTATTGATTGTTTCTTTACCAGGTGCTTTCACACCTGTATGTAGCAGCAAACAACTTCCTGCCTATGATAAATTTTATGAAGAAATTTTGTCAAAAGGAATTGATGAAATATACATACTTTCAGTAAATGACTATTATGTTATGAGAGCGTGGTTTACAGAATTAGGGATTAAGAACGTTAAATTCATACCTGATGGAGATGGTTCGTTCACACGAGATATGGATATGCTTGTTAATAAGCCTGAGCAAGGATTTGGAATGCGATCTTGGAGATACGCGATGATTGTAGACAATAGGAAAGTCGAAAAAATGTTTATCGAACCAGGAAAAAATCATTTGAGCAATGATAATGACCCTTATGTTGAAAGCACTCCTGAAAAAATTTTAGATTACCTAAATAGCTAATACTGTATTTAAGTTATAGATTAAATATGACTAGCTGTTCTTTCTTGCTGAAGTAGTAGAAATTAAGGAATTCATATTTCATATAGTAGTAAACAGCTTCGGCAAGCAAATAATTTATCTGTTGCTGAAACTCATTTTCGTATCGGGTTTGACAATTGGATTGGCTAGATTCAGCGATTGTCAGTGGTGTACCTAAGGATTTTCCTTTAATTACTGGTCCAACAAAAATATAAATTTTTGTAAAACATTTGGCTCTCCGGCAGTGAGGGGGACAAACCAACCCGCTATATCAGTTGTGAAACTTTCAATAGTTTCAGCATCCGCTTTCTTAGACGAAAATCTCTCAGTATTTTCAAAAACTTATTTGCCTAGTAGTTACATTTGAGCTGCAATACCCCCTTAGTTTCTCCCACACATTCTAGCCGGGTGGTAGCATTTGTATGGCTCTTAGCAACCCATCTACTTAGCTTTGCCAATTACGATGGAATCTGTTCCGTAGGAATTTTCTCCAAAGGCATTTTCTCAAGTGAAGGTAGAAGCAATCCTTGCCAGTCACTACCCATTTAATCGGATGATCCCCCTCTCTGAGTACAGCTTCCACAACCCATAAAATTCCCAGTAAACCCACGTTTCATCCGGTCTTTCTGCCTGAGCTTGCCGCTGTGGGTCAGTAATTGTCAGTAAGGCGGGTTCTCTCCTGATTCGCCGTGGCTGCTGTGCAACTCTGCACAATTGTGCCTGGCTTCTCCTCGTACTGCTTGCGCTTTCGAAGCCTGTGGAAATTCTTTTCACTGATGCCATCCAATGACTCCTAGTCCCATCGGGTTTGATTCTGCCCAGCCAAGAGGTGAGACAGTCTGAGGTTGTCCTGTCCACTTATGGGTTAGAAGTATATTTGAATTAGTTAATGAAATCAATCTTATTGGGTAAGTCTGAGGCGCATATGAGTAATTATGTAATCTACTGCATTCTCAGTCTTATAACCCGAAGTTCGCAAGTTCAAATCCTGCCTCCACTACCAAACTTTTCCTTTTTAAAATCAGTATTTAAGTATCTAATTTTTTCCTTACCAGAAACACCTCTTTTCTTCTGTCCCTACTAACATCCCCACCTACTCGGTAGTATTCCTGTCCATTAGCGCAGATCTCCAAACTAAAAACTAATTCTCCTCTAGCACTTGTTCTACTCGGCTTAATGCACTAATGAGCCTCTACACCTTTGCATCACCAGTTTTCTAACAATACAGAGTCATTTCTATAGTATCTCTGGATAGCTGTATGCCGAAAACCTTTGTTCTAATTGCAAACTAATTTAGCTCAGTTAGTGTAAAAGAATCCTTTCACTGGCGTTACCCATCTGACTATATCCGATAATCATCAGGAGTTTATCCTTAGTTGCCTCACAAAGTAACAACTTGGCTACTCGTTGTGATCTTGGGCTGTGGTAATGTTAGTGAGGTAATCCTCGCCCCTGCCCTCAGCTCAATCACAGACTACTTCCATGTCGATCAAGCCGCCTCACAAGCGCTGCTTTCTGGATTCTTTATCCCAATGGCTCTGTTTCCGCTAGTTTATGGCATCCTCTCAGATCGCTTTGGGCGACGTCCTCCCTTGCTCTTCGGCCTTGTCATCTTAGCTCTGGGTGGCCTGCTGGGTGCTATGACTGAATCCTTCGAGATTTTAGTCCTGGCAAGAGTGCTTCAAGGGTTGGGTAATGCCTCAATTGGTTTAATTGTGATAACGATTATCAACGATTCATATGAACGCTCAGATGCGGTCCGCGTTTTGGCTACCATCTCTGGCATCATGATGATTGTACCTGCCTTCAGTTTTGCCTTTGGAGGCTTGATCACTGATTTGATCAGTTGGAAAGGGATCATGATCGTGATCTTTCTGACTGGAATCATTTCCTTGGTGCTGAGTCTGATCTACCTACCGGAAACCAACCTTCGACCCCTTCAAAAATTCAATCTGGCTAGCTTGACCAGGGATTATCTATCACTGCTAAGTAATCGGTTATACCTAGCCTACATGTTTGTCTCCACCTTTATAGTGGGGGTGTGGCTCACGATGCTGGGTTTTATCCCTTTTGAATACCAAAGAATGGGGGTTGATAGTACAGAATTAGGTTTCTGGTTTATGTTGGCCCCAATTGGCCATGCTTTAGGCAACTTCTTTACAATAAGGTTCGTGCAGCGCTTAAATCTTGAAAGAATGATTCTGCTAGGAAGTCTGCTAACTCTGCTGGCAATCAGTGCTTTGATGTTGCCAAATCTAATGAGTTGGAATCATCCAACTTCAATCGGGATTCCCTGTACGCTCTTTGGCTTTACATCGGCATTAGCGGTGAATCCAGCGATTACAAGCGCAGTTTCTGCTGCTGGAGATTTAGCTGGAAGTGCCTCGGGGCTGATGAGGTCAGCACAAATGGGATTTGGAGTACTTGGTGGTGTGGTAGTTGTTAGCGTGGGTGGTTACGAAAATTTTGAAAATGGTGTTATCGTTTTAATAGGATTAGCGCTGCTCGCGACTGTAGCTTCGATCCTGGCAAAGCATTTCAGCAGTAGTGCTCTCGTGACTTGAATGAGGCAATATTTTAGAAGTAAAAACATCTACAAGTTTTGATTTCAGAACATGAAGGTACTAGAAAGAACAGACCCCAACTTGCCTATTATCGGATCAGTCCCTCTCTAGCACCTCCCCAACACGTCTCAAAACACTGACTAACGTTTCAATCCTTTCCGAATCAACTGAGTAATCCTCTCCCAAATAAAGCCAACGATTGATCTCAATCATCAGTGACTGAAAAGACTCATTAAATAAAAAGTTTGCAAATGAGCTGCAAAGAGACAACTTTGGTATTTTGTATGATAAGTGACTAATTTAGTTAGTTACATTTTCAGAAGTTAAGTTGAAGATACAAAAATGATCTGGGAAACGGTTGTTCAACCTTTTGCAGACTTCGGATTTATGCGTCGAGCACTACTCGGCTGCATCGCCATTTCTCTGGGTGCAACCCCCATCGGTGTCTTTTTGATGCTCAGGAGGATTAGTCTAACTGGGTGTGCGATGGCTTCTGCG
>AGAU01000242.1 GCA_000224765.2 SAR324 cluster bacterium JCVI-SC AAA005 | reverse complement strand
ATGTGGGACCAACTGAAAATTACGCTCATGTCTCTGACGCAGGAAAATGGTTCCTTTCCATAATGATGTTGGCTGGACGACTAGATATCATCACGGTCTTGATCCTTTTCTCCCCTTCTTTTTGGAAAAGTCACCGTTGATTTTATTCACCCTACTGGACATTTATTAAGGCTTTCTGCATATTGCCGTTTACGGAGACGGATGCGTCACTGGTGGGCGTCCCGGACTTCAAACCCGTGTGTATGGCTCTAAAACAGTCATTGGTAGGTTCGATTCCTGCTCGTCTCCGCCAACAAACAAATTAGAAGTTGGTACCATATTAAATCAACGCGAATGGCATGGGACGCTCCCTAGCACAACGGCAAGCAAACGCGCCAAGAAACCTCATCAAAATTTTATTCTGAGAGGAAGCCCATGCACTACCAGGCAGAGCACCGAGAATCTATTAAAAACCCAGAAGCTTTCTGGCGAAAACAAGCTGGAATAATTGATTGGTTTAAATTCCCAGAAACAATTCTTTCTCAAGATAATAACCAATCCTATCGCTGGTTTGATGGCGGCAAGTTGAATACCTCCTACCTCGCGCTAGACTATCATGTCAATTCAGGAAGAGCTGAGCAAGCTGCCCTAATCTATGACTCCCCCGTCACTGGCCAACAAAGGACTTTCACCTATTTAGAGTTGCGTGATGAGGTTTCTCGATTTGCAGGAGTCCTAAAAAATCACGACGTTGTTAAAGGGGATCGTATTATTGTCTACATGCCTATGATTCCACAAGCTATCATCACTATGCTGGCCTGCGCCCGACTAGGAGCCATTCACTCAGTAGTATTTGGTGGCTTTGCCCCAAATGAATTGGCAATTCGTATTGATGATGCCCGTCCAAAGCTACTGGTAACAGCTTCCTGTGGAATTGAGATTCAGAAAGTAATTCCCTACAAACCGCTTGTTGATGAAGCGATTCAAAAATCAAACTTTCCACCTCAGAAGGTCCTGGTTCTTCAAAGACCCCAAGTAACTGCAGATATGAAGGATGGGAGAGATTTGGATTGGGAAACTGAACTTTCATCTGCACATCCGACAGAACCAGTTCCAGTTGATTCGTTGGATCCCCTTTATATTCTTTACACTTCTGGTACGACAGGTTTACCCAAAGGGGTGGTGAGGGATAATGGAGGACACGCTGTGGCCATGCGCTACAGTATGAAAACCATATATAATGCCGAACCTGGTGACGTTTATTGGGCTGCCTCAGACGTTGGTTGGGTAGTTGGCCACTCTTACATTGTTTACGCGCCACTTCTTCATGGATGTACGACAATTGTTTATGAAGGGAAGCCCGTCAAAACACCAGATCCAGGCTCATTTTGGCGGATGATCGAAGAGCACAAGATCAATCATTTCTTCACCGCACCGACAGCTTTTCGAGCTGTCCGCAAAGAGGATCCTGATGCGAAATTTTTGAAAAACCACGACATCTCCTCACTAAAAGGGCTGTTCTTAGCCGGAGAAAGATTAGATCCCCCAACTTATGGCTGGCTCCAAAATATCTTGGAGGTTCCGATCACGGACCACTGGTGGCAGACCGAAACGGGTTGGTCCATCGCTGGGAACCCAATGGGATTGGAACCACATCTGCCAAAGAGTGGTTCCGCAACGCTACCCTCTCCAGGTTACAACGTGACTGTCCTAGATGAAGAAGGATATGAGGTGTCAAAAAATACCCAAGGAAACATCGTCATCAAGCTACCTCTTCCACCAAGTTGTTTAGCGACACTCTGGGGGGATCATGATCGATTTAAAGCATCTTATCTTGATCAATTTCCTGGATACTACAGCACGTCCGATGGAGGATATATTGATGAAGATGGCTATGTCTTCGTGATGGGACGGACTGATGACAACATCAACGTAGCTGGCCATCGCCTCTCAACCGGGGAAATGGAAGAGCTGATTGGCTCGCATGCTGCCGTTGCTGAATGTGCAGTAGTTGGAATTGATGACGCGTTGCGAGGACAGGTACCGGTAGGCTTTGTCGTTTTGAAAGATGGAGTCAGTACAGAGCCCGAATCGATTGAGCAAAATCTTATTTTGCTGATTCGACAAAAAATCGGCGCCCTAGCTTACTTTCGTCAGGCCGCCATTGTGACTCGACTCCCCAAGACTCGCTCCGGAAAAATCCTGCGAAAAACTATCCGCCGCCTAGCTGTTGAAACAGATGTGTCCGTTCCACCAACCATTGATGATCCAAAGATTATGACCGAGTTACTGGATGCAATGCAGTCCAAAGGTATCGGCCAGTTTACCAAATAAAAAATAAATCCAGGCTAGCCTCACTTCCCTGGGTCAGCATCTTTGCTCCTTCTCAGCCCTAATGACATCCTCTAAACTCCCTTGCATCTTATTGGCTCAGAGCAACAGCGTCCCAATTGCCAGAAAATACTTTTACGAGTACCTTAGGCCAGACAATTCAGCTGTCTGGGAACCACCCCAGGTCATGCAGATTGAACAATGGCTATTGCAACTAGCAAATCAAGCGTTGATGTATGAGAAGATAGGTTTTCCAGAAAACCTTAATAGGGTTTTACAAAAGCGCGAGGAGCAACTGGTTTGGGAGGCAATCCTAAAGGAGGACCTCAAGGATTCAAAAGATTTTCTGCAAATTTTGCCTTTGGTGCAAACTGTTCAAGAAACCAATCGTTTGTGGCAAATCCATCTACGGTCAGGACATCAAGACTTTCAGCCCAGCCACACTTGGGAGAAATTCACTAAATGGCAAACAACATTCACAGATCTTTGTGAAGCCGCAGGCTGGTGGACCGAAGCAGACCTAATATCCAATTGCCTGAAATGGATTCAGGAAGACAAAATTCCTATTCCTGAAAAATTTTGGTTCGTCGGCTTTCGAAAAGGTGAAGATCTAT
This sequence comes from SAR324 cluster bacterium JCVI-SC AAA005, assembly GCA_000224765.2. Lineage (GTDB taxonomy): Bacteria > SAR324 > SAR324 > SAR324 > NAC60-12 > JCVI-SCAAA005. The sequence goes on along the minus strand of AGAU01000242.1, from coordinate 2,182 downwards.
TACTTGATGAACTGAGACAATCACTCCAATTGCGCAACTCCACTTTTTGCGATTGGCAAATATCTAAGCTGAAATCTACAAAACCCATAACTCGTTGCTTCGCAGATCAGGAGTCTGAGCTTAGAACTGCTATTGACTGGCTTGCCAAAGTTCGAAAGAAACAACCCCAAGCCAGATTGGCTTTATTGATCCCGGGACTGTCTCAGCTTCAGCAAACTGTGAGGCGATTGTTAGATGAACAGTTGATACCAGATTTTGAATGGCAAACTGGCTCTAACCATGATGTCTACCAAATAATGACCGGTCAACCTCTCTTCGAATTAAAGGCTTTTCAACATCTGAGTCATTGGTGGGAAATCCTACAACTACTCTCCAGCTCAAGCTATCTCAAAATCCCTTTTGAGGTGCTTTCGCATGTACTTCGTTCAAGTTTCTGGAAATCTAAAGATTCTCAGGAGTCTCTTATTCAACTGGAAATGGCTCTACGCGATAAAGAATCTCTCAATGTAAGCCATAGTCTATTGTGGCATCTAACTGAAAAAACTGGTTGCCTACATTTTCTAGAATTGCTTGATGGTTTGAAAGAACTCATCGCAAACACACCCAAGAAACAGCTGCCTTCGGAATGGACTGGATTTTTGAGAACGGTACGCCAACGGCTAGGCTGGCATCCAGGCATAGAGTGGGATGAAGAGCGTGAGTTATTCCAGGATCTTTCTCAATTGGACAGCATTATCGGGCCTATCCAGTTGGGCACCCTACTCCAGCAAGCCCGCAGACGGCTTCAGCAAAGGATTTACTATCCTACCCAAAATGGTGCATCCGAAAAAATTCTAATCATGGACACTCGGGATCTTTTAGATCTCCCTATTGATTGTCTCTGGATCTGTGGGTTGACCGAAGAGCAATTTCCCCTACGATTGAAAAAGTCTAACCTGCTACCGGCAACCTTACAAAATAATCTTGGCTTGAACTACATGAATTTTGAGCAAGTAGAAAAGAGCTGTCAGGATCTTTTAGGACGATGGGAAAACCAAACAAATGACTTAGTGTTAAGTAGTCCCTTCTACATTGAGGGTCGTGAAGTACGTCCAAGTGCCTGGATCAATTGGCCTGAAAAGGTCGAAGAGAAAGCAGGTTCAAGACAGTTGGATCCGCTTTGGATAGATTTTGCCAACAATCAAGTCACTTTGGAAACATTCTCCGATTCCATCGGTTTACCACTCCTTTTAGGCACATCAGTGCGAGGAGGAACAAGCGTCCTGAAAGCTCAGGCTCTGTGCCCCAGAATGGCCTATGCTGAGTATCGCTTGGGTGCCAAGTATCCAACTATTCCTCAAGCAGGCCTATCTCCAATACAACGAGGAAATTTGGTCCACTGGTCTCTTGAAAACTTTTGGAATCAAGCACATAGATCATCTTCTTTGGAGGATATGTGCCAGGTCCAAGCATGGATAGCAAATAGTATTGAGGCTGCTCTGGAGCGTTTTGAGAATTATTATCCAGGGATGATGAAAAAAACATTTCGCGGTTTGGAAGCTCGCCGTCTTAACATCTTGCTCCTCGACTGGCTAGATCTGGAGAAAAGCCGTATTCCTTTTATTGTCAAAGCATCTGAAGAAAAAGGTGAACTTTTACTGGGCGGACTGAGGTTCAGCGTTCGAATCGATCGGGTGGATCGCCTAGAACATTCAAATCATCTTATCTTACTTGATTACAAATCTAGGACAGGAAATTCCTCAACAAGTTGGTTCAGGCAACGAATTACTGAACCACAGCTCCCCCTGTATGCTGTGAATCTTTGGGAAGGGACTCTTGCAGCCATAGCTTTTGCCCAAGTCAATAATCGAGAATGTAGTTTTAAAGGAATTCAAGCTGAGGAAAGTTCACTTCCAGGTATCAAGCCTTTCGACAAACATCCTCACAGAAAAGGATTACCCGATGGATACGATTGGAGTACTCTGATCGAAGATTGGCGGGTTCGCCTAGAAGATGTTGCACATGAGTTCGCACAAGGTGTTGCCCCACTCAGTTACGGTATCCAAGTGTCCTCTTCAGCTAACCTGATTGAACAGGTTTTTGCTTATTCGGGAGCAAGAGGATTTTGTAGGGTCTATGAATCCAATGTTCCCACATTTAATGAGGATCCTTTTTGGGAAATTGATAGAACATAACACTGATA
>AGAU01000243.1 GCA_000224765.2 SAR324 cluster bacterium JCVI-SC AAA005 | reverse complement strand
TTTTTTTTTCGAATAAACTCCAACTCCTGAATACCCCTTTGCTTCTGCAAAGGAAAAATATGGTAGAAACCCCTCAATCTGTGTATGTTCAGCATTCAGCTGATCTGGTTGAATCCGGATTTCCTGCAAAAGGATTAAATCAGCATCCTGGTTTTTTAACCATCGCCCAAACCCCTTCCGAAAAGCGGCTCGAATCCCATTTAGATTTAATGTAATGACTCGCATAGAAAAATTCTATTTTTTAGGTAGTTTGATGAAGATTGAATTATTTTAGCATATAGTTGAGATAAAAAAACCATCCACCAAATGAGAAAAGCGATCTTTAATCACCAACTCCCCATTGAAACTTTTGTTGTTCCTTAAGAGGTACCTTGGCAAAAAGTGTGGACAATTTCACAGATTGATTAAGAAACTAATCCAAAGTGAAAAAAATGATCCCTTGGAAAGTCTGCTCAAGGGACTTAGTACCTTTGACACTGCAGCTGCAATGCTTTAGTTAAAAAGAAAGTAATAAGCTAGGATGCTAGCCATACTACCCCAAGATCCTGCTTCAGAAGCTTTAGCTGAGATGATTCCGAACCAGCTTCTCCTTACAAATCTGGTTGCTGAGTTACCTCCAGAGCAATTAGGTGGCTAGGTCGGCAAACTGCCAAAAGATGATGTTGCAGATTTTATTGGATTGGTGGATGTGCCCAACAAGCTGACTAAGTGCTTCAACTTCTGCCAGATCTGCACGGAGAAGAAATCACCTCTCTTATCTAATACGCCCAGGATAATGCTGGGCCAATAATTAACCCCTACATAATTTCTGTGCAAAAAGAGTAACCTGTGGAAGAGTCTATTCGGAGCATCTTTCTGTATGTTGATCTGCAAAATTAAATGCAGACATTCTGCACGATTTATATTGTTGATAAATTTAAACATTTGATTGGCACGGAAGCAATTACACAGCTACTACTTGCGAAGAAGCAAACGTTCATCAGTGAAATGATGAATCCTGATGTGATTGTGCTGTTGATTTGGATCAAGGAGAGGTATCAAAGGTTGCTAAGTAATACGACTTGGTTTTGGAAATTTCACTGATTAAAAATTTTCGTGAGCGTCTACCCCGGCTAACGCTTGAAATACTGTAGAGAAGGCTCACCGCTTAGTAATTAGAGGCTTTGAATATTCATTGATTGATTTTTCCCTGATAACTTATTTTGAACCTTTTTTTGCCACTATGGCTGATAATATTTGGATTCAATCGTCACCCAATGTTGTTTGAGGCTTAGGTAGGAGACAATAGGCAATGGAAACTTGATCTTTAGGGTGTGAAGAGAACTGAGAATGGGTGTTCTATTAGGAATCGTCTGTTCTATCGTGGTTTAATGACCTTCCCTTCTTATTGACTTGAAATTCTGGAGCGTCTCTGAATACTCCAATGTCACTATTAATTATTCTCTGCTTTGCGGCGGGGGGTTCAGTAGTTCCGATTCTGCTGAAGAGAGCGAAAATAAGACCCTGCGCTAGCGTTAGGGCCATTCATCACAACGATGAACGACCTGATTGGTGTTTGGATCTAATTAACGATTGCTTTCCGGGGGGAGACTAGCTCTGGAATTTGAGCTTAGCTTTGATTACCCCAGTGAAGATTTTGGAAGGATTTTTGGGTACTCTGTGTGGTCTGCCTCAAAGTGTCAAAGTCATCCGTGACCTGCACACTAAATTTACCGTTCGAATTACCAGCTTCTCCAATCATCATCGGCAAGTCATTGATTTTGACGACTGCTTTACCTACATATGGAACTGAAATTGGGAGAACCTGTCCTACTTTCAACAACACCCCATCTCTATCACCTAACTCAATTGTACCCAACTCGGCTTTGACTTCGTAGCGCATATCCAACAGCAATTGTTGAAAATGATCCTCAACATTTTCCAAGAAATGATCTGTAGATTCTGGTGGAAGCACTTTTCTATCATCTAGTTTAGACAAAAGTGGATGAACAACTGAATAGGGAATACAGATGATCAGATAGCTCTCAAATCCTTCTGAGCGGAAACGTATGGTTCCTAGGATGCAGCGCTCGAACGGGAGCATCACCTTTGCACGCATTGGGTGCGTCGTGATACGCTTTAAGTTCAGTGGAAGTTCACCAATATTGAACCAGCAGCCTTCCAAGCCAGCAACAATATGAGATACGATGTCAAACAATAACTTTTGCGTCTCAGAATTTAACTCTGTCACATCTAAGGGGTCAGTATTTTCAAGTGCATCTGGATCTCGGTCGATACAGGCTTGAGCGATCGCATTATCCAGAATCAGAAGACCCTTCCCTTTTTGGTCTGACTCAAAAATATACATGGGTTGATCGCCAAGCATTTTTAGTACATCATTAAATCTGGTCCAGATGACTGTTTCAGCTTCAATTTCAAAAACTGAATGGAGATGATCAAACAAGGTACTTTCTAATTGGTTTGCCCATCTACGCATTACAACATCAAGCCAGCGAAAGCGACCAACGTGGATTTCAGCTTCAGCGAGAGAGCAGTCTTCTATCTCTCCTGGCAATTTATCAGGTGAGTACAACATCAAAAAGCTCCTTATCCTTGGTGGATACCAATTATACGTACTCCCAATTTCTCTCGATTAATGACCACAATCTCACCATGCGCAACCAGTTTTCCATTCAGCACGATATCAACTGGTTCTCCAGCTGATTTATCCAGTTCAATCACGCTTCCATGCGTCAGTTGAGTAATTTCCTCACCCGTCAACCGTGTTCGTGCAATTTCAACAGTAGCTTCATGGTGGACATTCATCAAAAGTTCTGTTCCCACAGACATTTCTCCAGTTACTTGCGCAGAGTTTTCAGCGATGATACCAACTGCAGCAATGCCTGCGGCTGCTGCGACAACTGATGGTACCTCTTCAAGGATAGTTTGATCTAATTCAGGCTCAACAACTTCCTCAATATCTGAGGAAACTGGATCCGCACTGGTCAAGAAAGGATCAGCCTCATCATCTTCTTCAATTTCAGGTGAGAAACCTGGATCATCTTCATTCAAATGTGCAGCGAATGGGTCTTCCTCAGATTCCTTTTCCAATTCAGCAGTTGCTTCGGACTCGTCCCCTCCACCAACTGGTTCTGTATCCATCGACATTTCTTGAAGATCATCCGCTGAACCATCAACATCAAATTGCATCTCTGCATCGGCACTGACTGTTTCAGGCTCATCAACAGGTGCATCCTCACTCAGAGCACTTAATAGTTCGTCATCTGAATCGCCAGAATCATCTGTACCAAGACTTTCAAACTCATCAGAATCACTGCTGGCTTCTGTAGACCCATCGTCGAAACCAAGTTCTGACCCCTCAGACATTCCTGAGTCTAAGTCCATATCGTCAAAGCTTAAACCATTGTCATCTGTATCGAAACCGTCCAAGCTTAGATCATCTCCGTTTTCTGCCATTACATCCCTTGTTCAGTTTCCAGAAACTTTTATAGTTGAAATGGATTAAAAAAATTTGTTTACGGTGGAATGCTAAAATCAGTCCAATAAAAAATTTTCTAACCTTCCTGAATGCTGAGCAATTTAGTAGAATCCTGCTGACTTTCCAAGCCTAGAGATGAGCGAATCAGCACTGTAGTAATCTTAAAAAGAGTGAGATCTTTGAAACAATAATTGCTTCCTTAGATTTTGCAAGCAAAGGATAACAGATATTATTTTTGATTTATCACCTAAACTCACTCCATTTCCTTGGAATCAATTTGAAGCTTAAAAGCAATTTATCACTTATCAACCAGTATCAGATCGAGAACCTGAATTTTGAAAGGCTACAAAATTATCCTGTGAGATGATGGGCTGCTTGTCGAAACAAGATGTAAGAGGCCGAAACCAAAAGTGTCAAAAGCAATAAGGCTAAGGAACCAAAATTTTTTTCATTATATTCACTCCCTGCTGGTCAACAAGCCATTAAGATGCTGGTTTAATTCCGAGGAATGAGTCTTCAATATCCAATTTTACGGTATGGCTTCTATCCCTATCGATGCACCACACATTTCCCTAATCTGAATAGCTCTCGAACAATTATATTCTGGCACTGATAGGCATTCTGATAGATTCAAATAAAGATTTACCTTCAAGAAAAGTGTGTAGTGCTTCTTAAGGCTCCAGGATAAAAACACGCTTTGCCAATTCACTCAACAAAATATCTGTTATTTTCATAAAGATTGTCAAAAGCCAAATCGATTTCTTCTTTCACTTTTTTTGAAAGCATCTTTGGAAAATTAACCAAAAGTTTGTTAATTGGATCTGGTTCTCCTTCAATCGTCCATTTCAACTGTGTTTCTGTTACCATGGCATGATCACTAGAGAGTTTGCTTTTAGCTATAAGCCTAAAATCTTTGTTTGAATCCTGTTTGGATTAAAACAGCAAAACTGGCAATACTGCGCAATAGGCATCCAGGTCAGAAGCGCGTTCAGGTCCCTTTGGGGTCTAAACGGTTAATCGCTGAGTCTCCAACATTTTGGTCATCAAACCATTCCGCCAAGGGCCACTAATTAGGCCAAGTGTTTTTTCATCCCTTTTCGCGTCAGCATACCGTTTCTTTCGAGCTTGAAATGATTCTTCGTAAGCAGAATTGAATCCAAAATGATCTCCGTCTTTTCTCAATAAAATAGAGGCTTCAAAATTTACCACTGTTCTCTGCAAGGGCTCTCAGCATCACGAGTGTGGCATCAAATTAGGAGTGCACACCAGTTGGAAGTGTATAAAATGGCGATTCACTGGTTGGCCAAAACTCTGACTGAAATCGTGTTTTTAAGTGTTGTGCTAGTTTGTCACGATCATATATCCAGTTAAGAAGCTAGCTTGTGGCAACGGCTGCGGGCGTTCAAGAATTGCTGCACAAATTCGTTCAACTGTTGTCATATTTCCACCAATTCAGTTGTTTGTGATTTAAATGGATTTTTCGTCAATAGATTATTCTTATTATTTCCTGATAATTGCTGGCATTTTGCCTTTCATCTTCACTGGTGTGGCAAAGTATGGAGTTTATAGCCGCAACGAGAATCGTGAACCAAGAATATTTCGAGCTTCTCTTGCAGGATACCGCGAGAGAGCCTATGCCGCCCAGGATAATTCCTTTGAGTCCTTTCCATTTTTTGCATGCGGTGTCATCGTCGCCCATTTGTCGGGAGAGCCCAGTCATTTTTTATGGATAAACTTATTGGCAGCCTTGCATGTTGTAGCGCGCTGTCTCTATGGATGGGCTTATGTAACAGACAGAGACTTGATGCGTTCACTTTTCTGGTCCATCGGATTTTTAGCAGCACTATCTCTTTATCTGGTTTAGGCACTTATGGAAATTCAACGAACCAATCCAAGCCAGTTTCTCCTCTCTTTTTTTTTCTTAATTTTTCTGAACGGCATTTCCAAAGATCTGCATGCTTTCGATGGAGCCACAAATGTAGATCCCTTTCACTTAAATCGAGAAAATTTTCTCGACATCCAATCTTATTCATTTAGTGCAGCACAAGATCGAAAATGGCGTCGTGCTGAACAAGGTTGGCGCATGACTGGTGGTAGCCTGGGACTGGACCTTCTCTTTTTGAGATTCCAGTTGAAATTAATGGAAAAACTGAGTCGAGGATTTAGCGCTAGTGTCAGAATTGACCATGAAGAATTTTATGAGAGAAAACCACTGAATTTTGAAATCGAAGTAGGCTGGCAGTCAAGTTTTAACTTAACATTTGGAATTGCCGGGCAGCCTCAATTTGACAAACAAAATGCAGACTACGGGGCCTTCATCACCCTTGGAGACCGTCAGGAGAGCTTCCTGAGACTGCATCAACTTCGACAAAATTTGTTCTATAACGAGAAAAATCTCTATGATCAATCAACACAAGATCCTCATCCAGTTGAAAACCAAATTAAAGGTACTTGGCTTGGAGATGATTGGGAATTTGGTTTTAAATGGACCGAATCCCTACCGATGACGTTGGTAGATCCAACCCTAGACTTGGATTTCTCACATGAAGAAACACAGCAAAGACTGCTTATTGAGCATCAGTGGAATCCTGATTGGACACTCGGATGGCAATGGAAAAAATTTCGTTCAGAAAAATTTCGAGAAGCGACTATTTCTCCAGACCCAGTTGATCATCGGTATCAAGAGGTCCGGTGGTCTTCACAAATACTACAAGCTGATGGTCCTCTAGCCCAAGATTGGTATTTGAATGCCGGTTTACGTTATGACATGTTTCGGCATCATCTAGTTCAACTAGATGCAATAAACGATAGCGAAGAGAATAGTATTCATTCCTATCAATGGTTCGGTTATATGCGTCAACTTCTGGGAAATGAAACAGCGTGGGAAACAGGGATTTACTTTGGCGAAGTAGAGAAATCACTCATCAATTTAGAAGATTTATCGAAAGAAGAGGATAGGGGACTCGAAGGCAAATTACGAATTAGTTGGGAAGCCCGAAATGATTATGTGGGTGGGGGTGCTTTGATGTTTACGAGTACTTGGAATCTAGATAACTTTGCCAATGATTTTTGGGATGGTGGAAATGTTACATACCAAAGTACCTTCTAAGTAATTTTTGTAAAAGTTTTAAATCAAAATATCAGAAAATTTTTGACAGATTTATTTTTTATCTGATCAATTTTTTACCTAAAAATTCTTTTCTCATCTTCTTGATTTACAAATGTATAGCCTGCTCCTCGCCTAGTGCTGATATACTTTTTCTCATATCCTTCATCAAGTTTCGCTCGTAATCGGCATAAGTGATTGTCAATGACTCTTGATTCATTTGCATCAAGTCCATGTCCCCAAAGTGTGTCCATAATTCGTTGCTTACTCATCACCTCATTAGGATGCTCCATCAATAGTTCTAGAAGTTCGAATTCTTTTTTCCTTAATTCAATGGAGGATCCAGCTCGCTTCACTGTTCGATTTGTACGATGAATTATCACTTCACCGACTCGCAACTCAGATGAAGGAAAATTTATTTCTTTAAGCAGGCCACCCTGTGTAGATTCTTCTGAAAGGCCTGTTCTCCTCAGGAGAATTTCCAGCCGCAACATCAACTCTTGCAAAGAAACAGGTTTGTTAAGGTAGTCATCAGCACCAGCTTGCAGACCAACTATCCTGTCTTGAGCAGTTTCTCGGTCACTCAGTATGATAATTGGTAACGTAAATCCATACTTTCGGATTGTACGAACCAACTGCAATCCATCAGTGTCAGGTAGATTTGTCTCGAGAATCAAGACTTGGTAGTTTTGATGCCCGAATAGCAACATCGCATCAAGTCCACGACTAACCCAAGTCACTTCAAACTCGGTATTCAGAGAAGGCATCAATTTCTTTGCTGTTTCTGAACTCTCTTCAATCAGTAATAATTTTTTTCTTTCCACGTAAATTTTTTAGTAAGATTTTAATACATTTTTTCACTTGTATAAAAACTTCTCTACTTTTTTTTTAAGAAAAAAATTTTAGTTAAATATCTAAATTTTACAATATTTGAAGAAAAAATCTTACCAAAATATTACGTTTTGAAGAAAAATCAAAAGATCAAGAATAACTACTCAAAGAGGAGGCTGAGAAGATGAGAAAAGAGAGCAGATTGGATTGAGAATGAAAAATTCTGGAAGGATTCACATCAAAAATTGCTTTCCAAACGAACCCGGATAGCTTCTGCATGAGCAAACAACTCCTCCTCTTGAGCAAAACGCATCACAGAGGGGCCTTGTTGTTGGAGCTTTGACTTGGAATAAGAGAGGATTGAACTAGTTTTTACAAAATCTGAGACGCCAAGAGGAGAAGCAAAGCGGGCAGCGCCGGAGGTAGGAAGCGTATGGTTCGGTCCAGCAAAATAATCTCCCACTGGTTCAGGGGTATGGGGGCCCAGGAAAATTGCTCCCGCGTTACGAATGCGATGTAAATCCTGCATTGGGTTTTGAGTCAGCACCTCTAAATGTTCGGGAGCGATCTCGTTGATAGCGTCAAAAATATCCTCTAAATTTTCAGCCACAATGATCCCAGATCTTTGGCGGAAGGATTCTTCGAGAATTTCCTTTCTGGGTAAGGTTGGGATCAACTCTTCCAATCTTTTTGCAACAGCCTCTGCTTGGCATCGTGATGTTGTGACCAGAACTGCACCTGCATCTGGATCGTGTTCAGCTTGGGAGAGTAGATCTCTCACCAAGAATTCTACAGGAATGTCCTCTCGGTCACAGACCACCATGATTTCGCTTGGGCCCGCAATCGAATCGATCCCTACAATACCGTATACCTGTCTTTTTGCCTCGGCAACATATGCGTTTCCAGGTCCAGTTATTTTTACAACTCTCTTGATAGACTCTGTACCGTAGGCAAGCGCAGCAACAGATTGTGCTCCGCCAACTGCATAGATTTCCTCTACACCCACCAAGGCGGCTGCCCCACAAACCAATTGATGGGGAAAGCCAGTTTCTCGATTTGGTGGAGACACCATGACCAGTCTGGGCACTCCAGCAACCTGAGCAGGGATAGCGTTCATTAGCAGTGTTGAAGGATAGACTGCTCTTCCACCCGGCACATAAACACCTGCAGCATCAACAGGAGTGACCTTCCAACCTAGCAGAGTACCGTCTGGTTCAAATTCCATCTGGCTCTGCTGCTTTTGTCTTTGGTGAAAGCAGCGAATATTATCTGCAGCCTCTTCCAACACCGAACGAAGGTGCTTATCCATAGTTTCAAGACAGGTCTTCAGATACTTCCTTGGAACAAGGATTTGATCCAGCGATACACCATCGAATCGGCTAGTCAAATCTTTGAGAGCTTTGTCACCCTGAGCCCTTACCTGCCCCATAATCTCACGAACTCTGTTGCTGATTTCGTCAGAAAATTCTGGAGGTGTTGCTTGTTGAAAGTCTGCGAGGGTATTGTAGATGGCTACTTTCATTTCAGTCAAACCAAGATGATTTTAAAAGTGTTTGATTGTTTTCAAAAAAAAATTTTCGCTGGAAATCCCTACAAGTTCAAGGTGAAGCAAATTTGAATTAACACTCTGGAAAAACTTCTTGGGCGAGACCAACACTGGTTGTTATACTAACTCCCCCAATCCCGTTGACAAGCATTACTCCATCAATCGGCTTATAAATCCAGGGTTCTCCAGAGGGGGGCTCATATAGTTGTCCAACTAGCGCTCTGAAACGTGTGTATCGGGCAAAGAAAGAAAACTGCTTAGACAACTCCGAATCAGGTCCTCAATTACTTTTTGATAGAAGATGGCCGGGGAGTCTCCATATTCGTGTGAATCACCAACAATGATTTTTCCATGACCATGTTGAGAAACCAAAACATGGATTCCAAGTTCCAGTAATTTTGTATATTCCTTGGATAAGCCATTCTTCGACGCCTAGTGAGACGATAACACAGTACAAGCTGGATAATCCAGTGGGGACGATCATGCTCTAGAAGTTACTATTCAAACTCAAGTACTCGATCTGTTACTCGAACTGATACAGCAGTTTGGGATGGCGATGCTTTTTATCACACATGATCTGGGTGTCATTTGTAAAGTTGCCTATGATCTTTGTGTCATGCAATCTGGTCAAATTGTGGAGTACGGACCCGTAAAAAAACAATCCGGACCCCATCTCACGAATACACATAGCGCTTGCTGGCAGCAGTACCTAGTCCACAAAAACTTCAGTTGAAACGTAAGGAAGCGACTAAATCGAGTGAACAGGAACCCCGGAGTTCTCTCGTGAAGATAAAAGATCTGGATATTGTTTACGAAAGCAGTGCTGGATTGCTAAAACGGAGCAGCTTTACAGCTGTCTCAGCAGCTAAATTTGAGATTGCAACTGGAAAGATTATTGGTCTTGTTGGAGAGAGTGGAACTGGTAAAACCAGTTTGGGAAGAGCCCTGCTGAAGGCTACTCCTTTTCAAACAGGAAGTATCATTTATTAGTTCAAGGATGAAAAATTTGATCTGAATGACCTGAATGGCTCATCTCTAAAGGCTTTTCGTCAACA